>NZ_JABVEB010000179.1 GCF_014323665.1 Actinomadura sp. HBU206391 | reverse complement strand
GCGGGGTGGTGGCCGCCGACGCGTCGGCCGGCGGAGACGAGGAGGCCTGGGACGCGGGCGCGCTCGCGCGGCTCGACGTCCCGGTGGTGCAGGGCTTGTGCCTCACCTCCTCACGCGAGGCGTGGGAGTCCTCGGACGCCGCGCTGACCCCGATGGACGCGGCCATGCAGGTCGCCATCCCGGAGTTCGACGGCCGGCTGGTGTCGGTGCCGTTCTCCTTCAAGCAGGAGGGCCCGGACGGCGTCCCGGTCTACGCGGCCGACCCGGAGCGGGCCGCTCGGGTGGCGGGCATCGCGGTGCGCCACGCCCGGCTGAGGCACGTGCCCAACGCGGAGAAGAAGGTCGCGGTCGTCCTGTCGTCCTACCCCACCAAGCACGCGAGGGTGGGCAACGCGGTCGGGCTCGACACCCCGGCCTCGGCCGTACGGCTGTTCCAGGCCATGGCCGACGCGGGCTACGACCTCGGGGACGAGCCGCCGCACGAGCTCTATGCCGGCGGTGACGAGCCGGCCGGTGACAAACTGATCCACGCACTGATCGCGGCGGGCGGGCACGACGTCGAGTGGCTCACCGAGGAACAGCTCCGGCGGGCGCCGGCACGCGTGCCGCGGGAGGACTACGAGCGGTGGTTCGCGGCACTGCCCGAGTCGCTGCGCGAGGGCATCCGGGAGCACTGGGGCGAGCCGCCGGGCGAGCTCTACGTCGACGACGGCGACATCGTGCTCGCGTCGCTGCGGTTCGGCAACGTCGTGCTGATGATCCAGCCGCCCCGCGGTTTCGGGGAGAACCCGGTCGCGATCTATCACGACCCGGACCTGCCGCCCTCGCACCACTACCTGGCGGCCTACCGGTGGCTGGAGGAGGACTTCGGCGCGGACGCGGTCGTCCATCTCGGCAAGCACGGCACGCTGGAGTGGCTGCCCGGCAAGGGGCTCGGGCTGGGCGCCGGCTGCGCGCCCGACGCGGTGCTCGGCGATCTGCCGCTGATCTATCCGTTCATCGTCAACGACCCCGGTGAGGGGACCCAGGCCAAGCGGCGCGGCCACGCCACCGTGGTCGACCATCTGGTGCCGCCGATGGCCCGTGCCGACACCTACGGCGACCTCGCCAAGCTGGAACAACTGCTCGACGAGTACGCCACCGTGCAGGCGCTCGACCCCGCGAAACTGCCGGCCGTACGGGCGCAGATCTGGACCCTGGTGCAGGCGGCGCAGCTCCACCAGGACCTGCACGTGGCCGAGCAGCCAGGGGAGGCCGAGTTCGACGACTTCATCCTGCACGTCGACGGCTACCTCTGTGAGATCAAGGACGTGCAGATCCGCGACGGCCTGCACATTCTCGGCATGGCGCCGGACGGCGAGCCCCTGGTCGACCTGGTGCTCGCCGTGCTGCGGGCCGCCCAGGTGTGGGGCGGCGTCACCGGTGCCCTGCCCGGCCTGCGCGCCGCGCTCGCGGAGTCGTTCGGCCTGAACGAGCGAGACCTTCTCGCGAATCCCGGTGAAGTACTGACCGATCACACCGGTGCCGGGGTGCGGCTGCTGTCGGAAATCGTGGAGGGACCGGCCCGCACCGCCTCGGATGTGGTCGACCTGCTCGAGGCGTTGGCCCGCAAGCTCGTCGTCGGCATGGACACGCTGCGCTGGGACGTCTCGAAGGCGGCCGTCGTCTGCGCCGAGGTGACCGGCCGCGACCTGCCCGCGGTCACGGCGGTCCTGTCGTTCGCGGCCACCGAGGTCGTACCCAGGCTCGCGGCGACGGCCGGCGAGATCGACGCGGTGCTGCACGCGCTCGACGGCGGCCACGTGCCCGCCGGCCCGTCCGGCTCGCCCACCCGCGGACTGGTCAATGTGCTGCCGACCGGGCGCAACTTCTACTCGGTCGACCCCAAGGCGATCCCGTCCCGCAACGCCTGGGACGTCGGCGTCGCGCTGGCCGACTCGCTGATCCGGCGGCACCTCGACGACACGGGCGAGTACCCGTCCGGTGTGGGCCTCACCGTGTGGGGAACCTCGGCGATGCGGACCCAGGGCGACGACATCGCCGAGGTGCTCGCGCTCATCGGCTGCCGCCCGGTCTGGGACGACGCCTCCCGCCGGGTCACCGGCTTCGAGATCGTGCCACTCGACGAACTCGGCCGCCCGCGCATCGACGTGACCGTACGCATCTCCGGCTTCTTCCGTGACGCCTTCCCGCACGTCATCGCCCTCATCGACGACGCCATCGCGGCCGTCGCCGAGCTGGACGAGCCGGCCGACCGCAACTACCTGCGCGGCCACGCTCTGGAGGACCACGCGGGGCACGGCGACTGGCGCCGGGCCACCACGCGGATCTTCGGCTCCAAGCCGGGCGCGTACGGCGCCGGGCTGCTGCCGCTGATCGACGCGGGAAACTGGCGCGACGACCGGGACCTCGCCGAGGTGTACGCGGTGTGGGGCGGTTACGCCTACGGCCGCGGGCTCGACGGGCGCGAGGCGCGCGGCGACATGGAGGCGTCGTTCCGGCGCATCGCCGTCGCGGCCAAGAACCAGGACACCCGCGAGCACGACATCGTCGACTCCGACGACTACTTCCAATACCACGGCGGCATGGTGGCGATGGTGCGCGCGCTGACCGGCAGCGACCCCGCCGCCTATGTCGGCGACTCGGCGCTGCCCGACCAGGTGCGGACCCGGACGCTGTCCGAGGAGACCCACCGGGTCTTCCGCGCCCGCGTGGTCAACCCGCGCTGGATCTCCGCGATGCGCCGGCACGGGTACAAGGGCGCGTTCGAACTGGCCGCCACCGTCGACTACCTGTTCGGGTACGACGCGACGGCCGGGGTCGTGGACGACTGGATGTACGAGAAGCTCGCGGAGGAGTACGTCTTCGACCCCGAGACCCGCGAGTTCATGGACAGGTCCAACCCGTGGGCCCTGCGCGGCATCACCGAACGCCTGCTCGAGGCCGCCGAGCGCAAGCTCTGGGCAGAGCCGGACGCCGAGACCCTGAACCGGCTCCGCCGGACCTACCTGGAGCTCGAGGGTGACCTCGAAGCCGGCGAGTAGCCGGCGGCGGCGCTCAGCGCTCGGACGCGCTCAGACACGGTAGGCCGTGAAGTCGTCGAAGGAGAGGGACGCCTCCGGGGCGCCCTCGCGGCGGAGGGCGACGAGACCGGTCGCGAGCGGGGTGAAGGGCCGGTCGGTGTCGGTGGCCTGGACGGCCAGACGGCCGTTCACCCACAGCGACAGCCGCTGCGCGCCGTCCTCGTGGACACATGTCGCCTGCAGCAGTTCGCGGCCGTCGCGTCCGGACACGTACTCACCGGCCGCCAGCGAACGCACGTCGCCGAGAACGTCCTTGAGGATCCGCGCGGTGCCGTCGGCACGCACGACCAGCTGGTACTCGCCTGAGGAGCCTCCGGCCGAGCGGCAGAAGACGCCCGCCTCCGCCCCTGCCGCACCGGTGAGCCTCACACGGACGTCGACGCGCGCGCGTGCGGGCAGGGTCCGGTTGGGGCTCGGGGCGTCCGCGGTCACCTCGGTGTCCGAGCCGCGCAGCTCCATGACGTACGCGCCGTCCCGGTAGCGGGCGGGGTCCTCCCAACCGGATCGCGGCTCGCTGAAGTCGTCGGCCGCCACGTACGTCTCGACGGGGGCCGGCGGCCGCGGTCCCTCGCGCCCGCCGTCGCGGTCGCCGCCCGGCGACAGGAGCGTGGCGATGACGGCCCCGGCCACGATGACCCCGCACGCGCCGAGGCCGACGCCGAGGACCCGCCGGTCGCGCCAGTGCCGCCGTGACCGTACCGCGTCTTCCGCCGGCGGCAACGCGTCCGGGCGCGTGGTCGCGGCGACGGCGGGCACGGCCGGCTCCTCCGCCTCATCGGGGAAGGGCGCGCTCACGGTGTACGCCGCGGTCTCGGCGGCGACGGCCGGATCGTGGTGCGCGCGGCCGGTCAGCCCGGCGAGGAGCTCCCGCGTCGTCGGGCGGGCGTTCGGGTCCTTGTCCAGCGCGGCGGCGACCAGCTCGCGCAGCTCGGCGTCGAGCCCGTCGAGCACCGGTGGGTCGTTGACGACCCGGTTCATCACCTCGGCGACCGTGCCGCCGCGGAACGGCGCCCGCCCCGTGCCCGCGTAGACCACCACGCAGCCCCACGAGAACACGTCCGCGGCGGCGGTGACCTCCCCACCGCTCATCAGCTCGGGGGCGAGGTAGGCGGGCGTTCCGACGAACTCACTGCTGCGGGTCGGTCCGCTGGCGGCGTCGAGCGCGCGGGCGATGCCGAAGTCGATGACCCGAGGCCCCGTGGGGGAGAGCATCACGTTGGACGGCTTCAGGTCGCGATGGACGATCCCGGCGGCATGGATGGAGCCGAGCGCGGTGGCGATGCCGACTGCGAGCCCGTCGAGGTCGCCCCCGCGCAGAGGCCCGTTCTCGCGCACCGCCCGGGCGAGCGTGGGGCCGTCGACATACTCGGTGACCACGTAGAGGGGATCGCCGTCCAGCCGGGCGTCGAGCACGGCGGCCGTGGAGAACCTGCGGACCCTGCGGGCGGCGGTCACCTCGTGCCGGAACCTCGCGCGAAAGCCCTCGTCGTCGGCCAGCTCGGTGTTGATGACCTTGATGGCGACCCGGCGTCCCGTCTCGTCCTCCGCAAGGAAGACGGTGCCCATGCCGCCTCGGCCGAGGCGGCCGACGACGCGATAGCGCCCGAGCCGCTCAGGGTCGCCGGGGCGTAGGTGCGCGGCCATCTCACTCCAGGGGGTCGACCAGGCTGGTACGGGCCTACGCTTCCAGCGCGCAGCGCCCTCGATCAAGGTACTTCGCGGATCAGGAGACCGTACGCTGGGCACGGTTATCGGCCAGAGGAGTGATCATGGATGCGACGCAGGACGTGCTCGGTCCGGGCTATGAGGCCTTCCGGCTGCCGCTCGGACGGGACGCCGAGGGCGAGGTCGTCGCCACGCTCGTACGACGCCGTGCCCCCGAGCCGAGCCGCCGTGCCGTCCTCTATGTCCACGGGTTCGTCGACTACTTCTTCCAGACCCACCTCGCCGACTTCTACGTCGCACGGGGGTACGACTTCTACGCGCTGGACCTGAGGAAGTACGGGCGGTCGCTGCTGGAGCATCAGACCCCCAACATGATCCACAGCCTCTCGGACTACTTCACCGAGGTCGACGAGGCCGTCCGGATCATTCGCGAGGATCATGACGTCCTGCTGATGAACGGGCACTCGACCGGCGGCCTGATCACGGCCCTGTGGGCCGATCGGGTCAAGGGCCGCGGCCTGATCGACGGGCTCTTCCTGAACAGCCCCTTCCTCGACATCAACGCCCCGGCCGTCGTGCGCCGGGTCGGCGCGGGGCTGGCTCGCACCCTGGCCCGGCCCCGCCCGCACACCAGGCTTCCGGCCTCGGTGTCGGAGCTCTATCCGCGCAGCATCCACCGGGACCACGACGGCGAATGGGACTTCGACCTGGCCTGGAAGCCGATCGAGGGATTCCCGGTGCGGGCCGCCTGGCTGGCCGCCGTGCGCCGTGGCCAGCTGCGCGTGCACAAGGGGATCGGCATCGACGTGCCCGTCCTGGTCATGTGCTCGACCCGCAGCGTCAAGCCCAAGCCGGGCATGGACGCGCTGACCCGCGCGGACGCGGTGCTCGACGTGGAGCAGATCGCCCGCTGGTCGACCCGGCTCGGCGACCACGTCACGCTGGTCCGGATCACGGACGGCCTGCACGACCTCGTGCTGTCGGCCGAGCCGGCGCGCAAGAAGACCTTCGCCGAACTGGACCGCTGGATCGGCGCCTATCTCGCCCCGACCGCCGAGCCGAGCACGTCGCCGGGTTGACCCACGTCGGCGTGAGTGAACCACCACCTTCGATGGGTTCTCATTTCAGCGCGTGCGTCCGCCCCCGGAGTTCCGCCACCTCTGCGGCCTCGGCCTCGTTCGCGATCCGGGTGAACAGCCGCTCCGCCTCCCGCCACGAATGGCGGGCGGCCGTGTCGTTGCCGGCCGCGCGGTGGGCTCGGCCGAGGGCCTTGAGTGCGATGGCCAGTTCGTGGGCGTTGCTGAGGCCGCGAGCGATCCGGACGGCCTCGGTGAGGCAGGGGATGGCGCGCCCGGGTCCGCCGTCGAGCAGCCGCGACTCGCCCAGCAGCCGAAGCCCCACCGCCTGGCCGAAGGTGACGGAATGCTCCTCGAACACCGCGAGCGCCCACTCGATCGGCTCCGCCGGGCTCGCCTCCTCGAACCGGAGCCGTAGTTCGGTGAGGGACAGCAGCAGGTAGGCCTCGAGCAGGCGTTGCTTGCGGTGGCGACAGATCTTCAGCAGATCGCGCAGTCGGCGGCCGGTGACCCGGAAGGACTCGCGGTCGCGGCAGGCGCCCGCCAGCTCCCACAGCGCCAGCACCTGGTCGTGCGGAGTGCCCGCCCGGGCGGCCATGCCCAGCGAGCGCCCGGCGCACTCGGCGGCCTCCTCATGCCGTCCTCGTTCACGGTGGATGACGGCCCGCAGGTACCACAGCCGGCACTGGCCGAGCTCATAGCCGATGAGCTCCGCGACGGGCATGGCCTCGTTCATCAGAGCGAGCGTGCGGTCCAGATCTCCATGGTGCCTGACCGCGAACGCCCCGAGCGTCAGCATGTCGACCGTGCCGTGCCGTTCCCCCGACTCCTGGAACGTCGAGAGCGACGCCGCGCTGTGGTCCGGTGAGTGTCCGGGCACCGGTACCCCGGTCATGCGCAGGAACGCGAGGTCGCGCGCCATGACCGCCTCGCCCCAGCGATTGCGGGCGCGCGTGCACGCTCGCAGCGCGAGCCCGTGTGTGTACGTCCAGTCTCCGTAGAGACCTCGATGGGCGTAGTAGTTCATCGCCCGGTCGGCCAGCTCCCACGCGAGCTCGTCGAGGCCGGCCTCACAGGCCTGCGAAACGCTCGCCCTGAGCGCCAGGCGTTCGCCGTCGAACCACGCCAGCGCGTCCGTCTCCGAGGTGCTCGCCGGCAGCGGAGCCCGGTGCCACCGGGGCGCCACGCCGCGCAGACCCGAGGCGACGCGCTCGGTGAGTTCCGCGTCCGCCGCTTCGGCCATCGCCAGCCAGGCGCCCAGCGCACGTGTGATCGCCTGGATCCGCTGGTCGGGCGTCTCGACCGTCTCGGCACATTCACGTGCGTAGAGCCGGACCAGGTCGTGCAGACGATAGCGGTACCGCTGAGGGCCATCGCCCCTGGCAGGCCCCAGCAGCTCGTTGTCGACGAGTTCATTGACGTGGACCTCGGCCTCTCCGGCGGTGACGTCGAGGACGGCGGCGGCGGTCCAGACGGCGAAGTCGGGGGCGTCGAGCAGGCTGAGCAACCTGAACGCCCGCTTGGCGTCGGCGCCGAGGGCGCCGTAGCTCATGGCCAGACCGGCTCGTACCGACAGATCTCCCACCGCGAGCTCGTCGAGACGCTGCCGCTCATGCCGGAGCCGATCGGCGAGGTGCTCAAGGCTCCAGTGCTCCCTCGTGGTGAGTCTCGCCGCGGCGATCCGCACCGCCAGCGGCAGGTGGGCGCACAGGTCCACGATCTCGGCCGCGGCGGCGGGCTCGGCCACCACCCGGTCGGGCCCGGCGATGCGCGCGAGCAGCTCCCGAGCCGTGCGCGGGTCGAGCACGTCCAGACGCATGGCGTGGGCGCTGAGCCCGGCCAGCTTGCGCCGGCCGGTGACCAGGACGGCGCAGCCCCGCCCGCCGGGGAGCAGCGGCCGCACCTGCCGTTCGTCGGCGGCGTTGTCCAGCACCACCAGCACCCGGCGGTCGGCGAGCATGGCGCGGAACAGTCCGGCCCGCTCCTCCAGGCCCTCCGGCAGTTCCGGGCCGGCCACTCCCAGGGCCATGAGGAAGCGCCCGAGCACCTCGCGGGTGTCGGCCGGGCGCGCCTCGGTGCCGTGCAGATCGACGTACAACTGCCCGTCGGTGAACGTCTCGCGCAGGCGATGGGCGACATGCACCGCCAGCGTCGTCTTTCCGACGCCCGCCTGCCCGGCGACGGTCGCCACCACCGTCGCGGTCGACGCTCCGGCGTCGGAGAGCAGACCGCAGAGCGAGGCGACCTGCCGGTCACGGCCGGTGAAATCGATGATGTCCGGCGGGAGATGACACGGGGCGATGGCCGCCCGGTCGGGAGGCCCCGTGCCCCCGACGTCGGCGATCTGGCGCGCCGGGCCCTCGCCCGGCGGCCGCGGCCGCGGTTCTGGCACGTTCCCGGCACGGCCGGACGGCGCGCGACCGATGGAGATCTGCTCGGCGCCGCCGCCGTGCCCGGTCGGGCCGAGGAGCTCACCGACGGCCGACGCCGCCTCGCCGTCCTTGAGGACGGCCTGGTGCACCCGGGTGAGCAGCTGACCCGGTTCCACTCCGAGCTCGTCGCGCAGGGTGGCCCTCGTTCGCTGGTAGATCTCCAGCGCGTCGACCTGCCGGCCGGCGCCGCAGAGCGCGATCATGAGGTAGGCGACGAGCCGTTCCCGATACGGATGGAGATTCGCCGTCTCGGCCAGGCCGGGCACCATTTCGGCGTGGCGGCCCAAAGTGAGATTCGCGGCGGCCAGCTCCTCATGGGCGAACAGCCGCTCCTCGTCGAGCCGGCGAACCTCGTCCGCGACGAGCTGGACTCCCTCGATGTCGGCATAGGCGGCTCCCTGCCACAGCGCGAGCGCCTGCTCGAGCCGCGTCCTCGCCGTCTCGGGCTGCCCGCGGCCCCGCGCGGCGCGGCCCGCGGCCACCAGCTCGGTGAACCTCAGCGCGTCCAGTTCGGCCGAGGAGACGACGGCGGCGTAGCCGCCCGCCTCATGGACGATCCGGCCGTTCTCGTCGAGCGCCTGCCGAAGCCGGTGCACGTAGACCTGGAGCGTCTTGCGCGCGCTCTCGGGCGGGGTCCCCTCCCACAGCGCACGGATCAGGCCATCGGCAGGTACGTGCCGTCCCGGCCTGCACAACAGGGTCGCCAGCAATCGCCGCAACATGGCCGCGCCGAGCACGACGGGAGTCCCGTCACGGCTCACTTGCAACGTTCCGAGAACGCGAAACTCCATCGCCACGTTCCTCGCTCGCGAACCACCTGGGGTCGGGTCTGCCACCCCATGATCACGCGTTGTGTCGCCCCTGTACATACCTGTCGCGCGTGCGGCCCACAGAACTCGGCCATGGAAACCAGAGAACTGTGACATGGAGATTGGAAAACCGGGTCATGGCGGCCGGAAAAGCGGGTCATGGAATCCGGTCATGGCCGGAATGGCATCGGGTGCGTGTGACAGTGCGATCGGCGCCGCCCGCCGAATGTTCGGCCATATCGAGCGCCGCTCGCATGCTTTGAAAGCGCTTCTGGATCGCCGAAACCGCGCCGCAACTGTCCCGCAACCGCCAGGTTCCATACTGAGCCGTTACCGCCTCGCTCTCAGGCGCACTGGTCATTGCCTGATCGCGAGTTGCCCGTCTGATCTTGGACGTAGCGAATCCCTGATAGACGCGTGGAGGTAGTCGAATGCGCCTCAGACCCCGCTCATTCCGCCCCAGGGCATGGCTCGCCGCTCAGGCGGCCCTGCTCGCCGGACTGATCTCCGTCGCACCACTGCCCGCCGCACCACCCGCCCAGGCCTCGTTCGGAAACAGCATCCACATGGGCTGGGACGCCTGTGCCGCCTCGATCGCGAAGGCGCAGGCGTTCTGGAACAACACCCCGTACTGGAACATGGGCATCTACATCGGGGGCTCGGCATATGGCACGGGCTGCAAGAGATGGACCAATGCCGAGGTCGGCCAGTTGCGCGCGATGGGCTATCAGTTCCTGCCGCTGTGGGTCGGTCCGCAGGCCCCGTGCACCGGTTATGGCAGCCGGTTCAGCTCCAACACCTCCACCGCCTACACCCAGGGCAGGAATGAGGCCTTGGCGGTCTACAACAAGATGGTGTCGCTCGGCTGGAACACCGCCAACGCCCCGGCCATCTACGACCTCGAGAACTTCGACACCACCAATTCGAGCTGCATGAACGCGGCGAAGTCGTTCATCAACGGCTGGGTTTACCAGATGCACGTCGCGCCGGCGCAGAAGGCGGGCGTCTACGGTTCGGCCTGCGCGTCGGGGCTCAGCCAGTACGCGACGATCGCCAACGTACCGGACTTCATCGACGGCGCCGACTGGGACGGCATCAAGAGCGTCCGCAACATGGCCTGCGTTTCCAGCGGCTACTGGACCGGGCGGCAGCGGCACAAGCAGTACCAGGGCGATCACAACGAGACGTGGAACGGCGTGACGATGAACATCGACAGTGACTGCTCCAACGGGCCCGTCTATCCGGGTCCGGACGCGCTCACCAGCCCCCAGGGCTGCGAGTGAAGGGCGGGCGGCAGACGATGAAGCGAGACATCGAGCACACCGAACGGCGGCGGACCGGCAGGCTCGCCTCCCTCGCCCTCATAGGCCTCGGTTCGGCACTGGCGATCACCGGGTGCGGCTCGGTGCGGGCGACGGGCAGCGCGCCCGCCCCGGCGTCCGATGACGGCGCGCCCCCCATCGACGCCGCGCTCGTCACACCCGGCTTCGGCTGGGTGCTCACCGCCGACCGGCTCCTGATCAGCCGGGACTCGGGTGCCACCTTCACCGACGCCAAGGCCCCGGTCCCGGCGAGCAGCGCCCGTGCCGCCGTCTTCAGGGACGCGTCGAACGGGTACGTGACGGCGGCCTCGGGCGACACCATCACCATCGCCCGCACCAGCGACGGGGGCCGCACGTGGCAGACCGGAACGGCGCGCGACGCCGCGGCACCCCCCGTGGCCTACGGCCGGATGCGGATCGCGTTCGGCGACGCGTCGCACGGCGTGATCCTGGCGAAGACCTCCAGCAGTGCCATGTCCTCGGCGGCGACGCTGTTCGCCACCACGGACGGCGGTGCTTCCTGGGCGGCCCGGTCGGCTCCGGTGGCCGGGGAGGTCGCGGTGGACCCGGGCGGCCGCACCTGGCTGGCCGGCGGCGTCGCCGACGACGAGCTCCACAGCTCGCCGGACCTCGGCCGGCACTGGAGCCGGGCGGACCTGCGGCTCGGCGACATCGCCGGCGGCATGACGGTGGCACCGCCGGTCGGCGGCGTCGTCCCGGTCACCGTGGTCACCGCGGACGACCGTACGGAGGTCGCGCTGCTCACGACGGCCGACAAGGGCCGCACGTGGCGCGAGACGAACCGGGTGGCGGTGCACGGCAGGACCGGCCCCGGGGTCAGGGTGCCGGTGGCCTCGGCGGGTGCGGCTCCGCTCGTGGTCGACACGGCGGGCGGACACGCCTACCGTCTCGCGCCGCGCCGGGCGACCGTCGCGGGAGCCTCCGCCGCTCCGGATCTGCGTCCCCCCGGCCTGGCCGACGGGGCGCATGCCGTCACCTTCGCCGCCGACGGGCGCACCGGGTGGGCACTGGCGACGTACGGGCGCTGCGCGAGCGGCAAGAGCGACTGCGTGCTGTACCACCCGCTGATGACGACCGCTGACGGCGGCGCAACCTGGCGGCAGGCCCGGCTCTGGCGGCAGCGGCTCGACTGAGCCCGCGGTGTGCCACAAGACGGCCGCCC
>NZ_JABVEB010000178.1 GCF_014323665.1 Actinomadura sp. HBU206391 | reverse complement strand
CCGGCACATCCGTCAGCACGCCGGCCGCTTCAGACCCAGGCCCCGCCCCCGCGGCATCCGACCGCCGAAGCGAGGAGGCATCGGGTCCGTCCTGGGCTCTGGTCGCCCTCGGCGGCGTGGCCGTCGCGCTGACCGCCGCCATCGTGATGGCCGTCCGCAGGGGCCGTCATGACGGATGAGCCCCAACGGGACCAGGGCCTTCTCGGCACGGACCGGCAGCTGCTGGTGCTGGGCGCGGCCGCCGTCGCACTGCTGTCGCTGGCCGTCGTCCTGCGCTTCGGCGGGGCGTTCCGACCGGGCGTTCCGACGCTGAGGCAGGCGGGTCACCTCACCACGGTCGGGTTGCCGATCTCCAAGCTCGCCATGAACACGGCCGGCGCCATCACGGTGGGCTGGCTGCTGATGGGCGTGGTGTTCCTTCCGGGCGAGGGACCTGACCTGTCCGCCGCCGGGCGGCGTTGCATGCGCGCCGCCTCGCTCAGCGCGGTCGCCTGGGCCGTGTCCACGCTCGCCCTGGCGTCCTTCTCCACCTCGGAGCTCGTTGGCATGCCCGTCACCACGGTGATATCGGGCGCCGACCTGCTCGGCTACCTGTCCGACCTGCCCCAAGGTCGTGCGCTGCTGGGCGTCACCGTCGTCGCCGCGATGCTGTCGGTCGCGGCCGGCCTGCCGCGTACGTCCGGCGGAGCCGGATACCTGCTGGTCCTCGCGATGCTGGGCCTGCTGCCGCCGGTCTTCACCGGCCACTCCATGTCCACGGGAGACCACGCGCTGGCCGTCTTCAGCCTGGCCGTCCATGTCGTCGGCGCGGCCACCTGGGTGGGCGGGCTGGTCGTGCTCGTCCTGGTCGGAGCACGGGTCGCGGATCGGCTCCCGGACATCGTTGTCCGCTACAGCGGACTCGCTCTGGTGTGCTTCGCCGCCGTGGGGGCGAGCGGGCTGGTCAACGCCTGGATCCGGCTTGGCGGCCCGCACCTCGGGTCCCGCTACGGCGTGCTCGTGACGCTCAAGGCGGCGGCGCTCGCGAGCCTGGCCGCGCTGGGCTGGTGGCATCGCCGTTCGAGCATTCCGGCGCTGCGAGCCCACCGCCGCACCCAGACCTTCGCACGCCTCGCCGCGGTCGAGATCGTCATCATGGCCGCCGCGTTCGGCCTGGCCGCCGGCCTGTCTCGGACACCGCCACCACCGTCCGACCTCCCGCTGGAGACCAGCGCGGCGGTACTGCTGGGCTTCCCGCTTCCCGGGCCGCCCGGCCTCGGCGCGTACGCCCTGGACTGGCGGTTCGATCCCCTGTTCCTCGTGCTGGTGGTCACCGGGGCGGGCCTCTACGCCACCGGCTTGGTGCGGCTACGTCGCAACGGGGACCGCTGGCCCCTGCCCCGCACCCTCGCGTGGTTCGCCGGTCTCGCGATCGTGCTCATCGCCACCTGCGGCGCTCTGGGCCGCTACAGCATGGTCCTGTTCAGCGCGCACATGGTGCAGCACATCGCGCTCGGCATGCTGGCGCCGACCATGTTGCTGCTCGGCGCTCCCCTGACCCTCGCACTGCGCGCTCTGGCCGGGGCCCCGGCCGCGGCCGGCCGGACTCCGCGTGAACTGCTGGTCGCCGTACAGCGCAGCAAGGTCATGCGAGTACTCGCCCACCCCCTGGTGGCGCCGGCGATCTTCGTCGTCGGCCTGTACGGCTTCTACTTCTCACCGCTGTTCGAAGCGTCCATGCGCGACCACGCCCTCCACGCACTCACCATGGTCTTCTTCCTCGTCACCGGACTGCTGTACCTGTGGCCCGTCATCGGCGCGGGCGCCGGACCGCACCCGCTGCGCCCGGTGACGCGGCTCATCCTGACGCTGGTCGTCATGCCTTTCCACGCCCTCTTCGGCATCGGCCTCATGAGGTCGAGCGGTGTGCTCGCCGGCGACTGGTACGCGGCGCTCGACCGCGACTGGGGCGCCTCGCCGCTCCATGACCAGCACATGGGCGGCGGCCTCGCCTGGAGCTTCGGCGGGCTGGCCACGCTGGTGGTCCTGCTCGTCCTGGCCTGGCGATGTGCACGTGGTGACAGTCGCGATGCCCGAACGCGCGACCGGATGCCCGGCCGCGCCACCGAACCCGCACAGACCGATGCTCGCGACGGCACGCGAGAGGTCATGAGCGCCGAGATCCGGCCACGGTCATGAGCCGAGAACCTCGGTGTTCTGGCCGGCGACCAACGGCCATCGTCCCTTCTCCTTGGCCATGAGTCTCGGCGGCTCCGGTGATCGGTGATCGCAGTGCTCAGGCCGTGAGCACCCGGCGCACTGCGACGGCCACGGCGCTCGGATCGGCCGCGGGCAGCACCGCGGCGATGTGGGCGTCGGGGCGGATCAACCACGCTTCGCCGGGCCGGGCGGTGAGCGCCTCGGCCAGCCGGCCTGAGGGGTCGATCTCGTGCAGCCGCAGCACCGTGAGCGGCGCGGCGGTGGCCCGCCGGGCCGACCGCCCGAGGGCCTCGTGGTCGCATTCCGCGGAGAGCAGCAGGGTGAGCCCCTCCCGCACGACCTCGCGAAGGCGTACGGCATGTGGCCGGCGCGGGATCGTGACCGGTGCGTCGGGCACGATGACACCGGGCGCCGGGAGGGGGACATGCCCCTTGGGCGGGCGACCGGAGAACGGGCGGCTCGGTTCGGGTGTGGTCAGCGGGGAGTCGACGTACCAGTAGGGCTCGGCGAACCGGCCCGAGTCGACGGTGGCGGCCGCGGTGGCGCGGTCGGCGGCGCCGGCGTGGAGGATCTCGCGTCGGGCCCGCCACTCGGCCTCGCCCTGCGGCACCAGGAACCGCATCGTCGCGCCCGTCACCTCGAGGTTCTCCAGGGCGGCCGCGTGCCGTTCGAGGTGGTAGGTCTCCAGCAGGTCCGCGGGCGCCCATCCTCGGGCGACGAAGGCGATCTTCCAGGCGGCGTTCTCGGCGTCGGGAACGCCGGAGTTGAGGCCGCGGGCGCCGAACGGTGCGACGAGGTGGGCACAGTCGCCGGCCAGCAGGACGCGACCCACGCGCATCCGGTCCACGATCCGCGAGTGGAACCGGTACACCGATCGCCACACGATCTCGTAGGGGCGGCCGCCGGTGACCTGCCTGATACGGCGGTCGAGCCGGCCGTCGGCCTCCTCGGCCGCCAGGTCGAATCCGGGCGGCACCTGCCAGTCGATCCGGTACGTCGAGCCGGGGCAGGGATGGATGAGAACCTGCCGGTCCGGGTTCCACGGCGGATCGAAATGGAAGCGCCGCTCATCCTCCCAGCCGGGCAGTTCGGCCCGGATGTCGCAGATGAGGAACCGATCGTCGAAGCTCGTTCCCGCGAATCGCAGCCCCAGTGCCCGGCGCACGACACCGCCGCGCGCGCCGGTGCACGCGATCACGTACGCGGCCTGCACGACGGCGCCGTTCGCGCATTCGACCGTCACACCGTCGGCGTCCTGGGTCAGCCCGCTGACCTCATGGCCCCAGCGCATCTCGATGAGATCGGCGGCGGCGACGCACCCGTCGAGGATCTCTTCGGTACGGGCCTGCGAGATGTTGACGAACGGCGGCAGCGGCGACCGGCCCCGGTCGGTGAAGGTCCAGGAGAACAACTCCCGGTCACGGTAGTAGGTGCGGGCGGTGGTCCAGGTGAGGCCTTCCCCGGCGATCGCGCCCGCGCCCACGGCGGCCCAGATGTCGAGGACGTCCCGCTGCTGGCAGATCGCCTTGGAGCCGACCGGATCGCGCTCGAGCCGCTGATCCAGCATGATCACCCGCAGTCCCCAGCGGGCGAGCAGCAGCGCCGCGGTCTGCCCGACGGGGCCGGCGCCGATCACCACGACGGGGTCCGGCATCGTCAGCCCTGCAACTGGTCCCACACCTGGCGGTCGCGTTCGGCCGTCCAGATATACGGACGGTCGATGCCCGACAGCTCGTCCCACAGGCGCGACACGTTGAACGGCAAACAGTGCTCGAAGATCGGCCAACGGCCGTACCGCGGCTCGAGCTCGCCGTGCACGGCCTCGAACGCCTCCTTGAGGGTCCCACCGCGTTCCTGTACGGCCCGTACCTCCCGCATCATCACCCGCAGGAAGTGGCGGGTCTGGTCGATCGCGGCGTCCACCGCGTCGCGGCCGTACGCCACCGCGCCCCGGCCGCCGACCAGCGTCTCGGCACCGAGCGCGGCGACGGCGTCGAGCGTGCCCGACGCCCACTCCCGGTGGAAGGCGTCGCCGGTGTAGAGCGCGGCCTGCGCCTCCACCAGATCGCCGCCATAGAGGATCTTCTGCTGGGGCAGCCAGGCGATGATGTCGCCCTCGGTGTGGCCCCGGCCGCAGTACCGCAGGACCACCTCACCGCGACCGCCGCCGAGGTCGATGGTGAACCGGTCGCTGAAGGTCGCGGTCGGCCAGGTCAGGCCCGGGATGGACTCGGGCTCCTTGAACAGCCGCGGCATCCGGCCGAGCTCCGACTCCCAGTCCTGCTTGCCGCGTTCGGCGACGAGCCTGCGGGTGTTGTCGTGCGCGACGATCACCTCCGCGTCGAAGGCGCTCGCGCCCAGCACGCGTACCGCGTGATAGTGCGACAGCACCAGATAGCGCACCGGCTTGCCGGTGTGCTGACGCAGCCGGGTGAGCCACTCCCCCGCGGCCACCGGAGTCGCCAGCGCCTCGAAACAGACCAGGAAGTCCTCGCCCTCGATGGCACCCACGTTCGGATCACCTTCGGCCGTCAGCGCGTACACACCGTCGGCCAGAACCTCCAGCGTCTGCTGCTTGTCCCCCAGATCGGCCGACGAGGCGAACGGCTTCGGCATGGAGCCTCCTCGAAATTCTGTGATCGCACTCGCACTCGCATTTCGAAGTCAGAGTGAGAATAGATCCGCACCGCACAGATCGCCTACCGGATCCTGCGCGCCCTCGCCGCCGAGCTCCCGTGAGTGGCCGTTCGCCTGCGGGCGTAGGCGGCGGCCGTCCTCGTGTGATGAGGTGACGGTGTGACCACGGCCGACCGGCTCGATCGGGGGCGTAGCTCTTTCGCGAGGAAGGCGTGGGCAGAGGCATATGCCCACCTGGCCGCCGTCGATCGCGAGTCGGGGCTCGAGGCCGGCGATCTCGAAAGGTTCGCGATGGCCGCCTATCTGGTCGGCAGGGACGGCGACAGCGCCGGCCTCTGGGAGCGCGCGCATCACGAACTGGTGAGCCGGGGCGATGCGGTACGGGCCGCGCGGTGCGCGTTCTGGCTGGCCTTCGGGCTGCTGAACAGAGGTGAGTCGGCGCGCGGCGGCGGCTGGCTCGGGCGAGCGGCGCGGTTGCTCGACGAGGGCCGGTACGACTGTGCGGAACGCGGATATCTGGTGATGACGGCTGGGCGACAGCGCGTCATCGAAGGGGATCACGCAGAGGGGTATGCCCTCGTCGGCCAGGCCGTCGAGATCGGCGAGCGGTTCGGCGATCTGGATCTCGTGATGCTCGCGCGGCACGTCCAGGGCCGTGCGCTCATCCAGCAGGGCAAGGCCGCCGAGGGGATGGCGCTGCTCGACGAGATCATGATCGCGGTCACGGCGGACGAGGTGTCGGCGATCGTCGCCGGGACGGTGTATTGCGGCCTGATCGAGGCGTGCCAGGAGGTCCACGATCTGCGCCGGGCCAAGGAATGGACGGTCGCGCTCACCCGCTGGTGTGAGTCCCAGCCCGATCTGGAGCCCTACCGCGGTCAGTGTCTGGTGCATCGTGCCGAGATCATGCAACTGCACGGCGCCTGGACGGACGCGATCGAGGAGGTGCGGCGGGCGTGCGAGCGGTTCCTTCGCAGGTCCGATGATCCGGCCGCCGGCGCGGCCTTCTACCAGCAGGGCGAACTGCACCGGCTGTGCGGCAGGTTCACCGATGCCGAGGAGGCCTACCGCCAGGCGAGCCGGCGGGGGCGAGAACCACAGCCCGGCCTGGCGTTGTTAAGGCTCGCGCAGGGACAGGTCGGCGCGGCGACGGCGGCGATCCGCCGCGTGGCCGGCGAGGCGAGGGATCGCGCGACCCGCTCCAGACTGCTCGCCGCCTACGTGGAGATCGTGCTCGCCGAGGGCGACGTCAGGGCCGCGCGTGCCACGGCCGATGAGCTGTCGGGCATCGCCGCGGACCTCGGCGTTCCGCTGCTGCGCGCGACGGCCGCCCAGGCGCATGGCGCCGTTCTGCTCGCGGAAGGCGACGCGCGGGCCGCCCTGCCCGAGTTGCGCCAGGCGTGGACGGCCTGGCAGGACCTCGAGGTGCCGTACGAGTGCGCGCGCGTCCGGGTGCTCGTCGGGCTTGCCTGCCGACGGCTCGGCGACGAGGACGGCGCGAAGATGGAACTGGACGCGGCACGGTGGGTCTTCCAGCAGCTCGGCGGCGCACCCGACCTGGCCAGGGTGGACGCGCTGGCCGGAAAGACGGTCGCCGGAGCGATGGGCGCGCTGACCGCACGTGAGACCGAGGTCCTCGCCCTCGTGGCGACCGGCAGGACCAACCGCGGGATCGCCGATGAGCTGTTCCTCAGCGAGAAGACCGTGGCGCGCCACGTGAGCAACATCCTCCGCAAGCTCGGGCTGCCCTCCCGGGCGGCGGCCACCGCCCACGCCTACGAGCATGGCCTCCTGTAGGCATCCCGCGGATCCGCCTACACAGAATCACCCACGACGGTCGTGCCGCTGATTTGCGTGTTTCTCTCGACGCGGTGAACGCCGGCTGGCGCCTACCGTCATGCCACGAGCACTGGTCGTGAGATCCGGAGGAGCGGTCATGGGCGGCAGCGGGGGCGTGCCCGGGGGCGCGCGCGAATGGGTCGACACGCTGGTGATCGGCGCCGGGCAGGCGGGACTGGCAACGAGTCACTGGCTGACCAAGGCAGGACTCGACCACCTGGTCGTGGAGCGGCGGGGCCGTCTCGGCGGCGGCTGGAACGACCGCTGGGACGGCTTCTGCCTGGTCGCACCGAATTTCACCGTCCTGCTGCCCGGCATGCCCTATGCCGGGCCCGATCCGGACGGCTTCATGTCGCGCGCGGAGGTGGTGGACCATGTGACGGAGTACGCCGCCGCGATCGGCGCGCCGGTACGTCTGGGCACCACGGTCACCCGCCTCGCCGCATCAGATGATCACCTGGTGGCCTACACCGGTGCCGGGACGATCCATGCCCGCAATGTCGTGCTAGCGACCGGGCCGTACCAGCGGCCGAACGTGCCGGCCGCGTCCCTGCATCTCCCGGGCCGCATCCAGCAGTTGCACTCCCATGAGTACCGGCGTCCGGGACGGCTGGCCGCGGGCGCGGTGCTCGTGGTCGGCACCGGACAGTCCGGCACGCAGATCGCCGAGGAGTTGCACGAGGCGGGCCGCGACGTTCACCTGGCCGTCTCGAGATGCTTCGCCGCACCTCGTCGCTACCGTGGCCGCGACACCATCTGGTGGATGCTGCAGATCCTGCTGCACGGCGCCGACGTTGGCCATCCCTTCCCGACCGTGGCCGACCTCCCGACCCCGGCCGCCCGGTTCGGCTGCGACCCGCACCTGTCCGGCAAGGACGGCGGTCACGACATCGACCTGCGGCGATTCGCTCGGCGGGGGATGCACTTGTACGGGCGGCTGGAGTCACTGGACGAGTGGGGATATCCGCGTCACGTCAGGGGGGTCACCACGCATCCGGGTTTGTACGCGGTCGGGCTGCCGTGGCTGCACTCCGAACCGTCCTCGGTGTTCGCCGGCATCGGCGCCGACGCCGCGCACATCGTCGAGCACATCGCCGGTCGTCGCATCGGGCGCCACGCCGGTCGAACGCGGTCGTGAATCGGCGCTGTGACAGCGGGAGCACCTCGCTGACCGCGCTGCCGGTGAGCCGCAGTTCGGCGAGCACCACCCAGGGGTCCGCCGGGCAGGCGGGACAGGGCCGCCGCCCGGCGCCGTCACCGGTGTCGCACCACAGCGCGCCGCCGAAGTCCGGGTACACGTGCCCGGGCAAGGGCCGGTACGACGAGGGCAGCTCGTTCAGCACCTTGATGACGAACCCGTCCCGGATCCGGCTGTACTCGCACTCCCCCGAGCAGCCGCAGCCACAGCCACCGGCGGCGGCCCGGACCGGCGCGGTGGGACACTCGGCATAGCGGACCGCCAGGTACACGGGGTCGTCCACCGGTCGCCGCAGGCGGACCGTGGCGCACCACGGGTCGGCCGTACCGGAACAGGGAACCGCGTCGCCCGCCAGGTCCTCCTCGAACACGTTCACCGGGACCTCGGCGTCGATCAATATTTCGTCGCCCTGCGGACCAGAAAGCAAACACTTGCCCAATCACCCCTGGTCTTGCGCGTGGCTCCGTTAGACCGGACCCGTGCACGCCCCTCTGAACCGCCGGAACACCCGGGTCTTCGTGGGGATTCACCGTCACGCCACCCACCCGGTCATCACAGCACGACACCGCTTGGCCACATTCGGCAAGGATCGGCCGGGCAAGCCCATGGTGTGGACGGCGCGACCCCGGTACGCTCTGAGGCGCTGTAAATGCATATATGTCAGATTGTCAGGGACGGTTGACCACCGCCGCGCCGGGTCCCTCTCTTTGTGCTGCGAGTGCCGAACCTCGCCCATGTCAGGCGACCTGGGTTTACCCGGGAATGAGGCGACCGGGACCGCCGCAGGCGACGACCTGAAGGCATTTTCTTTCACCGGCGCCGCGAAGGAGTAAATCAGTGACCGAATCCGAGCCGGAGATCGAGGACATCGACGTGCCCGAGGTACCGGAGCCGGAGGTGCCCGAGGAGGGCGTCATCGATCCCGGCGACACCTACGTCGAGGGAGTGGACGCCGATGGCCCATGACACCACCGCACCTGCCGGACGGCCCCCATACCGGCTGACGACCACGGATGACGACCACGCTCTCACTCTCCCCGTATTGGAGGCCTCGGCGTGAAGCTGGAGAAGCGATCCGTTTTCGGCTGGCCCAGGAGCGCCGCCGGTTCGGCATCGCCGCGCAACGGGATCGCCGTCCACTACGACGGCAGCAACCAGGGCCTCGCGAAGAAGAAGCACGCCTCGTGCCGGACGTACTGGCGCGACACCCGGAAGTTCCACATGGGCCCGAGCCGGGGATGGGCCGACATCGGCTACAGCTTCGCGGTATGCCCGCACGGGATCGTTCTCGAGGGCCGCGGACTCAACAAGGTCCAGGCCGCACAGCCCGGTGGCAACGAGACCTGGTACAGCGTGACGTTCATGAGCGGCCCGTCAGAGTCGCCCACGGCCGCCCAGGTCAACGCGTTCAGGGAGCTACGGGCCTGGCTCAGGGGCAAGGAGGTCGGGCCGGCCCTGAGACCGCACAGCGCTTTCACATCGACGTCGTGCTGCGGGAACATCCTTCGCAAGCTGATCAACAACGGAACACTCGCATCGACCAAACCGTTCGAGGAGGAACTGGATATGAACGCTGAGGAAGTCTTCAACGCCGTCTGGGGACGCGACTCGATTCCCGCTCCCCCCGGCGGCCCGAGCGGCCCGAACTGGAAGGGCTCGTCCTTCCTGACGAACACCTACCGGGACATGGCCAAGGACTCCGAGGTCAAGGCCCTTCGCAGCGAGATGGCCGAGCTGAAGAGCGAGCTCGCCGAGATCAAGGCGCTGCTCAGCGCCGCTCTGCCCCCCTCGGGATGACGGTGCCCGGCGGCGACGTGACGCCCATCGGCGTCACGTCGCCGACCCGGCCGGATGTGCGCGGAGGTTTCACCTGAGAACCCGGTGGCAGGCTCAGCACGGTGGATGACGTGTGGGATCTGGTGATCGTCGGCGGTGGCCCGGCCGGCTCGGCGGCGGCCCTGCGCGCCAAACAACTGCGCCCGGAGGCTCGGGTCCTCCTGCTCGACCGGGCCGCCTTCCCCCGGGACAAGGCCTGCGGCGACGGTATCGCGGCCCATGGCCGCGACGAACTCGCCCTGCTCGGCCTCCCCGACCTCATCGCCGACCACCGGCCGACGCGGCACCTGTCGGTGATCTCCCCTGGCGGCGCGCGCGTCTGCGCCACCGTCGCCCGGCCGAACTACGTGGTGCCGCGCAAGGTGTTCGACGCCCGCCTCGTCGAGGCTGCGAGAGCGCGCGGGGTCGAGGTTCGCCGTCACCGTGTTCGCGCGCTCGTCTCCCACCGCGATCGCGTCGTCATCGACGGCGTCCTCACCGCCCGCGCGGTCGTCGGCGCCGACGGGGCCAACTCGGCCATGCGACGTCTCATCGGCATGCCGGCGCCGCCCGACCGGCACCTCGCGATCGCCGTCCGGGGGTACGCGGACGTACCGGCCGACGACGATGTCCAGCTCATCGTCATGCAGCGGGAGGGATGGCCCGCGTACGCCTGGTCGTTTCCGATCGGGGACGGCAGCGCCAACGTCGGCTTCGGGATGCTCCTGCCCCGGCTGCGGGCCACCGGCCGCCCCGGTCGGGAGGTGCTGCACGGCCGGCTCGCCGAGATACTGCCGCATCTGCCCGCCCGGGACCTGCGCGCCCACCACCTGCCTCTCTCGCCCGGCCGGCCGGGGCACGGTGCGGGCCGGGTGATGCTCGCCGGTGACGCCGCGGGCCTCATCAATCCGCTCACCGGCGAGGGCATCTACTACGCGCTGCTCTCCGGGCGGCTCGCGGGGCAGGCCGCCGTCCAGGCGGCCGGTGATCCGCTGCCCGCCTACCGGCGCGGGCTCCAGAACGCCCTCGGACGTCACCTGCGCACCACCGACGTGCTGGCCAGGGCCGCCCAGTCACCGAGCTTCATCGATGCCGCGATCGACGTCGCGTCCCGACGCCAGCGGGTCTTCGATCTGCTGGTCGAGGTGGGCCTCGGCGCGGGCGTGGTGCCGCTGCCCATCGCGGGCGCCGTGCTCGGCCGCTGGCTGCTGAACGGCATTCCCGGCAGATGACCCTGCATCCCGGCAGATGACCGTGAGGCCCGGCCGGCATCGCACATGGAGCCGATGCCGGCCGCGCGCCGCACTGAGCGGGTTCAGGCGGCGCTCAGCTGCTGTGCGTCGAGGCGCTGTGATAGTCGGTGTAGGTGTAGGGGTTGTCGAGGATGGCCGTCTCGGGAATGTCAGGGTTCATCCCCTTTTGCCATGTCTCCTCACCCATCGTCGACCGGAGGTGATCGACGGTCCGCTCGATCTCGGCGCGGGCCGCGGCGAGATCGATGCCGACCAGGCGGTGCTCGTTCTTCACCACGCGACCGTTGACGAGGACGGTGTGCACATCCCCGCGCTGGGCCTGGAACGCCACGTGGCCGAAGGGGTTGAGCACCGGGAACGAGACGGGCGAATGCTCGTTCTTGATGAGGACGATGTCGGCCTTCTTACCGGCCTCAAGGCTGCCGAGCTCATGGTCACGGCCGAGGGCGTGCGCCCCTCCGCGGGTGGCCCAGGCGACGACCTGGTCGGACCGCAGGCTGCAGTGCGTGACGGTGTCGCCGTTGGCGTGCGCCTCCATGTGCACGCGGGAGCGGTCGGCGCCGAGCGTGGTGCGCATGGCGGAGAACAGGTCACCGCTCCACCAGACGCTGGTGTCCATCGAGAGCGACACCGGGATGTCGTGTGCGCGGACGGCCCAGGTGGGCGGGTAGCCCTGGCCGGCGCTCTGCTCGCTCTCGGTGGAGACGGAGATGGAACCGCCGCTGGCGGCGATGCGGTGGTAGGAGTCCGCGGACAGCGACGCGGCGTGCACGTACACCGTCTCGGGGGTCAT
>NZ_JABVEB010000177.1 GCF_014323665.1 Actinomadura sp. HBU206391 | reverse complement strand
CTGAGACCGGCGGGATGCATCCCGCCCTGCCCAGGGGTCCCGCTCGACGGTGAGGTCACGCAGGCCGCCGCCGCGGATGCGAACGACCAGGTTTCCCGGCGATCGCGGGTGCGGACGATCGCGGGCGGGGAGGTCAGCCGGCGAGTTCCTCGCCCGAGTCGTCGAGTTCCTCCAAGCTCGCGGGGTCGGGGTCATCGGCGAAACCGGGGACCCACGCGAGAGCCTCGCCGCGGAAGGGGCCCTCGGCCTCCAGCTGGCAGAGCACACCGGTGCCGGCCGTGACCACACGGTGGATGAGCACGTACGACGGCGGCAGGTTGAGCTGGCGGACGACGTTGGTGGGCCGCAGATCGGTGACCCGCGCCGCCTCCTGCCGCAGCCATTCGCGGCTGAACTTGAAGGTCTCCTCGATCAGCGGCTCGGCGACCGGCGCGATGAAGGCGTGCAGCGCCTTGGGATCGATCTCGACGCCCTCGCGGATGAAGTCGTCTTCGCGCAGGGCCTGCTCGATCAGGTCGACGTCCAGCATGGTGCCGATCCGCATCAGCCGCCCGATCCGGCGGTGGAACCCTCCCGGCAGCCGATCGACGGCGCCGAAGTCGAGCACACCGAGGCGCCCGTCGTCTAGCAGCCGGAAATTGCCCGGATGCGGGTCTGCGTGGAGCAGCCCGCAGCGCGCCGGGCCGGAGAACAGGAAGCGGCAGTACAGCAGGCCGGCTCGATCGCGCTGCTCCTGCGTACCCTCGCTGATGATCTTGGACAGGGGGGTGCCGCCGTCCATCCACTCGGTGACGAGCACGTGGCCGGACTGGGCCACCACCGCGGGGACGAAGAAATCAGGATCACCGTCGTATGCCTGGGCGAAGGTCGACTGTGACGCCGCCTCGATCGTGTAGTCGAGCTCCTCGGCGACCCGCTCTTTCAGCTCCGCGAGAATCGACTTGATGTCGAGCCCCGGCATCAGCACCGAGAACAGCCGGCTCAGCCGGGCGAGCTGGTTGAAGTCGGCGATCAGAGCCTTGCCGGCGCCGGGGTACTGCACCTTGACCGCGACGGTGCGGCTGTCCGCCCAGATCGCCTTGTGCACCTGGCCGATCGAGGCGGCAGCGGCCGGTTTGTCGTCGAAC
Source organism: Actinomadura sp. HBU206391 (assembly GCF_014323665.1). Lineage (GTDB taxonomy): Bacteria > Actinomycetota > Actinomycetes > Streptosporangiales > Streptosporangiaceae > Actinomadura_C. The sequence continues at coordinate 10,670 of NZ_JABVEB010000177.1, read as the reverse complement.
TCGGCGAACCGGTCTCGCCAGCCAGCGCCGAGGCCCTCCTCGAGCACCTTGTGCACGGCCCTCGCCGGCAGCGGCGGGGCGGCCTCCTGCAGCCTGGTGAGGGTGGCGCGGTAAGGCCCGGCGATCTCGGGCGGCAGAGCGGCCTCGAAGATCGAGAGCATCTGGCCGACCTTCATCGCGCCGCCCTTGAGCTCTCCCAGCACCTTGAACAGCTGGTCGGCGGTGCGCTGCTGGATTTCGAGGGCGACCAGCTCGGCCGGTTTGCCGAGAGTGCGCTTCCCGACTCCGAGGGCGGTGCGCCCCGCGAATCCGATGGGCAGGGACGCCAGCTTCGCTGTCCGCGTCACCGCGCGGCGGGGGAGGTCGCTCACGAGCCCCATTGTCAGGTATGAGAGTGGTTCTCGCCACAACGATCTCTTGGCAATCGTTTCGCCTGGTCGTTGAGAGGGGGCCGCCACCTGCGAGGACGCAGTAAGCGTGTCCTTGCTCACGGTGCCCCGGCAAGGTTCGAAAGCCCGTCCGACCGGCGGAGGCCCCGGCCGCGGCCCTCCGCTTCCCTTCCCCTGCCAAGCGGGTGACCGGGGGCTCGGGGCCTCCAGGTCCGGTGCGGGGAGAGGCTACGGTCTCCCGGCCCCGTGTGAGACTGAGACAGTAAGCGGGGGCCATCGGGGCGTCAACGCATCATTGTGGACGATGGTGTGGATTTGGTGGGGACGTCACGGCGGGTCACTGTGGAAACCCTTGGCGTAGCCTGTGGAAACTGCTGGGGATGAACGATTTAGTCGTTTCTGACCTGCTAAAACGTGGTCCACCCCCTGTGGAGAATGCAAAATTTTGGGTACGGTTCTTTATCGTGCCCCCCAACGTCGAGGTCCGCCGCAGCGCCCGACGGCGGCGAACCGTGTCCGCCTACCGTGATGGTGACAAGACCATCGTGATGGTGCCCTCCCGGCTGAGTGCGGCCGAGGAGGAGCAATGGATCGCGACCATCCTCCAGCGACTCGCCGAACGAGAGCGTCGTCGCCGGCCGAGCGACACCGCCCTGCATGACCGTGCCCGCGAGCTGTCCCGCCGCTACCTGGGCGGTGACGCCGAGCCGGTCAGCGTGCGCTGGGTGGAGAACCAACGCAGCCGGTGGGGATCGTGCACGCCCGACGACGGCACCATCCGGCTGTCGACACGGCTGCGCGGCATGCCGTCCTGGGTGGTCGACTACGTGCTCGTACACGAGCTGGCCCATCTGCTCGTACCCGGGCACGGGCCGGAGTTCTGGGAGCTCGTGTCGCGCTATCCCAAGACGGAGCGGGCCCGCGGCTTCCTCGAGGGCATCGTCGCCGCGGCCCACCTGCCCGGCATGGACGACGAGGACGATGTCGAGGAGATGGCGCACGAGGCCGCCGGGTGACCGGTCCCACCGGTCGTCATGTGGCGGTGCTGGCCGTCCGGCCGACGCACGCCGCGCCGCCGGGGGTGGACGCCGAGGAGTTCCGGCTCGCCCTCCTGGAGGACACGTACGAGGTGGTCGCCGGGCTCGAGCTGGTGACGCCCGCGCTGGCGGTGCCGCTGGCCGGAGACAGTGACGCCGAGGCCGTCACCTGGCCGGGCACCGTGATCGTACGGGAGACGGCGCTCGGCCGGGTGTTCGCCGCCCTGCACGCCCTCGGTGCGCGCGAGGCCGTACTCGTGGCGCCGGACGCCCCTGACCTGCCGCCCCTGCTGATCGGCAAGCTGCTGCGCGCACTCGGGGACGCTCCGGCGTCGGCCACCCCCGCCGCCGGCGGCGGGCTGGTCGCGCTGGCCGCGCGCCTTCCACTGCCGGATTGGCTGTCGGCCGCCCTCGAGACCGTGGATCTGAACACCGCCGACGCGCTGGCGCGTCTGCGCACGGCGGCTCCTCGCCCCGGTCTCGTGCCGACAGGCCCCGGCTGGCATCGGCTCCGCACGCCCGCCGACGTGGCGCTGCTCGACCCGGGCCTCGAAGGCTGGGAGAACACCCGTGCACTGCTTGCCGGAGATCCGCTCGGCCGGTGACCTTCGTCACATACTGGATCGCGCGGCCGCATGGCCTCGGAGTGAGCTCTCTCACTCCGACGGCGCCTCCGGTGGCTCCGGCGTCAGGGCGGCCGCGCGGGCGACGAGCCGCCGCAGCGCGTCGTCGGTGCGGTCGGGCAGCGCCGTCACCGGGAACCAGCGCAGATCGTCGGATTCGGCGCTGACCTCGAACCGGGCCCCCGGGGGCGCGATCGCCACGTACTGCACGTCGAGGTGGTAGGAGCCGCCGGGATGGCAGCGCACGGCGTGCCGGTCCAGCCGTACCGGGTGCGGGAGCATCCGCAGCCCCGGGATGCCGGACTCCTCGGTGGCCTCCCGCAGCGCCGCGTCGCGCAGAGAGAGATCGCCCGGCTCGCAATGGCCCCCGAGCTGGAGCCATGCCTTGACCTTGCTGTGCAGCGTCAGCAGCACCTGGGAGCGCGAGGCGTCGAGAACGGCCGTGCTCGCGGTGACGTGCCCGGGCGCGCACTCCCGCCAGATCCCGTCGGCGTACGAGCGGAGGTGCTCGAGGAAACTCTCGCGCAACCGGTCCTGTGCGTCGTCGGGCGCCGCCCACTCGCCGAGCACCCGCACCGCGTCGGCGTGCAGAGACGGCGCGGGCGCTGACGCCAGAGGTCCGGCGGGACCGGGCCGGGTCACGAGTCGCCGTCGTCCTTGCGCGGGTCGGTGTCGTCCCCCGAGGTGCTCTCGGGCAGGTCCTGAGGCCGGTCGCCCGGCTGGTCCGCGCCCTTGGCCTGCTCCTCCTCCGCCGGCGTACCGGTGAGGGCCGAGATGTCGAGGTGGGCCTGGGTGCCGTGGACGAAGGCGTCCGGGTCGTCCAGATCGCCTGAGGTCGGCATCAGGTCGGGGTGCTGCCAGACGGCGTCGCGCCCGTCGATCCCTCGCTGGTCGGACAGCGCCCGCCACAGCGCGGCGGCCTCGCGCAGCCGTCGCGGTCGCAGCTCCAGCCCCACGAGCGTGGCGAACGTGCGCTCCGCCGGCCCGCCCGTCGCGCGGCGACGCCGTACGGCCTCAGCGAGCTTGGCGGCGGCCGGCAACCGGTCCGCGGCGACCGTGTTGACCACCGTGTCGACCCAGCCCTCGACCAGGGCGAGGGCGGTCTCGAGCCGCGTCAGCGCGGCCTTCTGCTGCGGCGTCTCCTCGGGCTGGAGCTGCAGTTCGCCGCCGAGCGCCTGCTGCAGGGCCTCGGGGTCGCTGAGGTCGAGCCCCGAGACGGTCTGCTCCAACTGGGAGAGGTCGACCGTGATGCCGCGCGCGTACTCCTCCACCGCGCCGAGCAGATGCCCGCGAAGCCACGGAACATGGGCGAACAGCCGCTGGTGGGCGGCCTCCCGCAGCGCGAGGAAGAGCCTGATCTCGTCGTCGGAGACCTCCAGACCGGAGCCGAACGCGGTGACCCCCGCGGGCAGCAGGGCGCCGACCCCTTCGGGCGCCAGCGGAAGACCGACGTCGGCCGATCCGACGACCTCCAGGGCCAGGGCTCCGAGCGCCTGACCGGCCTGGCCGCCGACCATGGCGCCCGCCATCTGGCGGATCATGCCGACCAGTGGTCCGGCCACCGCCTGCATCTCCTGGGGAAGTGCCCCGCCCAGGGAGTCGACCATGCGCGCGGCGATGGGATCACAGAGTTTCGACCATACGGGCAGGGTCTGTTCGATCCACTCCGACCGGCTCCAAGCCTTCGGCGAGCGCACGCCCGCGGGCAGCGAGGTGCCCTCGTCGAGCCAGAGGTCGGCCAGCCGCAGCGCCTCCTCCACCTGACGGCGCTCGGCGTCGACAATGGACGGATCACCTTGTTCGGTCACCGTGTGACGGGCGATGTTCTTGGCAAGGTCCCAGTTCAGCGGGCCGCCGCCCTCGTCGCCCTGGTGCGTCAGCATGTCGGCGAAACGGTGGAGCATGTCGGCGAACTGCCGCATGTCTCCGCCCATGCCCGCAAAGGGATCCTGGGGCTTGTCGTCATCGTTGCCGTCGCCGCCCGGCCGGCCGAAGCCGAAGGGTATGTCACTCATCGGTTGACCACAGGCTGCATGATGGGGTCATAACGCCACGTTAGTCGGTCCAGGCGAAGAGGCGCACAGAGGAAGGGGGCGCTCTCCATGGCAAAGGGACAGGTTCGCCCTCGGCGTAGTACGGGTCCGGTCGTCGCGGTCACCGGTGCGGCGACGGGAGCCGGGCGTGCGCTCGCGGCTCGGCTCGCGCAGTCGGAGGAGATCCGCAAGGTCGTCGCACTCGACGCGCAGCGGGGGGATGTGCCGGATGTGACCTGGCGTGTCGTGGACGTACGCGACCCGATGCTGTCCAACCGGCTCGCCGACGTCGACGTGCTGGTCCATCTCGACGTCGAATGGTCGCCCGAGGTCGAGCAACGGGAACGGCGCACCTACAACGTCCGCGGCGCGCAGACCGTGGTCACCTCGGCCGGGGCGGCCCGGGTGCGTCGTGTGGTGCTCGTCACCAGCGCGATGGTCTACGGCGCTCTCGCCGACAACCCGGTGCCGCTGGCCGAGGACGCTCCGCTGCGGGGCGAGCCCGACGCCGGCATCGCGGGGGACTTCCTGGAGATCGAGGAGCTCGCCGCGCGGGCCCCGGTGACCCATCCCGGCATGACGGTCACCGTGCTGCGGCCCGCCGCCATCGTCGGCCCCGGCGTCGACACGGTCGTCACCCGGCATTTCGAGGCGCCACGGCTGCTGGCGGTCAAGGGATCAGCGCCGCGCTGGCAGTTCTGCCACGTCGACGACCTGGTGACGGCGCTGGAGTTGGCCGTGCTGGGCAAAGTGACAGGTGTCGTCGCAGTGGGCTCCGAGGGCTGGTTGGAGCAGGAAGAGGTCGAGGAGATCACCGGCAAGCGGCGGTTCGAACTGCCCGCCGTGATCACCTTCGGCACGGCTCAGCGGCTGCACCGGATCGGCGTGACGCCGGCCCCGGCGACCGATCTGCAGTACGTCGTGTACCCGTGGGTGATCGATTGCGTCGCCCTGCGCGAGGCGGGCTGGAAACCGGCCCATGACAACGCCTCCGCGCTGGCCGCGCTGGTCGAGGAGACCGCGGGGCGTCACGCGCTCGCCGGGCGGCGGCTCGGCGGCAAGGAGGCCACGATGGCCACTGCCGCCGGTGCGACGGTCGCGGTCATCGGTGCCGCCGCCGTCGTACGGCGCGCCAGGCGCAAGAGACGGATCCAGTAACGCCCAGATCCAGTGAGGCGAAGACCAGTGAGCCAAGAGGAGGCTGCGCGTGGACGTGATCGGTCTGATCGGGATCCGGGACACGGCGTTGTCGGTCGACGAGGTGCTGCGCGCCGTCGATGATCGCGGGGCGGGGGGCACCGCCCTGTTCGTGGGAACGGTGCGCGATCACGACCATGAGCAGCCCGTGACCCGGCTGTCGTACAGCGCCCACCCGAGCGCCGAGCGGGAACTGCGGGCGGTCGCCGAGAAGGTCGCGACCGACTTCCCCGTCAGGGGACTCGCGGCCGTGCACCGGGTCGGCGACCTGGAGATCGGTGATCTCGCCGTCGTCGTCGCGGTGTCGTGCGCGCACCGTGGTGAGGCGTTCGAGGCCTGCCGGCGGCTGATCGACGACGTCAAGGCCCAGGTGCCGATCTGGAAGCACCAGCTCTTCGCCGACGGCACCACCGAGTGGGTCGGGGCGTGCTGAGGACGGATTAGGCTTCCGGGCATGTCACGTCGTGCTGCGACACTCGTCGTCACAAGCATCCTGGTCCTGGTGCTGGGCCTGGTGGGTGCGCTGATCCCGGTTCCGTACGTCGCACTGACTCCGGGTCCGACGACGAATACGCTGGGCACTGGTGAGAAGGGCATGCCGCTCATCCAGATCGAAGGGCGGCAGGTCTATCCCCACAAGGGAAACCTGAACTTCACGACTGTGGCCTACCGGGGCGGCCCGGGCAATCGCATCGACCTGTTCACCGCGCTGCGCGGCTGGCTCGACTCCAAGACGGCGATCGTGCCCGAAGAGACGGTGTTCCCGAAGAACGAGACCGTGAAGCAGGTCGAGCAGGAGAACACCCTGCAGATGGAGAACTCCCAGCAGTCGGCCGTCGCGGCGGCGCTGGCCGAGCTCAAGATCCCCGTGGGCAACACCGTGTCGGTGATGGCCGTCCAGAAGGGCATGCCGGCCGATGGCCGGCTGCGCAAGGACGACCACCTCGTCGCGATCGACGGGACCAAGGCCGAGAACGTCGACGCCGTCAAGTCTGCGATCTCCGGCAAGAAGGCCGGGGAGAAGGTCTCCGTCACCTACGAGCGGGCCGGGGTCGAGCGCAAGGTCGATCTGACCACCGTGGCCGCGCCGACGGACAAGTCGCAGGCGGTTGTGGGCGTCACGCTTCGGGACAGCTTCAAGTTCCCCTTCAAAGTGAAGATCACAGTGGGCGATGTCGGCGGGCCGAGCGCCGGGCTGATGTTCTCGCTCGCGATTTTCGACAAGCTGACGCCGGGCAGCCTGACCGGCGGCCGGTTCATCGCCGGCACGGGCACCATCACGCCGGAGGGCGAGGTCGGCCCGATCGGCGGCATCCAGCAGAAGATGATCGCTGCTCGCGAGGCGGGCGCCACGGCGTTCCTCACGCCCGCGCGCAACTGCGTCGAGGCCGCCCAGGCCGCCCCCAAGGGGCTGCGGTTGATCAAGGCTGACACGCTGCACAGCGCGGTCACCTCACTGGACGCCCTCCGCACCGGCCAGGGCACCGTCCCCGCCTGCCCCAGATCCTGACCCGCAACCCCCACCCAAGGACCGGCGTACGCCCCAGACCCGGCGCAGGCGCCAAGGCCGGCGCAGTCCCCGGCGACCAATTGCATGATCACGGCAGGGTGTCGTCTGCCGTGATCATGCAATTGTTCGCATGGGCCTGACTTCATGTGCTCGGCTGCAGCGCGGCCGGGAACAATTGCATGATCACGGCGGGTGGAGGGCTCACCACGGGTGGATGTCACGGTGGGCCGGTGGCTTACGCGGCCGGGTGGCTTGCGGTGGGCCAGTTGGCTTGCCCGTGGGTTTCCGGGGGTGAAGGGTCAGTTGGTTTCGTCGGGGTCTATGTCGGGTTCTAGGGTGGCTGCCAGGGCGTCGGCCAGGGCCGGCACCAGGTCGGGGCCGGACAGGACCTCGTCGTCGGTGTCGTGCTTGCGCGAGCGCATCGCCGCGTGCCGGGTGCCGTCCCGCAGCACCCCGACGACGACCCGTACGTCGTCGCGGGCCGGGTGGCCGCTGGCGTACGAGACCATCTCCGCCTCGGTCTCGGGCAGTTCGTCCTCGGCGTCCGGCGGCAACACGATGCGCTCGACCACGAGGGCACAGCCCATGACCCCGTCCGGCCACGCGATCGCGGCCAGGACGTCCTCGATCGCCTTGTCGCCCGGCAGCGGTGGTTGCTCTAGCGCGGCGATCGTGTCCACGTCGGCCGGCAGACCAAGCTGATCCGCGAGGTCGGGCTCCTCGGCCCGCAGCTCGGCGGTCCCGACAAGCGCGTACAGTCGCGGCGGAGCGTCCCATCCGCCCTCCGCCGAGTGCCGCTCAAGATCCCGTACAACTTCTTCCAAGTGGGTCACGCCGCCATCTTTCCCTCAATCGGCAGGGGGTAGAGCGGGAACCCCCCGCATCCTCGGTAAGTTGCACTAACAGCACCTCGCTGCGGTCGCGCCGATCCCGCGCGCGACGACGAACGAGCGCCACCATGAACGGAGCGGAGCCTTGACCTTCCGGACTCCCGGTTTCAGAAGTGGGATCGGTGCCGGCCGATCACGACTGCTTCTGCCGGTAGCAGCGATCCTCGCGGTGGTCGTCGTGCTGTTCCTGGTCTTCACCGCGATCTGGACCGACCTACTGTGGTATCGCTCCATCGGCTTCTCCTCGGTGTACTCCACCGAACTGTGGACCCGCGTGCTGCTGTTCGTCGGCGCCGGGGTCCTCATGGGACTGGTCGTGGGCGCCAACATGCTGATCGCCTACCGCCTGCGCCCGGCCTACCGGCCGCTGTCGGTCGAACAGCAGGGCCTCGAGCGCTACCGAACCGCCGTCGACCCCCATCGCCGGCTCATCGCCATCGCGGTCATCGGTGCCCTCGGCCTGCTCACCGGCACATCGGCGGCCGGGCAGTGGCACACCTGGCTCGCCTTCATGAATCGCACCTCCTTCGGCAAGAAGGACCCGCAGTTCCACAAGGACATCTCGTTCTTCGTCTTCACCTACCCGTTCCTGCGGCTGCTGCTCGGCTACATCTTCGCAACGGTTATCCTCTCGATCCTCGTCGCCGTGATCGTGCACTACCTGTACGGCGGCCTGCGCCTGCAGGGGCCGGGTGACAAGGCCAGCCCGCCCGCGAGAGCGCATCTGTCGGTCCTGGTGGGCGTCTTCGTCCTGTTGAAGGCGATCGCCTACTGGCTCGACCGGTACGGCCTGGCGCTGTCCGAGCGCGGGGTGGTGACCGGGCCGTCGTACACCGACGTCAACGCGGTGCTGCCGGCCAAGACGATCCTGGCCGTGATCGCGTTCATCTGCGCGGTGATGTTCTTCGTCAACATCGTGCGCCGCGGCATGATGCTGCCCGGCGTCGGCTTCGGCCTGCTCGTTCTGTCGGCCGTGCTGGTGGGCGGCGTCTACCCCCTGCTGATCCAGCAGTTCCAGGTACGCCCCAACGAGCTCGACAAGGAGTCGCCGTACATCGCGCGCAACATCACCGCGACCCGCGCCGCGTACGGCGTCGACAAGGCGCAGGTGACGCCGTACGGCGCCGAGACCAAACCCTCCGAGGACAAGCTCCGCAGCGAGGCGTCAACGATCTCGGGTGTCCGGCTGCTCGACCCGCTGGTGGTCGGGCCGACGTTCCAGCAGCTCCAGCAGGTGCGGAACTTCTACCGGTTCCCCGACGTGCTCGACATCGACCGCTACCAGCTCGAGAACGCCAACCGCGACACCGTCGTGGCGGTACGGGAGATCGAGGGGGCGCCCGAGGGCCGGAAGGGCTGGGTCAACGACCACCTCGTCTACACCCACGGTTACGGATTCGTCGGCGCGTCCGGCAACAAGATCACTGAGAGGGGCGAACCGGACTTCGTCGAGAAGGACGTCCCGCCGACCGGGTCGCTCGGCAACTTCGAGCCGCGGATCTACTTCGGCGAGCGCTCACCCGACTACTCCGTCGTCGGGGCGCCCGCGGGCTCGCCGAACCGTGAGCTGGACTATCCGGACGAGAGCCCGGCGGGCCAGCAGAACAACACCTACAAGGGCAACGGCGGCGTGCCGATCGGGTCGTTCCTCAACCGGTTGCTCTACTCGGTGAAGTTCCAGGAGAAGAACCTGCTGCTGTCCGGGGCGATCAACTCGGAATCGAAGATCCTCTACGACCGGACGCCGCGGGAGCGGGTGCAGCGGGTCGCCCCGTGGCTGACGCTCGACGGCGACCCCTATCCCGCCGTCGTGGGCGGCCGGGTCCTGTGGATCCTGGACGGCTACACGATCTCGGCCGGCTACCCGTACTCCGAGCGCATGAGCCTCGGTGACGCCACGCGCGACACGGTCACCGACACCCGCTCGGCCGTCGCCCGGCAGGCCAACGACCAGGTCAACTACATGCGCAACTCGGTCAAGGCCACCGTGGACGCCTATGACGGCACGGTGCGGCTGTACGCGTGGGACGACACCGATCCCATCCTGCGGACCTGGATGAAGGCGTTCAAGGGCGTCGTACAGCCCAAGAGCGAGATCACCCCGCAGTTGATGGCCCACCTGCGGTACCCGGAGGATCTGTTCAAGGTGCAGCGGCGCGTCCTCGCCCGCTACCACGTGCAGCAGCCGGGCGCCTTCTACAGCGGCCAGGACTTCTGGGAGGTCCCGCAGGACCCCACCACGAGCAAGGGCAAGACCCAGCCGCCGTACTACCTGAGCCTCAAGATGCCCGGCGATCCGGCGCCCAAGTTCTCGCTCACCACGGCCTACAACCCGCGCGGCCGCCCCAACCTGGCCGCGTTCATGTCGGTCGACGCCACACCCGGGGCGACGTACGGCCAGATGCGGGTGCTGGAGTTGCCGCGCAACTCGCCCATCCAGGGACCGGGGCAGGTGCAGAACACCTTCGAGGCCGACTCCAACGTCAAGGAGGTGCTGAACCGGCTGCGGCTCGGCGGCACCCAGACGGTGCTCGGCAACCTGCTCACACTGCCGTTCGGCGGGGGACTTCTCTACGTCGAACCGGTCTACGCCCAGGCCGCCGGCGGCACCGAACAGGAGCCTTACCCGATCCTGAGGCAGGTCCTGGTCATGTACGGCGGTGATGTGGGCACCGGAGCGACCCTGCAAGAGGCGCTGAGCCAGGTCTTCAAGGGCGGCACCGCTCCCGTGGCCCCGCCGCCGGGCGACACCGGATCGCCCCCTGGTAATCAGCAACAGGTCAGCGCCGAGGTGCAGCGGGCGATCGCGGACGCGCAGAAGGCCTTCACCGACGGCCAGGAGGCGATGAAGAAGAGCGACTGGACCGCGTACGGGCAGGCGCAGCAGCGGCTCAAGGAGGCCTTGGACCGGCTGGCGAAGGCCCAGGCCGCCGCGGCCCAGCGGCCAGCGGCCTCGGCCTCGCCGACCCCGTCGGGCAGCCCTTCGGCGAC
>NZ_JABVEB010000176.1 GCF_014323665.1 Actinomadura sp. HBU206391 | reverse complement strand
ACGGTCTTCAGCCAATGCAGCATGAGGTGGTTTGAAGCCTCCCCCCGCAGGGCCAACCTTCATCTCCCGCGCAACACCACATCAAGAAGCTCTGCCTACAACATCAAGCTCCTCTCAACGTTCGGGACACACATGCCGCGCCAATATCCGCGCGAGTCGGCTCAGGGCGCGGTGTCGGCATTTTGAGCCTGGAAGGCTTCGTGAGTCGCCCCCCACAAGCTGCGGATCGTGTTGTCCGTGCTCGCGGGTGAGATGACCATCGCCGAGGCCGCTCGATGTAACAAGACCTCTGAGACCTCGATCGGTGGAAGGCCCTGTTCCTGGAGGCGGGCAAGCAGGGGTTGGCCGCGGGCGGAGCGGGGCGGCCGTCCAGTCGCAAGGGGCAGATGGAGGCCGGGATCGCCGAGCTGCGCACTTGAGTGGAGGCATGGACCACAGCGGTCTCTGCCGAGGGCATGGTGCCCCGGCTTCGGAGGCCATCGCGGAGTCCGCACCACCCGACTCTGGCCGCAGACCCGGGTCACAGCCGGGTCACAGCTTTGGGCACCGTGCTGTGACCGCCCGTTGGATAGAAAGTTGCGGCGGAAGGTGGTCACGAAAGGAGAAGGCCGTGGCTGATGACGGAGAATGGGACCGGCGTTCGCTGCTCCGCGGCGCCGCCGTGGTGGCCGGTGCCGCCGCGACGGCGCCGTTGCTGGGCGAGGCGGCCACAGCGCACGCCGACAGCAGTAACGCGGACGCGCTGTTCAAGGCCGGGAAGTTCGAGCAGGCCGGCCGCGCGTATGAGGAGATCCTGAAAAAAGACCCCAAGAACGTGCACGCGGCCCGCCAGCGCGGCTATGTCGGGCTACTGGGCAACAAGTTCGCCGAGGCTGAGAAGTATCTCAAGATGGCCATCGAACTGGCGCCCGACGACAAGGACGCCAACCGGTTCCTGGCCGACTGCTACATCCGGCAGGACAAATTCTCCCTCTCCGTACCATGCTGGCAAGCGGCCGGCAGGGAGGTCTTCGCCAAATGGTTCGGGGCAGTCCGCGGCAAGCCGTATCAGATCCACGGCGACATCGCGCGGCTGCCATGGCAGCAGACGGACCCGTCACCGCTGGTAGAGGCCTCGGTCAACGGCGGACCGCCGAAGCGCTTCATGCCCTACACCGGCGCCCCGTGGCTGGGCATGTCCGCAGAAGTAGCCAAGGAAGCCGGGCTGAGCCCCGTGGCCAAGCAACAGATCGAGTACCTAGACGGCACCGCATGGCAGTACTTCGGGGTGCTGGACTCCTTCAAGCTGGGCGGCATCGAACTGCGCAACATCCCCGTGGAGTGGTCGGAGTCGGACCAAGTTTCGCCCGGGGGGCCGAATGACGGCATCATCGGCACATGGGTCTTCTACCACTTGCTGACCACCTTTGACTACGCGGGCCGGTCGCTGATCCTGCGCCGCCGCACCCCCGAAACGGCAGGCAAGGCACGCGCCGACGCCGAACGGGCGGGCGCAGAGCCCCTGCCACTGTGGCTGGCCCGTGAGCACGGGCTGCACAGCAGGGGCAGCGTCGCCGGCTCCGGCACACGGGTGGTGGGCTTGTCCATCGGCGGAACCAGCGAGAGCGCCGCGGTCATATCCGAGGAAACGGCCGAGCAGTTGCGGATCCGCACCGACTACGACCGCCCATTGGAGACTTTTGCCCACAGCCACCCAACCGTCGCCTACCCCTGCTACCCGAAGGAGATCCGCCTCGGCGACACCGCCGCCAAGGAGGTCTACTGCGTGGTGAACCCAAGCCGGTCGCCCGCCCCCAACGGGTTCGACGTGCTGGCCGCCTTCTTCCACCCCTTCTACAAGCCCTACAACGTCACCCTCGACTTCACCGACATGAACCTCTACATCGCCCGCGGCAAGGCCACCTGATCACTGCCTGCACGGGCGTCATGGGAGCTACCTGAAGCTGCCGGCTCTACGGCCGCGGCGTAAGGGCGAACCAGACGCCCTTCGTTGCCCGCGTATGTATGCCGACCCCACCCAGGACCCGAGGACGCAACAGTGACCGGCAGTGAGCGAGGACAGACGATGGCGCAGGTGGACACGGCGGAGACCGAACAGGGCGGTGCGGGCATCCGCCGGGATACCGGCTCCGGTACCTGGCGCGCGGGCATCCGCCGGGCGATCCGCATCGGTTCCCGGCCGGGGCCCTGGAAGCGCGGCCTGGTGCTCGCGGCGCTGGCGCTGCTGCTGGGCCTGCTCATGCTGCTGCACGCGAAGATCCCGAACCGGATCGGGAACCTCGGCAGCCTGGTAGAGACCTCCCTGCCGTGGTTCGGCCTGTTCATCCCGGTGCTGCTGGCCGGGGCGCTGTGGCGCCGCTCCGCCTCCGCGGTGGCCGCGCTGCTGCTGCCGGTCATGGTGTGGCTGAACCTCTTCGGCGGGCTGCTCAGCGACAAGTCCCACCCGGGCGGCGACCTCACCGTGGCCAGTCACAACGTCGGCGCCGACAACCCCGACCCGGTCGGCACCGCCCGCGACCTGGCCGCTTCCGGCGCGGACGTGCTGGCACTGGAAGAGCTGACCCAGCAGGCCAGGAGCACGTACGAGAAGGAGCTGGCGAAGGCGTACCCGCACCATACGGTGCAGGGCACAGTCGGGCTGTGGAGCAAGCTGCCGCTGTCGGACACCCAGCCGGTCGACATCAAGATGGACGCCGGGCCGCTGGCGGACACCAAGCCGGCCGACATCAAGATGGCTTACAACCGGGCGCTGCGCACCACGGTGGCCACGGACCACGGGCCGCTGGCGGTGTATGTGGCCCACCTGGGGTCCGCACGGGTGAATCCCAGGGCGGGCTTTTGGACGGCCCACCGGGACAGAGGCGCGCAGGCGCTCGGCAAGGCCATCGCCGCCGAGCAGAACGAGCGGGTGGTGCTGCTCGGCGACCTGAACGGCACCATGGACGACCGCGCGTTCGACGACATCACCTCGCAGCTGCGCTCGGCCCAGGACGCGGCCGGGGACGGCTTCGGCTTCAGCTGGCCAGCGAAGTTCCCGGTGGCGCGGATCGACCAGATCCTGGTCAGAGGCGTGGAGCCGGAAAGCTCGCGGGTGCTACCGGCCACCGGCAGCGACCACCGGCCGGTGGCGGCCGGAATCAGCTGGTGAACACCGACCCGCCCCGCGGCCGCCGACACCGAACCGTTCGGGCATGCCCGGATCGGCTACGCCCGCGCCTCCACCCTCCGCCAGTCCCTGGACACCCAGCTCGACTCGCTCAAGGGCGCCGGCGCCACGCACATCTCCTCCGAGAAGAACTCCGCCCGTGCCAGGACCCGGCCCGAACTCGACAAGGCCGTCGCCCTCGCCCAGGAGATGCGGGCCTCCGGCCTCGCGGTCATCGCCCCGGTATCCCCGTGACCTGCTCCGCTGCACGCGCACCATAGGAACTCGACATGGTCGGAGACCGACTCTTGAGCGCGTGCCATGAATCTTGACGGACGCGAGATCCTGACATCGTGAGATTAAGTGCGCCGGTTAGAGCGTTTGCCCACAGAAGCTGGACAAGGCGGTCCCCGCGCCTGACGCGGGCCGCGATCGACGCTTCCTAACGGTTGCCTCCACGCAGAGCCCATCACTACTCTGAAAGGAGCGTGCGAGGGCGCTGCCAGTCCGCGGGCAGGGATTTTCCCACCTCGAGCAGCACGTCAACGCACTGGACAAGACCAACCTCTTTCCGGCCGGGCAAGCGGACCTCGGCGACGAAGGAGGTTGCGATGTCCGATCGTCATTTTGAGCTGCCAGCCCATCCGAACCTGGAGTACTACCGCAAGCAGGCCAAGCGCCTGCATCACGCGTACGCGGCGGGCGATGCGGCAGCCGAAGCCCGGGTTGCCGACATGCTGGGCGATCGAGCCGCCGAGCGGTTCCTGCTCAGCGACGTCCTGTTCGTGCTCGCTCAGGAACACGGATTCCGGACCTGGGCCGAGTTTCGCGACCACGTCGAAAGCCGCAGCAACACCGAGGACCGGCCGGTCTCCCGCCTCATGGGGGTCAGGCCGGGCATCTACGCCTCGATGGCCGAGGCCCTCCTCGTCGAGGTGCGCCGCGACGATCCCGGCGCGCTGCAACGGTTGCGGGCCTACGTGCCCCGGCACGCCACCGCGACCTCCGCCGCGACCGCCGAGCTTCGCGACGCGCGGCTGATCATCGCGCGGGAGCTCGGCTTCCCGACCTGGCAGGAGCTCGTCTCGTTTACCGAGAAATCCCGGCGCGATCTCGACGAACGTCGGAAGAAGCGGCGGCAGCTGCACCGCGAGGCCGAAGCCCTGCTGGCCGGCGATACCGATCGGCTGGCCAGTCTGACCGCCGAGCAGGCCGACACCCTGCTACACATGTTCGCGGGCTCCGAGACGATCCCCGGTGTCCGGCTCGAGAAGGAGCTCGGCGTGCCGCGCGCCGCAGTCGATGTCCTGCTCGGCAAGGCCACCAACCTGGATCTCCCGCTCGCCTGGGCTGCCCGCTTCAACCGGGTCGAATACGTGCGCCTGCTGCTCGACGCCGGCGCCGACCCTGGCATCCGGAAATGGGGCATCACCCCGCTAGAGGACGCCATCTACCACGACAACACGGAGGTCGTCGACCTACTCGCCAGGCACGGAATCGTCCCGCAGGCGCTCTGGACGTATGCCGCCTGCGGCCGGCTGGATCTGGTGCGGGCCTGTTTCGCCGCGGACGGCAGGCTCCGGCCGGACGCCGCGTCGGCGCGCCCCGACCTCGCCGACACCGGCGCAGGCTTTCCGTCTCGGCTGCCGGCGACCGATGATCCGGAGGAGATCGTGGGAGAGGCATTCGTCCATGCCTGCCAGCACGGTCGGATCGAGGTCGTGCGCTGGTTCCTCGACCGCGGCGTCCATCCCGACGTCGCGCCCTACCTCGGGCGGACCGGCCTGCACTGGGCAATCCCGGGCGGTCGTCTCCAAGTGATCCGCCTGCTCCTGGAGCGCGGTGCCGACCCATCCATCCGCGACGATCTCCTCCAAGCCGACGCCGACGGCTGGCTGCACATAGCCTTCGCCGCTCGCCCGCACGATCCCGTGACTCAGCAGCTCCACGATCTGATCGAGTCTCGATCGCGTTGAGTTACTGCTGCGGGTCCGGGCTGCCAAAGTCGCCAGGAAACCGCCCTGATCACCATGCTGGATGAACTCCTCGCATGGTCCCATGCCCTCCGAGTGCTGCGGGACCCCAGCGTGCTCCCCTGCACCGGCAGGCACTGTCCACCACGGAGTCTGCCGGTTGGCTTACTCCCAGAACTCATTAGGACCCAGGATGAAGGTAGAGGTATACGGCGATATCGCGTGCCCGTGGTGCCGCCTCGGCACGCACCAGTTCCACCGCGCGGTGGCCGCGGCCGGCGCAGAACCGGACGTCGAACTCGTCCATCGTCCGTACCAGCTGCTTCCCGACACGTCCGAGGAGCCCCGGCCACTGATGGACACGGTGGTCGAGATGTTCGGTCCGGAACAAGCTGAGGCGATGCTCACGGAGATGACACGGGTCGGCGCCAGTGAAGGGATCGAGTACCGATTCGACCGTGCGATGGCGGTCAACACCTTGACCGCGCACCGGCTGCTGTGGCTCGCCCTGTACGAGCACGGTGCCGAGGTGCAGGCCGCGCTGGCGACCGCCCTCTTCGACGCGTACTTCCGCGATGGCGTGAACGTCGCCGACCACATGCAACTCACCGAGTTGGCCGAGCGGGTCGGCTTGGATGGCGGCCGGGTGCGGGACTTTCTCGCCTCCGAGGAGGGGCGCGCCGAGGTACATGAGCAAGTGGCCGCAGCGCGGCGGGAGGGCGTCACCACCGTGCCAAGGTTCGTCTTCGAGAACGGCGAGCTGATCGTCGGTGTGACCAGCACCGAGGCGCTCGGCGACGCGCTCCGGCAGGCCAGCGGCCGGTAACGCGCCCCGCCCGCGCTTGGTGGGGTCGGATGATTGGAGTTCTGCCGGTAGGTCTCGGCGTCGCGGGTCAGGGCCGGGAGGTCGTCGATCTCGATCCGGTGCGGGTGCTCGTACTTCAGTGAGCCGAACGCGCGCTCGCGGACGCCGTTGTGCCCGGATGATCTGCGTCGGGTGCGGGTGTGGACGAACTCGGTCCGGCCGGTGATGAAGCGGGCGAACGCGGCCCCTTTGAACGCGCTGCCGTTGTCGGTGACCAGTTTGATCTTGCGGACCTCGCCGGTGACCGGGTCGGCCAGGGCCTCCTCCAGCGAGCAGCCGGCCACGGCCCCTCCGACGGTCGGGGGCCTTGACCTTCATGACCGCGTTCGGGATTCTCTCTCCAGCATGGCGGCGAAACCGTCGAGGTGACGTGCGAGGCTGTACTCGAACAGTCCGTCCAGGTCCGACACCGCTTCCTCGGGAATCGCGGCCAGGAGAGGAAATCGTCCGCGGCCGAGGAGTTCGTCCGCCCGGCCCTGCTGTGCGAGCCGCCACCGGGTGAGCGTCACTCCGGTCTCATGCTCCGCTTCGGCTTCGTCGGCCATGGACAGGGCGGTGGTGACGACCAGCGCGTGTAGCGCGAGTGCCTCACGAGTTCGCGTCGTCATGGGCAGCCCGAGCCCGTCGAGCGCGCGCAGGGTCCACTCGGTGTGAGCCATCATGTTGGGCACGAGCAACGGGCGCGTGAAGGAGACGGCCCTGGGCAGCCAGAGATGTCGGCGCCCCAGCTCCCATTGTCGGCGGGAGATCAGTTCGAGTTTGGCTCGCCACCCCTCCGGCCCGGGGGTGGGCAGCTCTGGTTCGGCGAAGACTTCGTCGACCATCTGCGTCACCAGTTCGTCCTTGTTCGCCACGTGCCGGTACAGCGACATCGCACCGACGTCGAGTTCCGTCGCCAGCCGCCGCATGGATACGGCGTCGAGTCCTTCAAGGTCGGCGATCGCGATGGCCGTTCGGAGTACGTGCTTGCGGTTCAGTGTCTGCTTGGGGATGTCGGCTCGCCGCGGGCTTGGCGGCGTGGTCGGGCCGACCGGCTGTTCCTGGACCGTACGGATGCTGACCACCGTGCCAGCGCCGACCTTCGTTTCGACCAGCCCTTCGTCGCGGAGAGCAGCCATCACTTTCGTCGCGGTCGCGACCGCTACGCCCCCTCGCTGGGCGATCTGCCGGATCGAGGGCATCCGAGCGCCTGGCCGCAGGTCGCCGGTCAGGATCCGGGAACGGAACTCCGCGGCGATCCGCCGGTAGGGCGGATCCGGACGTTGCGTTGACGACGGCATGGGACCTCGGTTCGTAGGGGTGTCGCGCACTTCGACAAGTGTACTAGTTCAATATTTAGAGTACTAGTTCACTTTCTGGGCTTTGTAACGCCGAATATGCGGGCGTTTCACATAGCCCGGATACGATGTGCGCATGACACGAGATACACCGTACGCACCCCCGCGGCATGCGGATGACGCAGAAGGGCATGCGGTGCTGGACGTCCTCGCCGAAGCGTTTTTGAGCGATTCCGTTGCCCGTCAGCTCGTCCCCTCGCTGTGGCTGGCGCTGACCACAGGCCGGAGCATGGGCGACACCGGAATGGTGATCGTATGAACCAGTTGTCCGGCTCGTTCGCCGAAGTGCGGTCGTGGCATCGACCATTGATGATTATGGTGGCGGCGATGTCCGCGCTCGTCGTCGTCGCGAGCTTCGGTCTCTTCGCAGACAGTCGTGAGCTCATGCAGGCATCGATCTGGGCGAAGCCGTTGAAGTTCGGGGTGTCGTTCGTCATCTACGGCGCGACGCTCGCCTGGCTGTTGCCGAAGCTTCGCAGGGCAAGACGCACGATGTGGACCCTCGGAACGGCCTTCGCCGTCGCCGGGCTGATCGACGTCGGTTTCATCGCGGTACAGGCCGCCCGCGGCACCTACAGCCATTTCAACGTCAACACCGATGCGTTCAACCAGATCGGGCAGGTGGTCTTCTCCTCAGGCGTGGTCGCGTTGTTCGGGGCGAGCCTGCTCATCGCTGTCATGCTGCTGTTCCAGCGGGTCGGCGGCACGGCACTCACCTTGGCCCTGCGCGTCGGGATCGGGCTGTCCGTCATCGGCATGGCGCTGGCGTCCTTCATCCGCGGGCGGGCCGCGACTGGGCCACGGACGGCCGAGGACGCCTACGGGAACCCGGTCACGCTGTTGGGGCAGCACGGGGTCGGGGCACCGGACGGCGACGGCATGCCGATCACAAACTGGAGCACCGTAGGCGGCGACCTGCGCGTTCCGCACTTCATCGGCTTGCACTCCATCCAGGTGTTCGTGCTCGCGGTGCTGCTTCTCACCACCCTCGCGGCCCGGATCAGCTGGCTGCGCAGCGAACGCGTGCGCGCCCAGCTGACCGGGGTCGTGATTCTCGGCTACACCGCGCTGTTCGCCATCACGACGTGGCAGGCGATGCGCGGCCAGTCGCTGGTCCACCCCGACGCGGCCACGTGGACCGCACTCGCCGTAACGGTGGTCGTGACCGCACTGGTGGCGGCTCTGACCATCTCGGCCGCCCGCCGCAGCGAGGTGGCACCCGCCGGCGACGGGCACTCGCCCGGCGCGCCGCCTCGCGGGCCCGTCGGGTCCTTGAGTCGAGGCCGTACCGCGGCTCGATGAGAACGAAGACTCGCGCCGCGTGGACGTCGAGCGGGGTGTCGGGTCGGCGTCAGCCGCTTCGGCACCCGTTTGGAGTCGCTGACGCGGCTGCCCACCGGCCGAGCGGCCCGAGGTAGAGGAGGCGAGCAAGATGCTGCGCCAGTCCCGGCCCGCTCGCGACCGACCCCATCAACCGCAGTCGAGGACCATGACCAAGCTCTGTCGTTTCCGACATCACACAACCTCCCCCACGCCTGGCCGGATCCTGGCCCTGAGCGCCGTACTCACGTTCGCAGCGGCCGGGTGCGAGGTGCTGCCGAATAAGGAAGCCGCGCCCCCGCCCGCCACCAACGCTCCGCCTGCCACCGCCACGGCATCGGGTCAAGACACCCGACCGACACTGGCCGAAACCCGCAGCACCATGACGGAGAACCTCAAGGTCGAGGTCGTCGGCCTCAACCGCGTCAAGGGCAAGCACCTCATCGCCCAGATCCGCCTGTCCAACACCGGCACCGAGAAGCACCTGTCCTGGGCCGGCGAGATGGGCGACCGCACCCGCCCCCTCGGCGAGATCAAGTGGGCCTCCGGGATCGGCGTCCTCGACGCGCAGGCCCGCACTTGGCTCCTGCCGTACAAACCCGTCGGCTCCCCCTGCCTGTGCAGCGACCGGGACCGCGACGGCCTCGGCCGCTTCATCGACCCCGGTCGGTCGATCACCGTCTACGCGGTGCTGCCCGCACCGTCGGGCAACCCTGCGACGACCACCGTCATCACCCCCGTGGGCCCGCCGATGCTCAACGTGCCCATCAGCGACGAAGCTCCGACCGGTGACTTTCCCGACCCCGATGCCGACACCGTCACCCTGGTCACCCGCCGCCTCATCCTCCCCTCCGAATCCCTGGACAAATCGGAGGAGACCGCCGACGACGGCAAGGATCTGCAGGTCAACCTCTCCTCCGACGTGCTGTTCGCGGTGGACAAGGCCACCCTCACCCTCCAAGCGAAGTCGATCATGGCCCGCACTGCCAAGCTCATCGACGCCTCCCCCGCCACGGTGGTGACGGTGGCGGGCCACGCCGACTCCTCCGGCAACGACGCCATCAACGACCCACTGTCGCTGCACCGCGCCCAGGCGATACAGCACGCCCTGTCGGCGCTGCTGTCCAGGGACGGGGTCCGCTTCCAGACCAAGGGGTACGGCTCGCGCCGCCCGCTGTACAACAACGACAGCGATGAGGGCAAGCGCCGCAACCGCCGCGTCACGGTGACCTTCCCCAAACCTCAGCCCGCTACCCAGGGACCGGTGGCCACGACCTCTCCCGGCGCGGCCGGCCTGACCGGCACCACCAAGGCGGACGGCCAGCCCATCGCCATGGAGGTCGCCGGCCTGCGCCGACTGCCCGGCGGCCTCGGTCTGCTCACCTACAAGATCACCAATAAGGGATCGGCCGAGACCTGGTTCAGGGACCTTCGCCACGCTCAGGACTGGGAGGCGTACAAGTACCAGGCCGCAAGCAACGTCCGCGTGACCGACGTCGCCGCCCGCCGCCAGTACCTGCCCGGCCGCCTAGAGGTCCCCACCGACGACGGCGTGGACTTCTACTGCGCATGCACAGACGTCTCCGGCGTCCGCATCAGCACCGAGAAGTTCGCACCGGGCCAGACCCGCGAGTTCTGGAACCTCTTCGCCCTGCCCGACACCGCCGACACCCTCAAGGTCAAGATCGGCCCGTTCCGCGACCTCCACGTCCCCATCCAGTAACGGCATCCGGGGGTCACCCCGGCATGGAGGCCCGGTGGCCGACCGCAAGGGATCGCCTCACGATGGGAGCGTTTGCCCATGCGTCCGCTCCAGGCGGACGACCGAGTTCGGTCACGGCCGCGAGCCGAACCCTTAGAGGGCGTCTGATCTTGGTTGGTCGTGGTTCGCTTCTCGGAACCGCTCAGCAAGGTCCTTGGGGAGTCCCGGTCCGGGCATTGGGATGATCTGACGCACGTCGATCGGCCGCCCTGTTCGCGCATCGATCACTTCGAACTCGACCGGTAGGCCCGTCTCACGGTCACGCAGCTCGATGGGCGGCCCACTGGGATCCGCCAACCAACGGTCTCCCCAGCGGATCATCGCGGCGAGCACGGTGAAGAAATCGCGGCCCTTCTCAGTCAGCCGATATTCGTGACGCACCGGCCGATCCTGATAGGGCCGGCGTTCGAGCATGTCCTCATCAACGAGGCGATCGAGTCGCTGAGTGAGGACATTGCGGCTCACACCTAGCCGCTGCTGGAACTCCTCGAAACGGCGAGCACCGTAGAAAGCCTCTCGCATGACCAGGGGCGTCCACCAGTCTCCGACGAGATCGACGGTACGGGCGATCGAGCAGGGCCAGTTGTCGAAGCGGGTTCGTCGCATGACGGCCATGCTAGTTGCTCTAAAGAACTGACCTTGCTAGCGTCAGTTGCTCTAGTGAACTTACCGCCTTGGAGGCAGACCATGCCCATGATCGACCTCACCATGCCGAGCGGCACCTTCACAGGCGACAGCAAGGCCGAGCTCATGGAGACACTTACCCGTACCCTGCTGAAATGGGAGGGCGCAAAGCCCGGAAACAAGGCGGCCGAGTCGATCGCCTGGACGTTCCTGCACGAGTCGGCGCTGGTCACGGTGGCAGGCCGTCCCACCCAGCAGCCCCGCTACCGGGTCGTGGTGGGTGTACCGCAGGGCACGCTGGACGGTGACGCCAAGGCAGGACTGGTCGCGGAGGTGACCGAGCAGATCCTGCGCGCTGAGATGAACGGCCAGGCCCCTGCCCCCGAGGACAGCTTCCGCGTCTGGGTGATCATCAACGAGATCACCGACGGCAATTGGGGCGGCGGTGGCCGCATCTTCCGGCTGACCGACATCCTCACCTTCGCCGGAGCAGGCGAAAAGGAGATCGAGCGGCGCATGGCACTGCTTCGCCAGTCTGCCGTATAGGCAGGACCCAACGGACTGCCTTGAGCAGGTAGCGGCGAGGCGTGGGCATATCGCCGGCGTCTCGCCTCTGAACTGCAATTCCGCATCCGTGACGCCACGTCCTTCGACCCGGCCGACGCGCGGAGACTGCGTGAGCTGACGGAGCGCCCGCCCACTCGTGAGCCCAGGTGCCTGGGCTCACGGGCCGCGGGCTCAGCTTCCGGCGCTGGCGGTTTGCAAGGTCTCGAAGTAGACC
>NZ_JABVEB010000175.1 GCF_014323665.1 Actinomadura sp. HBU206391 | reverse complement strand
CTGATCGTGTTCGGCGCGACGTTGTACGTGCCGGTGAACGTGGCCGTGTCACCGTTCCTCAGCAGACCGAAGCAACCGCTCACGCCCGAGACGGTGAGGGACACGTTGTTCGGGTTCGGGGCCGTGGGGTTCACCGACAGTTGTGCCGTGTTGTTGTCGTAGGTACCGGGCACACCGCCCGTGACGTTCGCCGAGCAGAGCGAGCCGGCGAGCCGCGCGCTGACGTTCGTGATCGTCCCGTTCACCACGCCCGCCGTGGCGTTGGGCGATACGGCGTTGATGTTCCAGGTGCCGACCTGCGTCACCGTGAACGTGATGCCGAGGGGCCCCGTGCAGTTGGTGAAGCTTGACGAGGTGATGGTTCCGACGCCCGCACCCGTCGCCGACGTCCCGTTGGGGATGGCGCCGCCGGCCGACGCCGACGAGCAGGAGAGGGTCGCGCCGGTGTTGGTGTCCCTCAACGTGGTGGTACCGGCGGTGGCGGTGTAGGCGCCGCCGGCACCCGTGCTGCCGGAGATCGTCCAAGTGGCGGCGAAGGCGGGGGGAGCGCTCAGGCCGAGAACGACGGCCGCGACGCCCGTGAAGAGGGAACCGGCTACCAGTGTGCGCATTACTTTGTTCCTCCATGATCAATTTGGCTGGCGCCTCACGGCGACCAAGCCGGGGGCCTGGTTGCGGGTGGGTACCGGTCACGAGCACGCACATCGACCGTTGGAAGGGCGACAATGCTCGTTACAGCGCTCAGCTCATTTCGACGGGCCGCTCCTTTATCTGCGACGTTCCCGCGGCCAGGCAGCCCGGGAGAACATCACGACGAGAGGTTGGACGAACAGCTGGTCGACAGGCCCAGAAAGCGTGGGGGCCGCGCCACGCAATTCTGGCTCTGTGCCACCAGGCCCATGCCTGGAGATAGAATCGAATTATCACGATCGGTTGCTACTGATCGGTAGATTACCTATGCGTTAAATGCGCCGCAAGGGCCGCTGCACAAGAATTTGACGACCCTCTCGCCGTTGTCCGCAATTTTGTCACCGACTCAACAGAATGCCGCCTCATTTTTGTTGAGGAGTGAGTTCTTTCCGGCGCGGCGCGGCCCGCCGGGTGGCCTTCGACGGGACGGCCCACCCTGATCGAGTCGTCGCGCTGCGTTCCGCGAGCACTCGTACGCATAGCGTCAATAACCGCCTAGAGCGCCGGGATTCGTCTATTCCTGAGTTACGTCCTGGGTTACCTTCGTTGTGTTCTGGATCACGGCTCCGCGCGTGCCGGGCCCTGGTGCCACGCCTCCCGCTCCGGGCCGGCCACGTGGTACTCGCCGGTCGTGGCTCAGGACCGCCGCGGGCGGATGACATGCCGCCCGGCGGGACACCGGGCCGAAGGGGGGCGGGGACGGAGTTTGGGTTCGATGACGCAGGCCTCCGAGCCGAGCGGGCCCGACGAACCATCGGTCGTACTCCCGCGGCAGCTCGCCACGATCATGCGTCCGGAACTGCCGAGTCTCTCGACCGAGATCATCACTGAGATCCGCCGTACGATCCCCGAGTACGCGCGTCCGATCGAGGGACCGTACGGACAGGCTCTGCGGTTCGGCGTCGAACGGGCTCTGACCACGTTCGTCGAGCAGGTCGCAGTGCCTTCGGCCCCACACGACCGGCTCGACGAGACGTGCCGCAGGCTCGGCCAGTTCGAGGCGTACGAGGGCAGGAGCCTCGACAGCCTGCAGGCCGCCTACCGGCTCGGCGCACAGGTCGCCTGGCGGCGGGCGATGAAGGTCGGCAAGCGCAACGACCTGTCCTCGTCGGTCATGTCGCTGCTGGCCGACGCCCTGTTCGTCTACATCGATCAGCTCGCCTCACTCTCCCTGGAGGGCTATCAGGAGGCGAAGGCGAACTCGGCCGAGGAACTTGCGGAAAGACGCCGCAGGCTCCTGCACCTGATCCTGGAACGCCCGGCGGCGCCGCCTCGGGCGATCGCCGAGCTGGCGAAGCTGGCCGGTTGGACCTTGCCCGAGGAGGTCACGCTGGTCGCCGTGCAGGCCGACGACCGCACCGGCGTGCGTCCCCCGTTCGACGACGACGTCCTCGCCGACCTCGCCTGCCCCGAACCGCACCTGCTGTTGCCAGGGGCGCCCGACGTCGGACGCCGGGCCAGGCTCGACGCCGCGCTCGCGATGCGGAGGGCCGCCGTGGGACTCACCGTGCCCGTCGCCGACGCCGCCGACTCACTGCGCTGGGCACGGCGGGCTCTCGCGTTAGCGCACGCCGGGATCATCGACGACGACCGGACGTTCATGTGCGAGGACCACCTGGTGACACTCCTGCTGCAGTCGGACAGCGCGCTGGTCGACCAGCTCGCCCGGCGCCGGCTCGCCAGCCTGGCGGATCTGACCCCGCAGCGGCGGCATCGGCTCACCGAGACGCTCGGCGCGTGGCTGAAGACACGGGGCACCGCGACCGAGATAGCCGAGCGCCTGCGCGTGCATCCGCAGACGGTGCGGTACCGGATCCGGCAACTCGAACGGACCATCGGTGACCAGCTGAACGATCCGGACGCACGGTTCGCGCTGGAACTGGTGCTCCGGGCCACGGTGCCGAGACGGCAGAGATCCCGCCACACCGCCGGCGATACCGGCGACGCGGACATCGAACCCGCAGGCTCGGCCGCCCCGGCCCGGAGCCGGAGGACGGCTCGGGGCCCGCGGCGGGCCTGACGGCATCCCGCCCCGTTGCGACGACGCCGGGTGACAGCCGGGCGCCCCCGGCCGCGCCGCGCGCTGCCACCTCGGCGTCTTGCGGCACGGGGAGCCCGTACGGGCGGTAACGTTTTTGCCGTGCCCGCCCCCGCCGCCTCCGCAGCCCCACGTCTCACCGACTCCGATGCCGAGATCCCGGACATCGCCACCCTGCTGGCCACCGCTGTCCAGGCCATCGGGGGCGCGGAGAGA
The DNA here is from genome assembly GCF_014323665.1 of Actinomadura sp. HBU206391. Lineage (GTDB taxonomy): Bacteria > Actinomycetota > Actinomycetes > Streptosporangiales > Streptosporangiaceae > Actinomadura_C. The sequence goes on along the minus strand of NZ_JABVEB010000175.1, from coordinate 9,079 downwards.
CCTGGGCAGGTCACCATGGCCGAGGCCGTCGAGCACGCGATCGAGTCCGGTGATCACCTCGCCGCGCAGGCGGGCACCGGCACCGGGAAGTCCCTGGCCTATCTGGTCCCCGCCATTCGGCACGCCGTCGCCGCCGACACCACCGTCGTGGTGTCCACCGCGACGATCGCGCTGCAGCAGCAGCTCGTCGACCGGGACCTGCCCCGGCTGGCCGAGGCCCTCGAACCGCTGCTCGGAAAGAAGCTGAACTTCGCCATCCTCAAGGGGCGCCGCAACTACCTGTGCCTGCACCGCGTGCAGACCGGCGCGCCCGAAGACCCCGAGGAGGGCCTGTTCGACCCGCAGGCGCTGTCCGGCCTCGGCCGCCAGATCAAGCGGCTGCACGACTGGGCCGACGAGACGCGGACCGGCGACCGCGACGAACTGGTCCCGGGTGTCGGCGAGCAGGCCTGGCGCCAGGTCGCCGTCACCGCCAAGGAGTGCCTCGGCGCCCAGCGCTGCCCGCACGGCACCACCTGCTTCGCCGAGATGGCCCGTGCCGAGGCGGGCGACGCCCACATCGTCGTCACCAACCACGCACTTCTCGCCATCGACGCGCTGGAGGAGTTCCACGTTCTGCCCGAGCACGACGTGGTGGTCATCGACGAGGCCCACGAGCTGGTGGACAAGGTCACCTCGGTCGACACCGACGACCTGAGCGCGGCCGCCGTCGAGACCGCCGCGCGCAGGTGCGGCCGGCTGATCGAGGAGGGCCTGGCCGACCGGCTCCAGGAGGCCGCGGAGAGCCTCAAGCTGCTGCTCAACGAGCAGCAGGCCGGCCGGATGGACATGCTGCCGGCTCCGCTGGGCGATACCCTCGCCGTCCTGCGCGACGCCGCACACGCCTGCGTCACCGCGCTCGGCCCCGAGCCGAAGGACGGCGACCCCGGCGACCTCGCCGCCCGGCGGGCCGCCCGGTCGTCGGTCGAGGACGTGCACGACACCGCCGTACGGCTGCTCGGCGCGTTCGAGGCCGAGCTCGCCAAGCGCTGGGACGTGGTCTGGCTGGACAAGCACTTCGAGGGCAGGCGGCCGCCCACGCTGCGCGTCGCGCCGATCGGGGTCGGCGGACTGCTGCGCGCGAGCCTGTTCGAGACGCGAACCGCGATCCTGACCTCGGCGACCCTCACCCTCGGCGGGTCGTTCGAGCCGCTGGCCCGCCAATGGGGCCTGCCTCCGCTCGAGACCCCTGACACCGGAGCCGTCGCCGAGGCGTCCGCCGTGCAGCCCGAACCGGGCCCCGAGCCCCGACCCGACCCCGAGAGCGGCCCCGGCTCCGTAGCCGATTCCGACTCCGATTCCGAGAGCGGAACCGAATCCGGGCCCGAGAGCGCGCCGCACGCCGATGCCGCGTCGCCCAAGGCCGAGGACGCCGAGGAGGACGCCGGGAAGGATCAGAAGAAGGGCAAAGAGCTCAAGTGGTCGGGGATCGACGTCGGATCGCCGTTCGACCATCCACGGGCCGGCATCCTCTACGTCGCCAAGCACCTCCCGCAGCCGGGACGGGACGGGCTGCCCGAGGTCTACCTCAGCGAGATCGCGGAGCTGATCGCCGCCGCAGGCGGCCGTACGCTCGGGTTGTTCTCCTCGATGCGCGCCGCCCGGCAGGCGGCGGACGAGCTCAAGGACCGGCTCGACCATCCGCTGCTGTGCCAGGGCGAGGACTCGACCTCGCTCCTGGTCAAGCGGTTCGCAGAGGACGAGCGCACCTCGCTGTTCGGCACGCTGTCGCTCTGGCAGGGCGTCGACGTGCCCGGCCCCTCGCTGCAGCTCGTCATCGTCGACCGGGTTCCGTTCCCCCGGCCCGACGATCCGCTGTCGTCGGCCCGGCAGCGCGCCGTGGCGGCACACGGCGGCAACGGTTTCATGGCGGTCGCGGCGACTCATGCGGCCCTGCTGCTGGCGCAGGGCGCGGGACGCCTGCTGCGCTCGATGGACGATCGGGGCGTCGTGGCGATCCTCGACCCGAGGCTGGTCACCGCCCGCTATGGAGGCTTCCTGAAGTCCTCCCTGCCGCCCTTCTGGACCACCACGGACCCCGCCGTCGTACGGGCCGCGCTCCGCCGCATCGACGCGGACTGAACAGGGACGTGCCGTGGCGCTCCACTTGCCGCGGAGCGCGCCGATGGCGTACGAGTCAGACCGTCCGCCGCTCGATCCGCTCGATCCGCTCGATGACGGCGCTCAGGCCCAGGTCGCCGAGGTGGTCCCATGCGGTGAGCCGGTCATGGTCCGCGGCCGGCAACCATCCCCGGTCGATCCCCGTGTCCAGCGAGGACAGGCACCGCAGCGCCTCGACGAGACCCGGGGAACAGGTCTCGGTCACCTCGCGCCGGAGCCGGACGGCCTGGACGTCGTCTCCGGCACGACGCGCCTCGTCGAGCGAGTGGAGCAGTTCGGAGGTCCGGCGTACCTCGGGGTCCGCCTCTTCACCCGGTCCGGGCACCTGCCCGGCTCCGGTGAGCCGCCGCATCAGCCGGTGGCCCTCGAGGTCACCGGCGCTGATCAGCCGCATCGCCTCCCGGAGCCGTACCCCGGTGAGCCGGTCCGCCTGATGCGCGCCGCCCGCCATGAGCCGATTCTCACACCGGTGGCGCGTTCGCACCAGGACGTTCGCGCCGCGAGATACGGCTCAGGCGGGGTAGCCGGCGAGGAACTCGCCGATCCGGCCGATCGCATCTTCGAGGTCGTCGGCGCGCTGCAGGGTGACCACGCGGAAATGGTCGGGGTGCGGCCAGTTGAACCCCGAGCCCTGCACGACCAGCAGCTTCTGCTGCTCGAGCAGGTCGAGGGCGAACCTTGCGTCGTCCTGCACCGGATACATCTCCGGGTCGAGGCGCGGGAAGACGTACAGGGCGCCCTGGGGCTTCACGCAGCTCACCCCGGGCAGGTCGTTGAGCAGCTTGGCGGCGCGGTCGCGCTGCTCGCCGAGCCGCCCGGTGGGCAGCACCAGGTCCTTGATGCTCTGCCGGCCGCCTAGCGCCGCTTGGATCGCGTGCTGGCCCGGCACATTGGGGCACAGCCGCATGTTCGCGAGGATCTCGAGCCCCTCGATGTAGGACCCGGCATGGTCCTTCGGGCCCGACACGGCCATCCACCCGGAGCGGAAGCCGCACACCCGGTAGGCCTTCGACAGCCCGCTGAAGGTGAGGCACAGCACATCCGGCGCGAGCGAGGCCATGTTGATGTGCTTGGCGCCGTCGTACAGGACCCGGTCGTAGATCTCGTCGGCGAAGAGGAGCAGATTGTGCTCACGGGCCAGCTCGGCCAGGCCCTCCAGCACCTCGCGCGAGTAGACCGCGCCGGTCGGGTTGTTCGGATTGATGATCACCAGCGCCTTCGTACGGTCGGTGATCTTGGCGGCGATGTCCTCGAGGTCGGGGTTCCAGTCCTGCGCCTCGTCGCACACGTAGTGCACCGGCGTGCCGCCGCACAGGGACACCGCGGCGGTCCACAGCGGATAGTCGGGGGCCGGGATCAGCACCTCGTCACCGTTGTTGAGCAGCGCCTGCAGTGACATGACGATCAGTTCGGACACCCCGTTGCCGAGGTAGACGTCCTCGACGTCGAGGTCGGCGACGCCCACCTGCTCATAGTGCTGTACGACGGCGCGGCGGGCGGCCAGGATGCCCTTGGAATCGCTGTAGCCGTGGGCGTCCGGCAGGTTCCGGATGACGTCCTGGAGGATCTCCTCCGGGGCCTCGAATCCGAACGGCGCCGGGTTGCCGATGTGCAGTTTGAGGATGCGGTGCCCCTCCATCTCAAGCTGCCTGGCCCGCTTCAGCACCGGGCCCCTGATGTCGTAACAGACGTTCGCGAGCTTGTCCGACTGGATGACCTGCATGAAGGCAACCTTAGCCGCGCTCGGCCCCAGGCTCCCCTCGGTTATCGCCACTAACGGCCAAATAGACGCAAGGTCCAATAGTGTGACCCTCACGACATACAAGCAGGCTTGATTGCATGTATGTACGTCTCCTACCGTCGAGGCATGCCGAAGAGCAGCCGCCGGCGCGACAACGACCACGGCGCCGGCCGCACCCAGGAGGAGCGCCGGACGAGAACCCGGACGCGCCTGCTCGACGCCACGGTCGACTGCCTGGTCGAGCTCGGCTGGTCGGGCACCTCCACCACCGAGGTGGCCGGCCGCGCAGGCGTCTCGCGGGGGGCGCAGCAGCACCACTACCCCACGAAGATGGGCCTGGTCGCCGCCGCGATGGAACATCTGCTGGAACGGCAGCGGCTGGCCTACGAGCAGGCGTACGCGATCCTGCCGCCGGAGCGGCGCAACGTCGAAGGCGCCCTCGACCTGCTCTGGAACGTCTTCCGGCAGCCATCGGCACTCGCGCTGCTCGAGCTCTCGGTGGCCGCCCGCACCGACGACGAGCTGAAGCCGCTCTGTCTCGACATCAACGATCGCGTCCTGCAGGTCATCCTCGAGACCTTCGAGCGGCTCTTCCCGGGCACCACGCTGCCCGAGGACTTCGCCGCCACCATGGTGCGCGCCGTCTTCGCGATGTTCGTCGGGCTCTCTCTGCAGAACTCACTCGACGGCGACGCCCACGGCCACCAGGCCGCAGTGCTGGCGCACATCAAGAGCGTCGCCAGAGTCCTCGTACCGAACCCTCCGGCCACCCCGGGTGAAGGGAGCCTCCCATGACCGGACCGTCCACCGGCCTCAGCGAGGAGTTGCGCGAGAAGGTGAGCGACCGCGCCTCCTACGTCAGCGTGATCGACCGGCTCTCCAAGGCCTCGGTCGACAAGCACTGGGACGCCTACGCCGACGTCCCGTGGGACGACCCCGACTGCCAGGTCGACCCGAAGGACCCGCGGTGGGTCCTGCCTCCGACCGACCAGCTCGGCGCGACCGAGTGGTACCGGTCCCAGCCCGTCGAGGTCCGGGCCGAGATCGGACTGTGGCGGATGGCCACCGCCATGAAGATCGGGCTGCAGTTCGAGAACCTGCTCCAGCGCGGGCTGCTGACCTACGCCTACAAGCTGCGCAACGGCTCCCCCGAGTACCGCTACGCCATGCATGAGCTGGTCGAAGAGGGGCATCACTCGATGATGTTCCAGGAGTTCGTCAACCGGAGCGGATTGCCGATCCGGGGCATGCCGAAATCACTGGACCTCCTCGCGCAGATCGTTCCGTGGGTTCCGAGACTGTCCACCGAGATGTTCTTCATCTTCGTCCTGGGCGGCGAGGACCCGATCGACTACGTACAGCGAAAGACGCTCAAGAGCGGGCACAAGATGCACCCGCTCGCCGAGACGATCGTGCGCATCCACATCGCCGAGGAAGCGCGCCACATCTCCTTCGCCCGGCACTACCTCAAGCACCGGGTGCCCAGGATGAACCCGGTACGCCGCAAGGTGCTCGGCCTGCTCACACCTGGAGTACTCGGCATCATGGCGCGCATCATGCTGTCGCCCCCCGGCCCGATGGTGCGCCACTACGGCATTCCCAAGGACGTGGTCCGCGAGGCCTACCAGAGCCCGCCGGCCCGAGCCCAGATCCGCGACTGCGTGGGCAAGCTCCGTGAACTCGCCATCGAACTCGGGCTCGTCGGGCCCGTCAGCAAGCGGCTCTGGCGAGCCAACGGCATCTGGGACGAACCCGGCGCGGGCCGTACGGCCGACCGCCCCCACGCCCGCCCCCGGGCGTCGTCGTCGGCGGCGACGGCCGCGGCCGGTGCAAAGGCCGGCCGGCGGGAGGAGGCGAAATGAGCGTCGTGGTGATCACCGGCGGCGCCTCCGGCATCGGGCGCGCTCTCGCGGCCGCACTGGTGGGCCGTGGCGACACCGTGGCGGTGTCCGACCTCGACGGCGACCGTGTGGCCGAGGTGGCCGAGGCGCTCACCGAGCAGGGTCCGGGCAAGGCGTTCGCGACCGCTCTGGACGTGACCGACGCCGTCGCCGTCACCGATCACTACCAGGCCGTCAAGGCCGAGCACGGGCGGCTCGACCTGGTCTTCAACAACGCGGGCATCGCTGTGGGCGGGCTTGCCGAAGAGCTCACGCTCGATCACTGGAACAAGACCATCGACGTCAACCTGCGCGGTGTCGTGCACGGTGTGCACGCGGCGTACCCGATCATGCTCGAACAGGGGTACGGGCACATCGCCAACACGGCGTCGCTGGCCGGGCTGGTGCCCATGCCGATGGGCATCCCGTACACCGCGACGAAGTTCGCCGTCGTCGGCCTCAGCCTCGGCCTTCGCGCCGAGGCCGCTGAGCGCGGGGTGAAGGTCAGCGTGATCTGCCCCGGATTCGTGGACACGCCGCTGCTCACCGCCGGCAACCCCGGCCTACCGCAGACCGAGATGAGCAAGAACATCCGGACCTTCGCCAAGCAGGCGCAGCCTCGCCTCTACCCGGCCGAGGCGCTGGCGAAGGACATCCTCCACGGCATCCGGCGCAACAAGGCGCTCATCGTCGCGCCCGCGTCCGGCCGCGCGGCCTGGCGCGGTGCCCGGCTGTCCCCGGGCGGCGCCGCACGAGCCGCGCGGTTCGCCGTCGCCCGTTACCGCCGCCAGGTGGGCTGAACGGCCGGCCGGTGCGCGGAGCCACCGGACGGCTATTCGATCTCGCGCTGCGTGGGGTAGTGCAGGTCGAACGCCGGTCGCTCTGAGCGGATCCGCGGAATCGAGAGGAAGTTGTGCCGCGGCGGAGGGCACGACGTCGCCCATTCGAGCGAATTTCCGAACCCCCAGGGATCGTCCGCGGCGATCCGCGGGGCGTGTCGCGCGGTGACATAGATGTTGTAGAGGAAGACCAGCGTCGACAGGGCCAGGATGAACGCACCGATGCTGGAGACGACATGCTCAGGCCTGAACTCCTCGGCATAGTCCGCGTACCGGCGCGGCATGCCCTCGGCGCCCATCCAGTGCTGGATGAGGAACGTCGTGTGGAAGCCGATGAACAGGCTCCAGAAGTGAAATTTCCCCAGCAGATCGTTCAGCATCTTGCCGGTCAGCTTGGGCCACCAGAAGTAAAAGCCGGCGAACATGGCGAAGGTGACCGTGCCGAACAACACGTAATGGAAGTGCCCGACGACGAAATAGCTGTCGTGGACCTGGAAGTCGAGCGGCGGCGAGGCCAGTATCACGCCGGTGAGGCCGCCGAACAGGAACGTCACGAGAAACCCGATCGAGAACAGCATCGGCGATTCGAAGGACAGCTGCCCCCGCCACATCGTGCCCACCCAGTTGAAGAACTTCACCCCCGTCGGTACCGCGATCAGGTAGGACATGAAGGCGAAGAACGGCAACAGGACCCGTCCGGTGGTGAACATATGGTGCGCCCACACGGTCATGGACAGTCCTGCGATGGCGATCGTGGCGGCGACCAGGCCGACATAACCGAACACCGGCTTCCGGCTGAACACCGGGAAGATCTCGGTGACGATGCCGAAGAACGGCAGCGCCACGATGTAGACCTCGGGATGTCCGAAGAACCAGAACAGGTGCTGCCAGGTCAGAGCGCCGCCGCTCGCCCCGTCGTAGACATGCGCGCCGAACTTGCGGTCGGCCAGCAACACCAGGAGCTGCGCCGCCAGCACCGGAAACGCCATGAGCACGAGAAGGCTGGTCAGCAGGGTGTTCCAACAGAAGATCGGCATGCGGAACATCGTCATGCCGGGTGCCCGCATGCAGATGATCGTGGTGACGAAGTTGACGGCGCCGAGGATGGTCCCCAAACCCGACAACACCAGTCCCACGATCCACAGGTCCGGGCCGATGCCTGGACTGCGTTCGATGCTGTTGAGCGGCGCATACGCCGTCCAGCCGAAGTCAGCCGCCCCTCCCGGGGTGAAGAACGAGGCGAGGATGATGAGAGCGCCGAACAGGAACAGCCAGTAACTCAGCATATTGAGCCGCGGAAACGCGACATCCGGCGCGCCGATCTGTAACGGCATCACCGCGTTGGCGAACCCGGCGAAAAGCGGCGTCGCGAACAGCAGCAGCATGATGGTGCCGTGAATGCTGAACAGCTGGTTGTAGTGCTGGCGGTTCATGAGCTGCATGCCCGGAGCCAGCAGCTCTGCCCGCATCAACGTGGCCATCAGGCCGGCCAGCATGAATAACGCGAACGAAGTGATCAAATATAAGTGGCCGATCACTTTGTGGTCGGTGGACGTCAGCCACGACACGACGATCGAGCCGCGTGGGCGGCGGCGCGCCGGCGCCTCAGGCAGCCGGCGACCGAGCAGGACCATGGCGGACTCCAGGAGCTAGGTGGCCCTTTTCACTATTCGTGGCGGCACAGGGACGCCGCAAGGCGGCCTTCTCATGCGCTCGGCCAAGTCATGGCATAGAAACGCGCCCACGAGACCCAACCCGTCGGCCGGCCGCTCACCCCAGGTCGGCGGCAGCACGAGGACCCACCACGAGGACTACTGTGGAGGAGTGGAACGCATCCTTGTGAGCGCCTGCCTGCTGGGCCGGCCGGTGCGGTACGACGGGACCGCGAAACGCAGCGACGACGAGATCCTCGCGCGCTGGCGAGCGGAAGGCCGGCTCCTGTCCTGCTGCCCCGAGGTGTCGGGCGGCCTGCCCGTCCCCCGGCCGGCTGCCGAGATCTCGCCGGTATCCGGTCCCGGCGGCGCCGGGTCGCCCGCGGATGCCGGCCGTACGGCGGCCGATGGCACCGCGGTGCTGGACGGAACCGCACGAGTGCGGACCGCTGACGGCATCGACGTCACCGCCTCGTTCACGCAGGGCGCCGCGGAGGCCCTGGAGGTCGCTCAGCGATACGCCGTGCGGATCGCCGTGCTCAAGGAGGGCAGCCCGTCCTGCGGAAGCGGGCGCATCTACGACGGCGGCTTCACCGGCACTTCCATGCCCGGCTTCGGAGTCACGACGGCGCTTCTCGAGCGCAACGGCATCCGAGTGTTCAACGAAGACCAGCTTGACGCCGCAGCCGCCTACCTCGACGAACTCGAGTCGCACCATTGACCGGCTAGCCCTGAGTGAACACCATCGGCCGACTGAAAGGTCTGCACGTCATCCGCGATTGTCACCCGCGGATCGAGGTCCGGTCG
>NZ_JABVEB010000174.1 GCF_014323665.1 Actinomadura sp. HBU206391 | reverse complement strand
AGCTCGCGGTGTTCAACCAGCCGGGCTCGGGCTCCCAGAGCCCGAGCGCCTCAGTGATCTCCATAACCCCAGTGTGAGCTACATGTCCGGAAGCTCCCGCGATGGATGCTTTACTCTTCGACAACAGCTTTTCGGGCATGTCCCGTGATCGACACAAAGGGGTGTCCGATGGCCAGATTCGCGCCGCTCGCCCGGCTGCCACGGCCCGCCCGATGGGCGGTGCGGATCTTGATCCTGCTGATGACGATCACGCTGATCCTCACGCTCTACGTGCGGTGGACGATCCAGCGGTCCTTCCCGGACCTGGACGGGAACGTGACCGTCAAGGGTCTAGGCGCGTCCGTCACCGTCCACCGGGACCGGTGGGGGGTGCCGCAGATCTACGCCGACACCGCCGAGGACCTCGTGCGAGCCGAGGGCTACGTGCACGCGCAGGACCGGTTCTGGGAGATGGACTTCCGGCGGCACGTCACGGCGGGCCGGCTGTCGGAGCTGTTCGGCGACTCGACGCTCGACACCGACAAGGTCGTACGGACGCTCGGCTGGCGGCGGGTGGCCGAACAGGAGCTCGCGCTGGTGCGGCCGGACACCCGGCGGTACCTGGAGGCCTACGCGGCGGGCGTCAACGCCTGGTTGTCGCAGAACCGGAACACCTCGACGCAGAGCCTCGAGTACGCCGTGCTCGGGCTGCAGAACTCCGGCTACCGGCCCGAGCCGTGGACGCCCGTGGACTCGCTGGCCTGGCTCAAGGCGATGGCCTGGGACCTGCGCTCTAACATGGAGGACGAGCTCGGCCGCGCCATCGCGGCGACCAAGGTGCCCGCGGCCCGGGTGGACCAGCTCTTCCCTGACTACCCGTACGACCGTAACCCGGTGATCGTGCCGGGCCCGGGGTCCGGCGGAGAGCGGGACTCTGAGCCGCCCGCAGGCGCCGCGGCCGAGCCCGACGCGAAGGGTCCGCTGGAGCGGGTGTCGCGGGCGCTCAAGGCGATGCCGGCCATGATGGGGAACGGGACGCCGGGAATCGGGTCGAACTCATGGGTGGTGGCGGGCAGCCGCACCACCACCGGTCGGCCGCTGCTCGCCAACGATCCGCACCTCGCGCCGCACATGCCCTCGCTCTGGTACCAGGTGGGTCTGCACTGCAAGCAGACGTCCCCAGCCTGCCCCCTCGACGTCACCGGCTTCAGCTTCTCCGGGGTGCCCGGCGTCGTGATCGGGCACAACGACCGGATCGCCTGGGGCTTCACCAACCTGGGCCCGGACGTGAGTGACCTGTACCTCGAGCGGGTGAGCGGCGGAACGTACGAGTACAAGGGCAAGCGGGAGCCGCTGACGACCAGGACCGAGCGGATCGAGGTCGCCGGCTCGAAACCGGTGACGATCAACGTGCGCTCCACCCGGCACGGCCCGCTGCTGTCCGACGTGCTGGCTGACGCGCGTACGGCGGGGCACGGCTCGGCGGTCGCGCTGAGATGGACCGCCCTCGACCCGGGGCGTACGGCCGACGCCATCGTGCTGCTCAACACCGCGCGCGACTGGACCGACTTCCGCGCGGCGGCGAAGTCGTTCGAGGTGCCCGCACAGAACCTCGTCTACGCCGACGTCGACGGCGGCATCGGTTACCAGGCGCCGGGGCGCATCCCGGTCCGGACCAAGGGCGACGGGCGGTGGCCCGCGCAGGGCTGGACCGGGGACCAGGAGTGGAAGGGGTTCATCCCCTTCGACGAGCTGCCCTCCGTCCACAACCCCGAGCGGGGCTACATCGTCACCGCGAACAACGCCGCCGCCGCGCCCGGCGACGGTCCCCTGCTGACCAAGGACTGGTCGTACGGCTACCGCGCCGCGCGGATCGATGAGCTCGTCGCCGCGACGCCGAAGATGGACGCGGCCACGATGGGCCGGATCCAGATGGACACGCGCAACGGGTTCGCGCCGGCCCTGGTGCCGCACCTGCAGCGGGTGGGCTCGGGCGCCGCGGTGGAGCTGCTGCGCGGATGGAACTTCGACCAGGGCAAGGACTCCGCGGCGGCGGCGTTCTACAACGCGGCCTACCGGCATCTGCTGCTGCGGACCTTCAACGACGAGCTGCCCGAGGGCGCCCGCCCGGACGGCGGCGACCGGTGGTTCGAGGTCCTGCGTGCCCTGCTGGACAAGCCCGACGACCCCTGGTGGGACGACATGCGGACGACGGGGGCGAAGGAGACCCGCGACGACATGCTGCGCGTCGCGCTGAAGGATGCCGACGCCGAACTGCGCGACCGGCTGGGCGGTGCACCGGCGGAATGGAAGTGGGGTGACCTGCACACCCTGACCCTTACCAACGAGTCCTTCGGCACCTCGGGGATCGCCCCGATCGAGTGGCTGTTCAACCGCGGGCCGATGAAACTGGGCGGCGGCGCGGCCATCGTCGACGCGACCGGCTGGGACGCGCAGGAGGGCTACGGGGTCACGGCCGTTCCGTCGATGCGGATGGTCGTCGATCTGGCCGACCTCGACCGGTCACGGTGGGTCAACCTAACCGGCGCCTCCGGGCACGCGTTCGCCGACCACTACTGGGACCAGGCGCCGCTATGGGCCCGCGGCGCCACCATCCCGATGCGGTCACGTGCGGACACGATCCGCCGCGAGGCCGAGCACACGCTGACCCTGCGCCCGTAGAGGTACGGGGCCGAGCACCGACCTGCCGAGGCGCAGGCCCCACCCATCCGTGATCATGCAATTGCGCGCACCAAGGGCCGCCTTGGCACGCGCTTCTCCCGTGATCATGTAGTTGTTCGCGTGTCGGGAGACCCGAGGGGAGCCGTGCGCCGACGAGTCCGGGTGATGGCGCGCACAACTGCATGATCACGGCGGAGTACTGGCGCTTCGGTGATCCACTCGCTTGGGCATGGGTGAGTGGTGTTCGGTGCTGGAAAACGCACCGTTGGGATGGCTCTCGGTGGTTCGTTTGCCGACACCGAACGTTGCTCTGGTGGTGACCGCTGTGCTGCGGGCGCCATGACGCTGAGTTCATCGCAATGCCGTTGAGGTACTGCTGGTCGAGGTGATGGCCGGCTGGTCGAGGTGCTGTCGGGCGGGTGAAGCGCTGCTGGTCAAGGTGTTGGGGCGCTCGAACGGTTCATCCACAGAATTTCGTTCGGTCCGCTGCGTGGGTGCGGCGGGTGTCAGGCTCCGTGCCATGACGAACGACACACACGGTGACGACCGGTCGCCCATGGTGATCAGTACGCCCCAGGACCTCATCTCCGCCGTCCCCTACCTGCTCGGATTCCATCCACAGAACAGTTTCGTCGCGGTCGGCTCCGGCGGACCGCACGGCACGTGCGCGATGCGGGTCGACTTACCTCTCGCCGAAAGGGCACCGTGGGCGCCTCTCGACTCCACAGATGGTTCCTGGTGCGGGGCCGGTGAGACCGATGCCGGTGCCCGTGCGGGCGTGGGAGAGGCTGAGGCGATCGGCGAGCGCGTCGCCGAGACCCTGGCTCGCAACGGCTTCCCGCTGGCCCTGCTGGTCGGCTACGGCCCGGCGGGCCGGGTGACACCGTTGATCGATGCGACCATCCCGGCGCTGGCGGAGTCGGGCGTGCGGGTGCGTGAGGCGCTCCGCGTGGAGGACGATCGTTTCTGGTCCTACCTGTGCACCGACCCGGCGTGCTGCCCGGCCGAGGGCAACCGGTTCGACATCACCACGAGCTCCATCGCCGCGCAGGCGATCCTGGACGGGCAGGTCGCGCTGTCGGGCCGCGCCGAGCTGGCCCGGACCGTCGCACCCCTCGACGGCGCGGTGCGCGCGTCGATGCGCAAGGCCACGCGGTGTGCCGAAGAACGGCTCTTCGGCTGGGTGGAGGAGGCTCTCGACCCCGCGGTCGTCCGGGCACGGATCATCGGCGACGGTCTCGGATTCGTGCGCCGGCTGATGGACCGGGTGGGTTCGGAGGGCACGATGCCGACCGACGACGAGATCGCGTGGCTGGGTGTGGTCCTCACCCACCTGCGGGTGCGCGACGAGGCGTGGGTGCGGGTCGACCTCGACCGGCTCGACCGTCATGTGGAGTTCTGGCGGGCGGTGCTGTGCCGGGTCGAGCAGCCGTACGCGGCGGCACCGGCGTGTCTGCTGGCCTACGCCGCCTTCTCCCGCGGCGACGGCGGGCTCGCCAACGTGGCACTCGACCGGGCCTTCGACGCCGACCCGGACTACTCGATGGCGGGCCTGCTACGCGACCTGATCAGCGCCGGGCTGCCGCCGTCGGAGGCACGGTTGCGGATGACGCCGGCCGAACTGGCCGAGGCCTACGGCGAACACGCCGACTCGGAACAGGAGAAGGAGGCGAGCTGAGCATCCAGGCCGCCCGAGACCGCGCCTCACAGAGACCTCGACCATGCTGCGTCCGTAGGCGCCGGGATGGAGTGAGGTCTGGGGTTGTCGAAGGGGACCGGGACCGGGGACGATCGTCGGTCGTGATGAGAATCGAACGGGTGGAGTTGCCGGGGCGGCCCGGTCCACTGGCCGGTGCCGCCGCGACAGGGCCGGTGTACGTCCTGTGCGGTATGGGGACGGAGGCCGCTCTGCACGCGGTCGACCTTGCCGGGCGGCTGTGCTGGAGCCGGTCCCTCGGTGCGGTGGGTGGGCCTGTGCGCGTCGCGCCGGATGGCGGTGCCTGGCTGGCCGACCGCGATGCGGTGGTCGAGACGACGGTGTCGGGCACGCCGGGCCGCCGGGTGAGGTTCTCGTGCGCACCTGACGAGCGGATCGGGACGTTCGTCGTCTTGCCGGATGGGTTCATGGTGGCGTGGACGAGCCGCCCATACCGCCACGTGCGCCTGGAGCGCACCGACGGATCGGGTACGAGCCGCTGGTCGACCAGGTTGCCCGATGCGCGCCTGTCCTACGACGGCGTCGTCGAGATGAGTGCGGCGAACGACTGGCGGGCGGAGCCCATGCCGCCGTGGCGGCCGGCGGATCTGACTCCGGAGCGCTGGGCCGGGCTGTTGGTGTCGGCGGACCGGGTGCTGGCCACCTACACCGACTGGTCCAGTGGCATCGGCATGGGCTACTGCCTCGACCTGGCGACCGGAGCGCTCGTCTGGGTCACGCCACCGCACCCGACAGGGGAGCGGGCGATCGCCGGGCAGGGCGGTTTCCTGGTCGGCAGCCAGGGGTATGGCGCGTTCTCCACACGGTTGTACGACCGGGATGGTGCCGTGGTGATCGAATGGCCCAGCCAGGGTGGGCTGCTCGTGAGCAGCCGAGGCAGGATCCGTGTGGTCGAATCGGACAACGCCGACACCTCAACCCGCCGGGTCCGGCGGCTGCATCGCGACGGCAGCATGACCGACGGCCCGTGCCTGCCCGGCTACTACACATCGGGTCCGGTGCTGAGTGGTGACGGCCGGGCCGCGTTCTGGCGCGACGGCGCTCTCCAGATCGTCGATCCTGACCTTCGTGTCCACACCGTGTGCGAAGGAGAAGGCGAGGGGGTTGATCGGATGCTGTTGCTGGAGGATGGCCGGCTGTTCTTCGTCCTCACCAAAGACAGGGGAGGCAGCACCCTCGTCATCGCCCGCACCGATCTGGCTCCGCTGGACACCGGCGCCTGGCCCTGCGGCGAGGGGGATCTGCGCGGTAATCCGGTCGGCCCATAGCCGGAGCGGTGGCCGGAAGCCTCCGGTCGCCAAGGGACCACCCGACCGGGGCCACGCACGAGTCACGTCAGAACGGCGCTCTCATGCCACGTCACCCGGGCGCCGAATCCTCCGGCAGCGGGTACCGGGCGGCGAGGGCCTCGGCGTCGTCACTACGCTTGTTCGTCGCGTAGGCCAGTATCAGTACCGCTCGCAGGCCGCGCAGGTCGTCGTGATCGGCGCCGAGCACGGCGCAGACGTCGTCGCCGATGATGCGCTCGCCCAGGGCGATGGCTCGCGCGACGTCGTGGCCGCCCTCGAAGTACCTGGAGGCGAGCCGGACCTGCGCGCGTAGCGTGCGGGGATGGCCCGGACCCAGCAGGCGTTGGTGGTCGGAGGCGGTCTGCTCGACGAGCGACACCTCGTCCTGGGTGTGCCGACGTGGAAGTACGTCAGCGCGAGCTCGTGGCGGACGTCCAGCGTGTCCGGGTGGTCGGGACCGAGTGCGCGGTCGCGGACGGCCACCACCTCCTCCGGCTCGAGCAGGGCCTCCTCGTCGCGCTCGCTCTCCCGGTATCCGAGGGCAAGGCGCACCCGCGCGTCGAGCGTCCCCGGATGCTCGGTGCCGAGCTCTCGTTCGCCGGCGGCGACGGCGGCCTTGAGCTCGGAGAGCCGTTCCTGGCTCATGCACTCTCCACCATCGGTGGCGTCAGCGGACGGCGGCGCCGGGGGAGCCCGGGTCGATCCTGCGGTCCCGGTTGCGCTCGTTCCAAGCGCGCATGCGCGGGGGATAGCCGACCAGGTTGACGTCGTAGATGGGCAGACCCAGGTTCCGGGCCACCTTGGCGATCACCGTTGGGGACCCGACACGGCGCCGTGTCCACTCGCCGTCGTCGGCCACGGCGACGGCCGTGGTGTCGGTGGCGAAGGTCTCCGGCTCGACGAAGAACTCCACGCCACGGCGATCGCGCGCGAACGCGATCAATGCCTCGATGTCGGCGTCGGTCGCCTCTCTGTCGAATCTCGTGACCCTGGGGCCGCGGTTCTTACGAATCCCGAATCGGTCCCGGAACCTCATCGGCACGTCCTGTCGTCCGGTGTCACACCGGATTCGCCCGGTGTCAGGTATGTCGGTAAGACGATAACGCGGTACCTGCCATCGGGGTTCCCGACACTCGGAGGTTCTGCCGGAGGTCGTTCCGTAGTCGTGCCTAAACTGTGGGTCACCAAGGAAGATCACCATGTCGGGAGTGCGGGTGGTGGCGGAGACGGGCACGAGGACGCCGGCCCTGGTCAGACGGTGGGTGCTGTTCGCGGCGGCACTTGTCTGCTCGGCCGCGCTCAGCACCCTCGCGACCGTCCCGCCGAGATCGGAGACGCCCGCCCCACCTGCGGGGGAGGCGTCGGTGGCCGCGACGTCAAGCGCCGCACCGGCGAAGGCCGGCCGGCCGGGCCGGCCAGGTCGGCCGACAGCAGGGCCGCTCGGCTCGAGGCGGGTCGACGTCGCGGCGAACATGGGCCCGGCCGTCGCCACGCTGCGGCGGCGGCCCGCGCACACGATCGCGCAGCGTCAGGTGCCGCCCATGCCCCCTCCACGTGCCAAGGTCGACTGCCAGGTCCGCAAGTGCGTCGCACTGACCTTCGACGACGGCCCGGTCCCCGGCACGGCTCGGCTGCTGGACATCCTCGGGGCCAGAGGCGTACGGGCGACGTTCTTCGTGGTCGGCCTGCAGGTCGCCGCCTATCCAGGGCTTGTCCGCCGCGAGTTCGCCGAGGGCCACGAGATCGGCAATCACTCGTATACGCACGCCAACCTGGACCACATGTCGGGAGCGGGCGCCGGTTCCGAGATGGGCCGGACGCAGCAGGCCGTATGGCGCGTGACCGGTAAGGCGCCGGTGCTGTTCCGGCCCCCCTACGGCGCCACCGACGCCGGCGTCGCCGCGGTGGCCCGGCGGAACCATCTCGCCCAGATCATGTGGGCCGTCGACCCGCTCGACTGGCACGACCGCGATGCCGCGCTCATCAAACGGCGGGTGGTGCAGGACGTACGGCGCGGCGCGATCATTCTGCTGCACGACATCCATGGCACGACGGTGTCGGCGGTGCCGGGGATCATCGCGGCGCTGAACCGGAAGGGCTATGTCTTCGTGACCGTCTCGGAGCTCTACCGCGGCAAGCGGCTGGCGCCCGGTCGCAGGTACTCGCAGCGCTGAGGCCCGCAGTGCTGAGGCTCGCAGCGCTGAGGCTCGCAGCGCTGAGGCTCGGGCGCTGACGATCACGCCTGAGGATCACGGCTGAGGCGAGAGCCCGGGGCGACTCAGGGGTCGCTCAGGGTCTTCCCCGATGGCGCCGCCGTCGCGCGCCGCCGAGCATGGAGGAGTGAACAAGACCTATATGGCGCCGACCAACGGTGAGCTGAGGGTGTCGCACGCCGAGCGCGAGCCGGTCATCGAGCAACTGAAACAGGCCTATGCCGAAGGCCGCCTGGATCACGACGAGTTCGATCTGCGGGTGCACCTCGCCATGACGGCGAAGACCCGTTCCGATCTCGCCGCGATCACCCGTGATCTCGCGCCGCCGGTGGCGCCGCCGCGCCGTCCTGAGGTCCGGACGGGTCCCGCGCCCTCCGGCGAGGACCGGATGCTGGCGGCGGCCGCCCACGCGGCGGGCGCTCTCACCACCTTCGTCGGCCCGCTGGTGCTGCTGCTACTGAGCGGGAAGAGGTCGGAGTACGTGCGCCGGCACGCGGCCGAGGCGCTCAACTTCCAGCTGACGCTGCTGCTCGTCACGATCGTGACGTTCGGGCTCGGCGGCATCCTCTACGCCGTCGCCTGGATCGCCTGCGCGCTGGCGGCGGTCGTCGCCCTGACCGACAAGCCGTTCCGCTACCCCTGGACTCTGCGCCTCATCCGCTGACGTCCGTGCGCCGGGCGGCATGATTCCGCCGCGCGGCGCGATGTCCGCGCGTGGCGTGATCGGGGCTTGGACCTGTCAGGGGCCGGGGTCAGGCTGGTCGGAGATCGCGGCTCCAGGCCCGCCAGGGGCCGGTTTCGGTGCGTCGGAGACCGGCGCTTGGAAGAGCGGCGTCGGCCCCGGGGAGCGCGGCGCCGGTCCTTGCGAGAGCGGTGCCGGTCCTTGCGAGAGCGGTGCCGGTCCTTGCGAGAGCGGTGCCGGATGGTCCGGCTCGAGAGCCGGCAGGCCGTCGATGCTGGCGGCGTTCCGCGCGACGCGCTCGGGCCACTGGTCGGCACTCCGGCGGCCGTGCTGATCGTCGAGCATGGGCCGTTCGCCGGCGAACCCCATGTACGGCACGGAGTAGCCGCACGAGTCGGCGATCCGGTGGATGTGCACGACGATGATCGAGCGTACGCCGACGTGGCGCACGCCGAAGTGCCGGGCGACGCCCTCCCACTCGCCGGAGTCCGGCCGGATGGCCCGCCCGGTGCCGTACAGCCGCAGAATCTTGGGCGAGCGGCCGAACGAGCAGAACATGATGGTGATGCGGCCGTTCTCGCGCAGATGCGCCACCGTCTCGGCGCCGCTGCCGTACAGCTCCAGATAACCGACCGTATGGTCGTCGAGCACCGCGAACGTGTCGGAGTAGCCTTTGGGCGACACGTTGACATGTCCGCCGGACAGGGGTGCGGTGGCGACGAAGAACATGGGCTGGTTCGCGATGAAGTCACGGAGCCGGTCATCCAGCCGCTCGTATAGCTTGCCCAACGCAATGCCCCTTCCAGCACATGAAGACTGGCGAAACGGACCTGACGTCTCCTTGGATGATAAGTGGGACGATCGGTTGCGGTATCGATTGGAGGGCGGGGAATGACGCAGCTGGTGACCGCGAGTGGACATGAGCGGGCGGTGGCCGCGCTACAGCGGTCCTACGAGGCGATTCCCCCCGGGACGCCCGTGCGGCTGGCCAAGCGGACGTCGAACCTCTTCAGGTTCCGGGAGCCGTCCGCCGCCCCCGGGCTCGACGTCAGTGGGATCAACGGGGTGCTCAGCGTCGACCCTGAGGGCCGCACCGCCGACGTGCAGGGCATGACGACCTACGAGGACCTGGTCGCCGCGACCCTGCCGCATGGGCTGATGCCCATGGTCGTGCCGCAGCTGAAGACGATCACGCTGGGCGGCGCGGTCACCGGGCTCGGCATCGAGTCGTCGTCGTTCCGGGCCGGCCTGCCGCACGAGTCCGTCATCGAGATGGACGTGCTGACGGGCGACGGGCGGATCGTCACCGCCACCCGCGACGGCGAGCACTCCGACCTGTTCCACGGCTTCCCCAACTCCTACGGCACGCTCGGCTACGCGGTGCGGCTGCGCATCGAGCTGGCCCCGGTCAAGCCGTACGTCCGGCTGCGGCACCTGCCCTTCGACGACGCGGTGAAGTGCGCCGAGGCGCTCAAGGAGATCAGCGAGTCCAAGGAGTACGACGGCGAGCCGGTGGACTTCGTCGACGGCACCGTCTTCGCCCCGACCGACCTCTACATCACGATCGGCACCTTCGCCGAGACCGCGCCGTACACCTCCGACTACACCGGCCAGGCGATCTACTACCGGTCGATCCAGCAGCGGTCGGTCGACTTCCTGACCATCCACGACTACCTGTGGCGATGGGACACCGACTGGTTCTGGTGCTCGGGCGCGTTCGGCGTGCAGCATCCGCTGGTGCGCAAGCTGTGGCCGGATCAGGCCAAGCGTTCGGACGTCTACCGCCGGCTGGTGGCTCTGGACAAGCGGTGGCAGACATCCGCGAGACTGGACAGGTGGCGGGGCCGCCCGCCGCGCGAAGACGTGATCCAGGACATCGAGGTCCCGGTCGAGCGGCTTCCCGAGTTCCTGGAGTTCTTCCACCAGGAGGTCGGCATGAGCCCGGTGTGGCTGTGCCCGCTCGCCGCCCGCGAGACCTGGCCGCTCTACCCCCTCGAACCCGGGAGGTCGTACGTGAACGTGGGGTTCTGGGGCACGGTGCCGTTGCCGCCCGGCCGCATCCCCGAACATCACAATCGACTCATCGAGCGCAAGGTCACACAGCTGAACGGGCATAAATCTCTCTACTCGACTGCCTTTTACTCACATGAGGAGTTCTGGCGGCATTACGACGGGGAGACCTACCGGCGGCTCAAGAGCGCGTACGATCCCGGCGGTCGGCTGCTCGACCTCTACGAGAAGTGTGTGCGGGGGCGTTGATCAAGGAGGGTTTTCATGACGCTGGCGAAGGTCTTTGAGCGGATCGTGGGGCCGGAGGCCCCAGTGGAGATCGTGGCCTACGACGGCAGTAGGTCCGGTGCCCACGGCTCGGAGGTGCGGATCGACGTCCGCTCGCCGTACGCGGTCTCCTATCTGCTGCACTCCCCGGGCGCCCTCGGCCTGGCTCGTGCCTATGTCACCGGTCACCTCGACGTGCACGGTGACATGTACGACGCGCTCTGGCGGATGTCCCAGGTGTTCAGCGACCTCACCCCCCGGGACCGCCTGCGGATCCTGGGCGGGGTGCTCGACGATCCGCTGCTGCGGGCCGCCGCCACGAAACGACTGCCGCCTCCGCCCCAGGAGGTGCGCAACGTGCGGTTCTCGTTCCTCCGGCACTCCAAGCGGCGGGACGCCGAGGCGATCTCGCATCACTACGACGTCTCCAACACGTTCTACGAGTGGGTGCTCGGCCCCTCGATGGCGTACACGTGCGCCTGTTACCCGCGGCCGGACGCCACGCTCGAGGAGGCGCAGTTCCACAAGTTCGACCTCGTGGCGCGCAAGCTGGCGCTGGAGCCGGGCATGCGGCTCCTCGACGTCGGTTGCGGCTGGGGCGGCATGGTGATGCACGCCGCGCGGGAGTACGGCGTCCGCGCGCTCGGCGTCACGCTGTCGAAGCAGCAGGCGGAGTGGGCGCAGAAGGCCATCGCCGAGGCCGGGTTGTCCGAACTCGCCGAGGTGCGTCACCTCGACTACCGTGACGTGGCCGAGGAAGGGTTCGACGCGGTCAGCTCCATCGGCCTGACCGAGCACATCGGCAAGGCCAACCTCCCCGCGTACTTCTCATTCCTGTACGGCAAGCTGCGGCCGGGCGGTCGGCTGCTCAACCACACCATCACCCGGCCGGACGACTCGGAGCCGTCCATGCGCCAGCAGGGTTTCATCAACCGGTACGTCTTCCCGGACGGTGAGCTCGAAGGGCCGGGATACCTCATCTCACGGCTCAACGAGGCCGGGTTCGAGGTGCGGCACGAGGAGAACCTGCGCGAGCACTACGCCCTCACCCTGGCCGGCTGGTGCAGGAACCTCGACGAGCACTGGGACGAGGCGGTCGCCGAGGTCGGCGAGGCGACGGCGCGGGTGTGGCGGCTGTACATGGCCGGCTGCCGGATCGGCTTCGAACGCAACTGGATCCAGCTGCACCAGGTGCTGGGAGTGAAGCTGGCGGCCGACGGGGCGGCGGGCATGCCCCTGCGTCCCGACTGGGAGCCGCCGGCCGCCTGACCGGGCCCGTGGCGCGCTGACC
>NZ_JABVEB010000173.1 GCF_014323665.1 Actinomadura sp. HBU206391 | reverse complement strand
CTTATCGGCATCGTGGGCCGCGCCGATGTGCTGTCGGTCTATCGCCGATCGGATGTCGGCATCCGGCAGGACATTGTCGGGCAGGTCGTCGAACGGGACTTCGCGATGGACCCCGCACGTTTCGAGGTGACCGTGACGGAGGGGCGCGTCGTGGTCGAGGGCACGGTTGAACGCCGCTCGCAGATCCCTGCGCTCCTGTACGCCATCCGCCGTGTGGAAGGCGTTGTCTCCGCGCACGCCCGCCTGGGCTTTGATACCGACGATGTCTATGTCCCCAACCGGCCGTACATTTGATCGGCAGGGGGGCCGTCGGGAGCGGCGGTCTGCGTCGGGTGGCCGTGTGTCGGGTGGTCGCGGTCGTCCCCGCCGCACAACAGGGGTGGAGCGTCCTCGTCCAAGGTTCAGCACATCACGTTGAGTCCGAGAGCGAACGCGCATCGGTCTTGGCAGCGGGCGTGGAACCATGGGCGGGTGGAGTCAGAGAGCTCTTCGTCCGCATTCTTCCTACTCGCATCACCGGTCGGCGCATCAGCAACAGCCGAACAAGCCGGTGACACCGCCTTCCAGCGGCGGCAATCAGCGGCATCACATTCCGTCCGGGGCCGTGCAACCGTTCACCTGGATCACCGCCCGCCGACGGTAATGCCGGGCGCACATTAGTTCTCGCAAGTTTTTTTGGCCCGGTGTCGTATTGGGCGCTGCGCCGATCGTCTTGTGGACAGAGGCTTGCCTGAGGAGTTCGCCGCCACGGCGTCCACCCTGCCCGCAAGCTGACCTCACAGGCGAACGGACTGACCCGAACCCAACAGGAGGTGCGGCGCGTGAAGTACGTGCTGATGTTCGTCGAGACCGAGCAGTACGCCAAGGACCTGGAGGCGATGAACGAGACGGAGCGCCAAGCAGCGTTCGAGCGAGTCGGGCAGTGGTTCGCCGCACACGGCCCCAAGATCACCCACCACACCCATCTGCAGCCCGCCCACACCGCCACCACCCTGCGCCTACCCGCCGCAGCCGTAGGCGACGCGGGAGAAGCGGTGGTCACCGACGGGCCGTTCGTGGAGGGCAAGGAGATCGTCAGCGGATTCGCCGAGGTCGAGGTCGCCGACCTGGACGAGGCACTGGCCATCGCCAAGTCCTGGCCCGCTTGCCCGATCGTGGAAATCCGCCCCGCCACCTGAGCCACGAGCTGACGGTCATGACTGAGGCGCATGCCGAGCTGGCCCGCGTGATGCGTGAGCACGCGGGCCGGCTCATCGGCTGCCTGACCCGGCTGCTGGGCGACTTCGCCGCCGCCGAAGACCTGGTGCAGGACGCGGTGTGCATGGCGCTGGAACGCTGGCCCGCCGAGGGAATCCCTGAGCACCCGGACGCATGGCTACTGACCGTTGCTCGCCGCCGGGGCTTGGACCTGCTGCGACGTGAGACCACCTACCGCACCAAGCTCGCCCAGTTGCGGTGGCCGATCCAGCCCGACCCCGATGACAGGCTCAAGCTGATCTTCACCTGCTGCCATCCCGCACTACCACGCACCGCGCAGATCGCACTCACCCTCCGCACCGTGTGCGGGCTGACCACCACCCAGATCGCCGCCGCCTTCCTCGTCCCGGAAACGACCGTGGCCCAACGCATCAGTAGGGCCAAGAGGAAAATCCGCGACGCCGGCATTCCCTACCGCGTCCCCACTGACGCCGACCTGCCTGACCGCATACGCGAAGTCCTCGCCGTGGTCTACCTGCTGTTCAACGAGGGCTACCTCACCAGCACCGGGCAGCGTCCTCAGGCCCGCGACCTGGCCGATGACGCCGAATGGCTCGCCGCCCAGCTTGCCTGGCTACTACCCGGCGAACCGGAAGCCCTCGGCCTGCTCTCCCTGATCCGCCTGCACCAAGCCCGCGCCGCCGCACGCTTCACCGAAGACGGTCACCTCATCCTGATGCAAGACCAGGACCGCACCCAGTGGGACCACACCGCCATCAACGACTCCATCACGCTGCTGACCCGCGCCGCCGGCCACCACAGGCCCGGCCCCTACCAACTACAGGCCGCCATCATCGCCTGTCACGCGGAAGCCCCCACCTGGGCGAACACCGACTGGCCACAGATCCTCGTGCTCTACGACATGCTGCTGCACCTGGCACCGTCCCCCGTCACCCGACTGCACCGCACCATCGCTCTGCATCACCACCCCCGCGGCGGCCCCCACGCCGCACTCGCCGACCTCGACAACCTCCCCGCACAAGACCAGCACGTCCTGGAGCGCTACTCGCTCTACCACGCCACCCGCGCCGAACTCCTCCGCGAACTCGGCCACCCCGACCAAGCGCGAAACGCAGACCAACGCGCCCTGGCCCTCACCACCAACCCCGCCCAACAGGCGCTCCTCGAACAACGCCTCACGTGGACCTGAACTGAGCTTCCCCCCGTGGTACGGACACTTTCCCTGAGGTGACCGTCTGGTGATCAGGAAGGATGGTCCTCGTGCCTGCACCACATCCCCCAGAGTTCCGTCAGCGAGCCGTCGAGCCGGCGCGCCAGGGCGAGCGACCGGTGTCGCAGATCGCCACTCCAGCCGGGGCACATCCAGGCAGCGATCAAGGCTCCGACCTGGCAGGTATCGGCTCGCTCGCCTCGGTGGGCACGGGTAGAGCGTCTCGAGCCGGCAGGGTGACGGTGACCGCCAGTCCGCCTTCCGCTATAGGCGCCGCCTTCACTGTGCCCCAGTGCGCACGCACGATCGACCTGACGATGGCCAGACCGAGACCGCTGGAGGTGGCCGCGCCGGCGCGGCCGGACTCCAGCCGCTGGAACGGCTCGAACAGCCGGTCCACGTCCTGCGGAGGGATGGCGTCACCACTGTTCCGAACGGTGAGCACGGCGACGCCGTCCCCGTCCCAGGTGGTCACCTCGATCCAGCCGCCGGGGTGGTTGTGCCAGATCGCGTTGTCCACGAGGTTGCGCACCAGGCGGTCCACCAGGACCGGGTCGCCGCTGACGGGGGCGGTGCGCAGATCGGTGGTGACGACCAGGTCGGTGAGCTCCGCTTCGGAATCGGTCTCGCTCAGTGCGGTGGCCGCCGCGACCCCGAGGTCGTGTGGCTCCTGGGCGATCACGCCTTCGCTGCGGGCGAGCGCCAGCAGGCCGTCCAGCAGCCGTTCGGCACGGCCGGTCGCCGTCAGCACGCGGTGCGCCATGGCCTCCCATTGCGTGATGGTGCTCTGCCGCTTGGCCAGCAGCACCTCGGCGCCGGTACGGACGATGGCGAGCGGGGTGCGCAGCTCGTGTGAGGCGTCGGCGACGAACCTTCGCTGGCTGTTGAAAGCGGCTTCCAGCCTGGCCACCATCTCGTCGAAGGTGTCGGCCAGCTCTTTGATCTCGTCGCGCGGCCCGGTGAGGGTGATGCGTTCGTGCAGCCGGTCCTGGGAGATCCGTCGGGTGACGGCGGTGAGCGTTCGCAGCGGCCGGAGCATGCGGCCGGCGACGATCCAGGAGACACCGAGCCCGATCGTTGCGGTGAACGCCAACGCGATCGCCGAGGTCGCGCCGGTGTTCCGCAGCGTGTCGGTACGCAACCGAGCAGCCTCGGCCTGGCGGATCTGATAGGCCCTGAGCTTGTCGATCTGCTCGGCCCTGAGCTCGTCGGGCAGCGACCGGTCTCCTCCGGGCCCAGCGCTCACCGCCGCCATCTCAGCCGGGGTCGGACCATTGGGGTCGCTGTAGAGGCTCTGGTACAGCAGTGCGTAGTTGAGCGCGAGTATGCCCGCACAGGCCGCCACGAGTACGACCGCGTACACGAGGGTCAGTCGCAGCCGGATCGACGGGTGCTTGAGGCGTAGCCTCATAGCCGGTACCCGGCGCCGACGACGGTCTGGATCAGCGGTGGGTCGCCCAGCTTGCGGCGCAGCCGGGCGATGGTGACCCGGACGGTCGCGGTGAACGGGTCCGCGTGCTCGTCCCATGCCCGTTCCAGCAGGTCCTCGGCGCTGACGACGGCGCCGTCGGCGCCCATCAGGATCTCGAGCACGGCCAGCTCCTTGGTGGTCAGCGGGATGATGCGGCCGTCGCGGGTGACGATGCGCCGCGCGGTGTCGAAGGTCAGGCCGGCGCGCTGCAGGACCCGTGGAGCGTTGTTGGCCCGGCGGCCCAGCGCACGTATCCGCAGCACGAGCTCGTCGAAGACGAACGGCTTGGGCAGGTAGTCGTCTGCGCCGAGGACCAGGCCGCCGACCCGGTCCGCCGCCTCCCCGGCCGCGGTGAGCATGAGGATCCGGGCGTCGGTACCACCCGCGGCCAACGCGGTGCACACCTGGTCGCCGTGCACGAGCGGCAGATCGCGGTCGAGTACGACCACGTCATACCGGTTCGCGCCGGCCTTGTGCAGGCCGTCGAGCCCGTCGGCCGCGAGGTCGACCGCGATGCCCTGATCCCGCAGCCCGTCGGCGACCTGCTCGGCCAGCAGTATCTCGTCCTCGATCAGCAGCACCCGCACCCGCACATCCTCCTTGCCCCCAGCAGTCTCCACGATCGGGCATAACACCGGCGTTACATGAGCTGTGACGGGACCGTTGCGGGCCACCTGCTCCACTGGGCCGACCGGACCAGAGGAGATCGCTGATGAGAAAGAGATTCCTGGTCGTCTGCCTGCTACCGCTTTTGCTGGTCACGGCGGCCGCCTGCACGAAATCGAACGACGGCAAGGGCGTGGCCTCGGTGAACGGCTCCGCCACGCCGAGCGCCACACCAAGTCTCAGCCTGCTGGGGCAGGGAATCAGGTGGGCGCGGTGCATGCGGCAGCACGGCGTACCGATGCCGGACCCGGTGGTGGCAAACGGCGACGGCATCCGATTTGAGGGGGCCGACAAGGACGCCTTCGACAGGGACGTGGCGGAAAAGGCGGACGAGGCGTGCAAGCCGTACCGACCCGTTCTGCCGGCCGACGGTCAGAGGAAGAAGCTGGAGGCGGCGCGCCAGGAGTCGCGATGCCTGCGGGAGCACGGGGTGGCGAGCTACCCCGACCCGGACCCGAACGACCTCGGGAAGGACCTGCCCCAGGCGGTCCGCGATGACCCGCAGTACGAACAGGCGAAGGAGATCTGCACCGCGCAGATTCGGTCGTCGCGGCCGAGCCCGAGCTCATGAGTGATGCGGTGATGACGACCCGGCCGGCCGGCCCGCGGCGGCGGCGGGTCCGGGCCGTCGCGGTGGTCGGTGTGGTCGTGGCCTCGGTGGGCGCGGCGGTCGTGGCGGCGGTCGGGTTCGGTGGGGGCGGCACGGGTACGCCGACCGTGGCGGACCTGCCGCCGGGCACTGCGCAGGTCACCCGGGAGACGATGCTGGACACCGACGAGGAGTCCGGCGACCTGGGCTATGGCGCGAAGACCACGCTGGCCGGCCGGATCTCGGGCGTTATCACCAAGGTGCCGCTGGTCGGCGATGTCATCGGCCGGGGCCGGCCGATCTACCGGGTGGACAACGCGCCGGTCATGCTGATGTACGGCGACGTCGCCGCGTATCGGACGCTCGGTCCGGGTGTCGTCGGCAAGGACGTACGGCAGCTCGAGGTCAACCTGAAGGCCCTCGGCTACGGCGGACTCAGGGTGGACCACGTGTACACGGCCACCACCGCGACCGCGGTGAGGCGATGGCAGAAGGCCCTGGGCCTGTCGCAGACCGGGCAGATCGAGCAGGGCCGGGTACTGTTCGCCCCGGGCGCGATCCGGGTCGACATCGTCACGGCCGGGGTGAACCAGTCCACCGGCGGCGGACAGCCGGTGTTGCAGTACACCGGGACCGGCCGCCAGGTGACGGTCCGGCTCGAGGTGGCCAAGCAGCGGCTGGCCCGCAAGGGGGTCAAGGTGCAGGTCCGGCTGCCCGACGGCAAGCGGGTGGCCGGCCGGGTGAAACGGGTCTACACGGTGATCGAGCAGCCGACCGATCCGGGCAGCGAGGCGGAGACCTTCATCGAGGCCGTGGTCCCGCTGGGCCGCCCCAAGGCGGCCGCGGGGATCGAGGCGGCCGTGGTGACCGTGGTATTCACCGCGGCCGAGCGCAAGGACGTGCTCGCCGTGCCGGTCGCGGCGCTGGTGGCGCTTGCCGAGGGCGGCTACGGCGTCGAGGTCGTCGAGCGATCCACCACGCACTACATCAAGGTGGAGACCGGCCTGTTCGCGAACGGCCGGGTCGAGGTCAGCGGCGACGGGCTGAACGAGGGCATGACCGTGGGGGTGCCGCGATGATCGAGCTGACCGACGTGACGAAGGTGTACCCCGGTGACGTCCACGCGCTCGCCGGGGTCACCCTGAACATCGGCGCCGGTGAGCTGGTCGCGGTGGTCGGCCCGTCCGGCTCGGGCAAGTCCACCATGCTGCACATGCTGGGCACCCTCGACCGGCCCACGTCCGGCCGGGTGGCGGTCGACGGCCACGACGTGTCGCGGCTGTCCGACCGGCAGCTGTCGGCCCTGCGCGCGAGCCGGATCGGCTTCGTGTTCCAGCAGTTCCACCTGGCCGCAGGCGTACCGGCGCTGGACGACGTGGCCGACGGCCTGCTCTACGCGGGCGTACCGATGAAAGAGCGCAAACGTCGGGCGGAGGCCGCGCTGACGCGGGTCGGACTCGGACACCGACTCGACCACGAGCCGCACGAGTTGTCCGGTGGCGAGAAGCAGCGGGTGGCGATCGCCCGGGCCGTGGTCGGCGAACCTGCGCTGCTGCTCGCCGACGAGCCGACCGGCAACCTCGACTCCGCCTCGGGCCGGGGTGTCATGGCGGTGCTGCGGGAGCTGCACGCCGCCGGCACCACGGTCATGGTCATCACGCACGACCTGGAGGTCGCCGCGGGGCTCGACCGCCAGGTGCTCATGCGCGACGGCCGGGTCGTCGGTGACAGCCTGATCGCGCCGCACGAGGCGGGGGTGGCCGAATGGTGACCGCGCCGCAGGACCGCACCCGGCTCACGCCCGCCCGGATGGCGCCACGTGACGTGGCGCGGGCCGGCGCGGCCGGGTTGCGCACCCGGCCGACCCGGGCGCTGCTGTCCGCGCTGGGCATCGCGATCGGCATCGCCGCGATGGTCGCGGTCGTGGGCATCTCGTCCTCCTCCCGCGAACAGCTCGACCGTCAGCTCGCCGCGCTCGGCACGAACCTGCTCACCGTCTCCCCCGGAGAGACCTTCGAGGGCCAGAACGCGAAACTGCCGGCCGAGGCCGAGGCGATGATCGCGCGGATCGGCCCGATCACCTCCGTCTCGGCGACCGGGGCGATCGGCAACTTCAAGGTGTACCGCTCAGACAAGATCCCCAAGGTGGAGACCAACGGGCTGACCGGGTCGGCCGCCCGGGTCAGCCTGCCGCAGACCGTCGGCGCGACCCTGCGCAGCGGCACCTGGCTGAACGGCGCCACCGGCCGGTACCCGGCGGCGGTCCTCGGCGCCTCCGCCGCCGAGCGGCTCGGCATCGGTCGGGCCGGCCCGAAGGCGCAGATCCTGGTCGGCGGCGAACGGTTCACCGTGGTCGGCGTGCTCAACCCGGTCGCGCTCGCCCCCGAGCTGGACACGACCGTCCTGATCGGTTGGGACATCGCCACGGACCTGTTCGACTTCGACGGGCGGGCGACCACCGTCTACACCAGGTCACGGGAAAGCCAGGTCGAGGCGGTACACCGCGTCCTGGCCGCCACCGCCAACCCGCGGACACCGGGCGACGTCAGCGTGTCCCGTCCCTCGGAGGCGTTGAAAGCCAGCCGAGCGGCCGACGTCACTCTGAACGGGCTGCTGCTCGGCCTGGGCGCGGTTGCGCTGCTGGTCGGCGGCGTCGGGGTGGCCAACACGATGGTCATCTCGGTGCTGGAACGGCGGGCCGAGATCGGGCTCCGTCGTTCGCTCGGCGCCACCAGGGGACAGATCCGGCTGCAGTTCCTGGCCGAGTCGCTACTGCTGTCCATACTCGGCGGCCTGGGCGGGGTGCTGCTGGGCATCGCCGTCACCACCGGCTACGCCGCCTACCAGACCTGGCCTTCCGTCGTGCCGGCATGGGCGACTGCGGGCGGACTGGCCGCCACCGTGCTCATCGGCGGCCTGGCCGGGCTCTATCCGGCGATCCGGGCGGCCCGGCTGTCCCCGACGGAGGCGCTGGCCACTCCCTGAAACCGGCGTCGGCCCGAGGCTGCCAGCGGCTGACCCGGTAGCGCTCATTAGGTTCCGGTCCGCCGTCCCTTCGGTTGTGTCCGCGAACGTGCAAGTCTGCGCTGAGCGCAGGGCCTTCGGGTATGGGGCAGCGGCGTACGCGGGTCAGGTCGGCCGTGCGCAGTACGTCGAGCGCGGCCTCGGCGATAGAGCAGGACGAGAGCGGTGGTGATCGCTCCGATGCGCCAACGCCGTTCGCGTCCCGCGACGGCGCGCGCAGCGGGCTTTGTCGGCAGGACCAAGCCAGAGAGGTCGTCGAGGAGATCTTCGACGAACGACGTGACGCCGGGTCCGTCGAGACGGGCACGGAACCCGTCGCCGGTCCGGCTCGTTGAAACGCACGCAAGACCGGCACCGCCGCAGACGACGTAAGGAAGCCATGGGGGAAGGAACCGGGCGCGGATGGAGATCCGCTTCTCTGGCCGAGCACCCAGGTGGCGGAGGTCGACGCCCTGTTCGCGATCGCCACGATCGCGCCCGGCCTGCTCTCGGCACGAGCACTGGGCGAGCTGTTCGAGGCCGCCGAACCGCTGCCCGTCTACGCCCCATGCGCCGCGACCGGCGGAACGTCGTGGTACCGGCCGCCGTTGAGGATCCAGCCCCGGAGCAGCCGAGCCCGCAGCCGCGCGATCAATGCGCCCCGTGGAGCTGGTTTGATCATGGCGTGGACGAACCTACACCGAGTATATGAAGGAGACGACGATGGCGATCACGCTGACCAAGGAAGACGGAGCCGCCGATCTGAACGGCATCACTCACCTGGTCGTGGGTGTGGCCTGGGACCCCTCCGCCGGATCCAGTGGCGGGCTCCTCGGCAAGGCCCGACGGAAGAAGGGCGTCGACCTCGACCTGATCGCCGTCCTCATGCAGGGCGCGGAACCGGTCAGACTCGCCGGCCTGGACTCCCTGGACCCGCTCAGCAACGGCTCGGTCAAGCACTCCGGCGACGAGCAGACCGGCGCCGCCGAAGGCGACGACGAGACCGTCCAGGTCACCTTCGCCAACGTACCGCCCACGATCACCTCCATCGTCTTCATCGCTGCGGCCTTCAAACGAGGCAGCTCCTTTGACAAGGCCAACAACATCTCGTTCAAGGTCTACGACGCCACGGGCGGCAGCTCCCAACAGGTCGCCGACATCTGGCCGTCCCTGCTCGGCACCGACAACGCCAACGCCATCTGCCGAGCCTTCCGCAACGGTTCCCACTGGCAGCTCGAAGTCCTCAACCAGCAAGGCAAGATCAAGCAAGGCGACCGGCAGGCCCTCATCAGATTCGCCATGCAATAGACCGGGCCCGTTTCACAGGCTGCGACTCACGATGTCCGGAGGGCGTCGACGGGGTTGAGGCGCGCGGCCCGGCCGGCCGGGTACA
Source organism: Actinomadura sp. HBU206391 (assembly GCF_014323665.1). Taxonomy (GTDB): domain Bacteria; phylum Actinomycetota; class Actinomycetes; order Streptosporangiales; family Streptosporangiaceae; genus Actinomadura_C. The sequence goes on along the minus strand of NZ_JABVEB010000173.1, from coordinate 2,601 downwards.
GGCCGGCCACGGCACCGATGACGAACGTCGCCGCAAGGCCGACCCAGACGCCGGTCACCGGTACCAGGGTCTGCCAGCCGCGGGACGTGGCGACGGCGTAGGTGGCCGCAGTGCCGAGCATCGCGCCGGTCACCCCGCCGAGCGCGGAGAGCAGCAGCGATTCGCTCAGGAACTGGACGGCGATGTGCCGGCGGGCAGCCCCGAGTGCCCGCCGGAGGCCGATCTCGTTACGGCGTTCGAGCACCGAGATGATCATCACGTTCGCGATCCCGACGCCACCGACGAGCAGCGCGATCGCGCTGAGACCGAGCAGCAACGAGGTGACCGAGTCGGCGACGAGCAGCCGCGAGGCGAGCGCGTCGGAGGGCCGGCTGACGTCGACGGTGTTCGGCTCGGCTGGGTTGGTCGCCCGGGCCAGCATGGTGGCGACCAGCGCGGTCCGGTCGGTGGCCGCCCGCACGTACAGGCGGGTCGGGTGGCCGTCGAAGCCGAAGTACTCGGCGGCGGCCGGCAGGCCGATCAACGCGGCCCGGTCGATCTCCGGGGTGAGCTCGAACGGGCGCAGCACCCCGGCGACGGTGAACCAGCGCCCGCCCAGCCAGACCCGGGTACCCGCGCCGACGCGGCCGATGCCGAGCTGGGACGCAGCGTCGTGGCCGAGCACCACCACCGGGTACCGCGCGGTGGCGGCGTTGAGGAAGACGCCGGTGGCCACCTGCCCGTCCAGCGTGTCCGGCAGCGTCGGCTCGGTGGCCCGGACATCCAGGCCGCCCGTCCGGTATGCGGGCACCCGGTCGGTCCGGTACACCCGTACCTCCGACAGCTCCGCCGTGGCGGTGACCCGCTGGACGCCGTCGGTCCGGGCGACGCCGGTGGCTGCGTGCTCGGGCAGCGTCGCCTCGTCGCCGCTGACCGTGTGCCCGTTGACCACGGTGAGCAGGTTGGTGCCCAGCCGGTCGATGCTGGCCAGCAGGTCGGCCTGGCTGGAGCGGGTGATGCCGAGGACGCCGATGATCGCGGCGATGCCGATCGCGATGCCCAATGTGGACAGTGCGGCCCGCAGCGGGCGGCTGCGCATGCCGATGGTCGCCAGCGGGAGCAGGTCTGCGGCGCGTACCCGGGAGATCATTCGGTCCATCCGGTGTCGGCGACGATCCGGCCGTCGCGGAGGTCGACTCGGCGCGGACAGGCCCCCGCGACGGTGGCGTCGTGCGTGATGACGAGCAGGGACACGCCGTCGGCGTGCAGGTCCTGCAGCAGCGCGAGGATCTGCGCGCCGTTGGCGCTGTCGAGGTTGCCGGTCGGCTCGTCGGCGAGGACCAGCGCCGGCCGGCCGACCAGGGCGCGGGCGATGGCGACGCGCTGGCGCTCGCCGCCCGAGAGCTTGCCGGCCGGATGGTCGGCCCGGTGTGCGAGGCCGACGCGGTCCAGCGCCTCGGCCGCCGCCAGCCGACGTTTGTTCGCGGGTATGCCGCGGTACAACAGCCCGTTCGCGACATTGTCCACCGAGGTCAGGTGATCCATCAGAAAGAACTGCTGGAACACCACGCCCAGCGCGTACGCCCGGAGGCCGGAGAGGCGCCGGTCGGAGAGGCCCTCGACGGCCTGCCCGGCCAGGTGTACCGAGCCGGTCGTCGGGCGGTCCAGACCGGCGGCGAGGTTGAGCAGCGTGGTCTTGCCGGAGCCGGACGGGCCGACGACGGCCACCAGTTCGCCGGCGCGCACGGTCAGGTCGACACCGCGCAGCGACTCGACCGGCGGCGTGCCGGGGTAGGTCCGGCCGGCGTTTTCCATGGAGAGCACGACGTCGCTCACGACACCGGTACCTCCACCCGCGTACCCTCGGTCAGCCCGCCGCCGGTGACCTCGACCGTGTCGGCGGCCTCGTCGAACAGCCCCGGCCGCACGGTCACCAGCCGCCGGCCGGCGGCGTCGACGACGGCGACCTGGTACCCGCCGGACGCCCCGGCGAGCAGCGCGGTCACCGGTACCAGGAGGACGTTGCGCCGCTGCGCGGTGTTGATCGCGACCTGTACCGGCGCCTGGTCGAGCGTCGGCGTGCCGGCCGGCGGCTTCACGGTGACGACCATGGGTACCGTCGCCGGCCCCGGGCTTTGGCTGGGCGCCGTCGCCACGGTACTGATCTCTCGGACGGCCCCGGTGAGCGGCTTGGCCAGCCCGGGGACGGTGACCCGGACCGGGTCGCCGGGATGGACCGTCGTCTGCCGGTCGGCGGTGAGTGCGACGCGCACCACGCGGGCGGTCGCCGTCGCCGCCAGCATCGGCGTGCCCGGGCCCACCGACGCGCCGACCTCGGCGCGGGCCTGCCCGATCCGTACCGCGCCGGGCAGGAAGACGACCTGCCCGAGCGGCAGCCGCCCGGTGCGCTGCGCCACCGGCAGTCCACGGGCCTTCTGCCAGCGGTAGATCGCGCTCGCCGTGGCGGCGGTGAAGTGGCGGTCGACGGTGATGGTGTGCCGGGGGTCCATCCCAAGGGCGACGAGGTTCTTTTCCAGCTGCAGGACGTCGGCACCGTCGGTCATGCCGGCGGTGAAGTCCCGGTACGCCGGCGTCGTCCCGTACAGCAGGACGGCCGGCGCG
>NZ_JABVEB010000172.1 GCF_014323665.1 Actinomadura sp. HBU206391 | reverse complement strand
CCCAGCCGTGATCATGTAGTTGTTCGCGGTCCGGTGTGGACGGACGACTCGGCGGGGGCGGCAGACTTGAGGGGTGCCCTCGATCCTGCCTGACGGCGACCCCGTGCCCAGCGACGGCGCTCTCCCGGAGAGCGCCGTCGACGGGCTGGGAACCCGGCCGTTCGGGTTCTACGTCCACGTGCCGTTCTGCGTGACCCGCTGCGGTTACTGCGACTTCAACACCTACACGGCCGCCGAGCTCGGGCCCGGGGCGTCGAGGGAGTCGTACGCCGACACCGTCATCGACGAGATCAGGATGGCCAGGCGGGTGCTGGGCGAGGTGGATCTCCCCGTCGAGACCGTGTTCTTCGGCGGCGGCACGCCCACCCTGCTGCCACCGGACCACCTCGGGCGGATCCTCGAGGCCATCGAGTCCGAGTTCGGCCTGGCCGCCGGCGTTGAGGTGACCACCGAGGCCAACCCGGAGTCGGTCGACGCGGCCTACCTCGGGCGGCTCCGGGAGGCCGGATTCACCCGCATGTCCTACGGGATGCAGAGCGCACGCGAGCACGTGCTCGCGACCTTGGACCGCACGCACACTCCGGGGCGGGTGCCGCAGGTGGCGGAGTGGACCCGCGCCGCCGGATTCGAACACGTCAACCTCGACCTGATCTATGGCACGCCGGGGGAGCGCGACGAGGACTGGCTGGCCTCCCTGGAGGCCGCCCTCGCCGTACGGCCCGACCATGTCTCCGCCTACGCCCTCATCGTCGAGGAGGGCACCCGGCTGGCCGTCCGCGTGCGGCGCGGTGAGCTTGCCGCCCCCGACGACGACGCGATGGCCGACCGTTACCTGATGGCCGAGGAGAGGCTGAGCGCGTACGGCCTGAACTGGTACGAGATCTCCAACTGGGCGGCCGACCCGGCCTCGCGTTGCCGGCACAACCTGCTCTACTGGACCGGCGCGGACTGGTGGGGGGCGGGGCCTGGCGCGCACAGCCACGTCGGCGGCACCCGCTGGTGGAACGTCAAGCACCCCGCCGCGTACGCGGCGCGGCTGGCCGAGCGGGTCACTCCCGCGCACGCCCGTGAGGTGCTCGGCGCCGAGGACCGGCGGATCGAGCGGATCATGCTGGAGGTCCGGCTCGCCGACGGCTGCCCCGCGGACCTGCTCGACAAGGGCGCGGTCGAGCGCCTGATCGCCGACGGCCTGCTGGATCGGCAGGCCTACGACATCGGCCGCGCGCGCCTCACCCGGCGTGGGCGCCTGCTGGCCGACGCGGTCGTCCGGGATCTCACCTGACGGCCGCGGGATACTCCGACCGGCTTACTTGATCATGGGCCACGCCATGAAGGCCGGATACCGGTAGTACTCGCCCCGGTTCGCCGCCACGCCGGCGATGATCATGAAGACGATCGCGGCGATCGCCTGGACGGGCCAGGTGATGAACCCGATGATCAAGAAGATCAGAATGAAGTTGATGATCGAGTAGACCATCTGCGTGATGGCGAAGTTGAGCGCCTGGGCTCCGTGGTGGCGGCAGAAGGCGGACTCGTCCTTCTTGGCGAGATAGACGACCAAGGGCGCGACGAAGCCGACGAGGACCTGGCCGATATGGGCCAGCATCCCCCACTGCCGCTCGTCGGGCGTCGTGGGTGCGCTGTAGCCCGGGGGGAGATTGCCGTACTGCTGCGCGTATCCGGGCTGCTGGCCGTAGCCGGGAGTCTGGCCGTACCCGGGTTGCGTGCCGTAGTCCGGCTGCCGCCCGTACCCCGGCTCGCCGTAGCCGGGTTGCTGCCCGTACCCGGGTTGTTGCCCGTACCCGGGCTGCTGTCCGTAGCCGGGTTGCTGCCCGTATCCAGGCTGTTGCCCGTACCCGGGTTGCTGGCCATGGCCGGGTTGCTGTCCGTACCCGGGTTGCGGGCCGTACTCCGGCTGCCCGTACCCGGGTTGTTGCCCGTACCCCGGCTGTGGTTCGTTCCCGGGCTGTTCGGGCGTCTTGTCCGTCATGCCGTGCTCCTTTCGAGGGCGCCTCAGTCGAGCGGCTCGGGGGCGGTGACGAAGTCGATGAGTTGCTCGACGCGGCCGAGAAGCGCCGGCTCCAGATCGGTGTAGGTGCCGACTGATCCGAGGATCCGCCTCCATGCTGCGCCCACATCGTCACCCCAGCCAAGAGCGGCGAGCACTCCCTCTTTCCAGGGGATGCCCTTGGGCACGTCCGGCCACGCCTCGATGCGCACCGCCGCGGGCCGTACCGCCTGCCAGATGTCGATGAAGGGATGCCCGGTGACGAGGACGTCCGGCGAGGTGACCTGGGCGGCGATCCGGCTCTCCTTCGACCCGCGGACCAGGTGATCGACGAGCACGCCGAGCCGCCGGCCGGGCTCCGGAGCGAATTCGTCCACGATGGCCGGCAGATCGTCGATTCCCTCGAGATACTCGACCACGACGCCCTCGACGCGCAGGTCGTGGCCCCAGATCTTCTCGACCAGCTCGGCGTCGTGCAGGCCCTCGACGTAGATGCGGCTCTCCTTGGCCACCTGGGCGCGCAGGCCCTGCACGGCGATCGACCCCGACGCCGACCGCAGCGGCTGCTTCGGCCCCGACGCCGGGCGTACGAGGGTGACGGGCTTGCCGTCGAGCAGGAAGCCGGCCTTGGCCAGCGGGAACACGCGGCGCCGGCCGAATCGGTCCTCGAGCGTCACCGCCTCCTTGTCACAGGCCACGACCGCGCCGCAGAACCCGCTTGACGGATCTTCGACGACCAGGTCGCGCTCGGCCGGCAGCTCGGGGATCTGGCCGCGCCGTGGTCGTCGCCAGTCGCCTGCGAGGACGTCGGCGTCATACTTCCTGGCGCGCATGGGCACGGCTCCCGTCTCCTCGGGGTGGCGACGGACGGCACCGTACCGGGCGAATCCGGCTCAATGGCGACCGACACGCGGGCCACGCGGTGCTAGAGACGTCCGTAACGCTCGGCGAGCAGCCGTCTGCGGTGGCCGCCGCGCTTGACACCGGTGACCGTGGCGATGATCGCGCCGGTGACCACGCCGACGAGCGGCAACACCAGCAGGGCCGCGACTCCGCCGATGAGCCCCCCGAAGGCCTCGGTGTCCGGGTGCCTGCCCGTCGCGTACGGCCCGATCCCGCTCTGGCACGTCAGCCGGTGGGCACCGGCCTCGGTGGCCTGGACCACATGGATCTCCTGCCAGCTTTGGTCGCCGGTGTTCACCGTGAAGGTCCCACTGGGCGTGGTGACGGGAACGCTCTGACCCGACGGGGAGGTGACGGTGCACTTCCCGTCCAGTGGGTCGCCCGATACCGAGAGGGTCACGTAGACGCCGATCGAGGACTCCGGGGTCATCTGGACGGTCACGGTCTCGTTCGCCTGGAACTGCCTGTTGATCTCAAGGTTCTTGATCGAGCTGGTGAGCCCCCATGCGAAACCACCGACGCCCAGAGCGATGAACACAAGAGCGAGGAGACCGGCGACGACGAACCAGTGGCGGCCGGGCCGGAGCTCCCGGGGGTCGATTCGCGGTGGTGGGGGGTACATGCTGTGAGCGTCGCATATCAGGGATCATCGTGGTCAGAGCTGACATGTTCCGGCCAGGGCGGGGGCTCGCGGCTCCACATCCCGGTAAGGCCGCGACGCCCGATGCCTCCAGTGCCCCTACGATCGCCGTACACTTGGCACTCGGAAACAGGGAGTGCCAGGAAGCCGGGCCTGGATCGGGGCACGGCTGCGAGTCGAGTGGGCAGGGGGGTGAGAGCAAGTGCTCGATGACCGCAAACTGGCGGTGCTGCGCGCCATCGTCGAGGACTACGTGTCCACCAACGAGCCCGTGGGCTCGAAGGCGCTCGCCGACCGCCACAATCTCGGCGTCTCCCCGGCGACGATCCGCAATGACATGGCGGTGCTCGAGGAAGAGGGCTACATCGCCCAGCCGCACACTAGCGCGGGGCGCGTCCCGACCGACAAGGGCTACCGGCTGTTCGTCGACCGGCTGTCGACGATCAAGCCGCTCTCGCCCGCGGAGCGGCGGGCCATCGAGACCTTCCTGGCGGGCGCATACGACCTCGACGACGTGGTCGGCCGCACCGTCCGGCTCCTGGCACAGCTCACCCGCCAGGTCGCCGTGGTGCAGTATCCGTCGCTCACCCGGTCCGCGGTGCGGCATGTCGAGCTCGTCCAGGTCGCCTCTAACCGGCTCCTACTGGTCTTGATCACCAACACCGGACGGGTGGAGCAGCGGGTCGTCGAGACGCCTTCCGCCATCTCCGAGGACTCGATCGCGCACCTGCGCGCGCTGCTCAACACCTGTCTGGACGGGTGCGGGCTCACTGACGCGCCGAACGCGGTGGCCGATCTGCTCGAAAGAGTGTCGGCCGAGGACCGCGCGGTGGCGGCCTCGGTCGTCTCGGTACTGCTCGAGACCCTCGTGGAAAAGCACGACGAAAAGATCGTTTTCGCCGGCGCGGCCAACCTGGCCGCCGTCGACTTCTCCGAGAGCCTCCGGAACGTCCTGGAGGCTCTGGAGGAGCAGGTGGTGCTGATGCGGCTGCTCGGTGAGACCGGTGATTCCTCTACTCTGACGGTGCGGATCGGCACCGAGAATCCGCATGAGGGCCTGCGGTCGACCTCGGTGGTCGCCGTGGGCTATGGCGTCGGTGACCAGGCCCTGGCCAAGCTGGGCGTTCTCGGCCCGACACGAATGGATTACCCCGGCACGATGGGAGCAGTACGGGCAGTGGCACGCTACGTCGGTCAGATCCTCGCGGGGTCGTAAGTGGCAAACGACTACTACGCGACCCTCGGGGTGCGCCGCGACGCAAGCGCGGATGAGATCAAGAAGGCCTACCGCCGGCTTGCGCGCGAGCTTCACCCGGACGTCAATCCCGATCCGGAGACCCAGGAGCGGTTCAAGGAGATCACCCAGGCCTACGAGGTGCTCTCCGACCCCAGGAAGCGCGAGATGTTCGACCTGGGCGCGGACCCGTTCGCCTCGGCCACCGCCGGGGGCGGCGCCGGATTCGGCGCCGGGTTCCCCTTCAGCGACATCATGGACGCCTTCTTCGGCGGTGGTGCGACCCGCGGCCCGCGCAGCCGCGCCCGGCGGGGACGCAACGCGACGCTGAGGGTCGAGCTCGACCTGTCCGAGACCGCCTTCGGCACCACCCGCGAGCTGACGGTCGACACCGCGATCGTCTGCTCCAGCTGCACCGGCACCGGCACCGCGGCCGGCACCGCCCCGGACACGTGTGACATGTGCCATGGCCGAGGCGAGGTGCAGCAGGTCACCCGGTCCTTCCTCGGCCAGGTGATGACCTCGCGCCCGTGCCCGCAGTGCGGCGGCTTCGGCAGCGTGATCCGCAACCCGTGCCCGGAGTGCTCCGGAGACGGGCGGGTCCGCACCCGCCGGACGATCAAGGTACGGATCCCCGCGGGCGTCGAGAACGGCACCCACATCCAGCTCGCCGGCGAGGGCGAGGTCGGCTCGGGCGGCGGACCGCCGGGCGATCTGTTCCTCGAGATCGTCGAGCGGCCGCATGAGATCTTCGAGCGCGAGGGCGACGACCTGCACTGCACTGTGCAGATCCCCATGACCGCCGCCGCGCTGGGCACCAAGGTGGTCATCGAGACCCTCGACGGTCCCGAGGACGTCGACATCAAGCCGGGCACGCAGTCCGGCCAGGTCATCCCGATGTACGGACGGGGCGTCAAGCACCTGAACGAGACCGGCCGCGGCGACCTGATGATCCATGTCAACGTGGAGACGCCGATCCGCCTCGACGAGGAGCAGGAGGAACTGCTCCGACGGCTCTCCAAGCTGCGCGGCGAGGAACGGCCGCCCGGCAAGTTCGCCCCGGGGCAGTCGGGTTTCTTCTCGCGGCTCCGTGACGTCTTCAACACCCATGACCGGTGAGTCCACCGGTCTTCCTCGCTGAATCCGCGCAACTGGCGGGCGACCGGGTCGTGCTCGGCGGGGCCGAGGGACGGCACGCGGCGACCGTCCGCCGGCTGCGCGCGGGTGAGCGCGTGGACCTCACCGACGGAGCCGGCCTGCTGGCCGAATGCGTGGTCGGCGAGGTCGTGCGCGGCGGCCTGGAGCTCGACGTCATCGCCCGGCGACGGGAACCCGCGCCCACTCCCCGCCTGGTGGTCGTGCAGGCACTCCCGAAGGGCGACCGCGGCGAGCTCGCGGTCGAGACGATGACCGAGGTGGGCGTCGACGAGATCGTGCCGTGGGCAGCGAGCCGGTGCGTCACCCAGTGGCGCCCGGACCGCAGGGAGAAGTCCCTCGGCCGGTGGCGCGGCGCCGCACGCGAGGCGGCCAAACAGGCCCGGCGCTGCTGGCTGCCCGAGGTCGCCGAACTCGCCACCACCGCGCAGGTGGCCGACCGGGTCGCCGGGGCGGCACGGGCGCTCGTCCTGCACGAGGGCGCGCAGGAGCCGCTCAGCGCCGTGACGCCGCCACCGGCCGGCGACGTCCTCCTGATCGTCGGCCCGGAGGGCGGCATCACCGACGAGGAACTGCACCGGTTCACCGAGGCGGGCGGTGTGCCGACCGTGCTCGGGCCGACGGTGCTGCGCACCTCCACCGCGGGGGTCGCGGCAGCCGCGGTGCTGCTCAGCGCCTGCGGCCGCTGGTAGACGCCCCGGTCAGGGGTCCACCTGGCTCAACGGCTGCTGATCGCCTCCCGTGGGCGGCGACTCCGGCGGCGGGGGCGTCCCCGGCGGAGGCGGATCGTCGGTCGACTCGGTCGGATCCGGGGAGGTCGGCGCGGTGGTCGTTGCCGTCGACTCGCAGGGCGACGTCTGCTCCACCGGAGGGGGCGTGTCGGTCTCGCTCGCCGGCGAGGGTACTTCCGCGCCCAGCGGGCGGCCGCAGGCCGGCCCTCCGAGTGAGGGCGACGGCTGTCGCGACTTCGTCGGGCTCAGCCCTTGGGGCCGCCAAGGTTCGGACGGAGACTGGGCGGGTTGCCCGCCGCCGCCGGGCTCGGTGCCGCCGGAAGTCCCCTTCTCTCCGTGTTCGCCCTGATCCGGCGCGCGGTGTCCGCCCACGGTGAAGCTGCTGATCGCAGGGGTGCCGGACACGACGACGGCCGCCATGGCGAGCGAGGCGGCGCCCGCCATCGCCGGGCGCGCCCAGGTGGCGGTGAACCACGACCAGGCCGACGCCCAGCTGAACCTCGACGCCGGACGTTCGCTGATACGCGCACGGATCCGGTCGAGCCCGTCCGCCGCAGGCACGACCGTTTCCGCCTCCGCGTGCAGGGCACGGCGCAGGATCTCGCCGTACTCGTCGTGGGGATCGGTCATGACAATTGCTCCAGAACGCCTCGGAGCGCGGTCATTCCGCGCGCCGTATGGCTCTTGACGGCTCCGCGGCTGATGCCCATCGCATGGGCGATCTCCGCTTCTGACAGATCGGCGTAATACCGCAAAACGAGTGCTTCCCGCTGCCTTCTCGGCAGCGTGCTGAGTGCTTTGACGACTGCGGCCCGCTCGAACTCAACGATGGCGCCGTTCTCGGCGCTCGGAGCGTCCGGCAGGCCCTTAGGGGCGTACTTCTCCACGACCGCGCGGTGGCGCAGCACGGACCGTGACTTGTTGACCACGGCCTGCCTGAGGTAGGCGAGGGCCTTGTCGGGGTCGCGTAGGCGCTGCCACCCGCCATGCATGGCGATGAAGGCGTCCTGCACGACCTCCTCGGCCGTTCCGACATCGCGTACGAGCAGAACGGCGAGACGCACCAGCGAGCGGTAGTTGGCGCTGTAGAGCGCCGTCACCGCCTGATCGGCGTCCCAGGCGACGGCGACCGCGCGGGTCGCGCCGTTCGCCACAAGGGTCTCGGTCACATCAGTGGGACGCGCACCCTCGCCGTCCGGTTTACGAAAGGGCATTCCTGCTCTCGCCTCGGTCAACCTATCCGCCACCTTTGCCGTCCCCTGACCATCCAGTCGGATGGCCGCACCCCGTCACGGCGTGGATGGCGAACCCGACGGATCGCGTGCGTGGTAGACACGTCACCAAAAGCCGGCGAGCCGGGGGGTTCGCACTGACTTGCAACCTTAACGAGTAAACGGCCTGTCTCGGACCCAAGAGGCGATTCAAATCCGCCGATCTCGATAGCATTCGAGGACACCGCCTGAGGGGGACATCCGTGGACTGCCTGTTCTGCAAGATCGTCACAGGTGACGTGCCGGCCATGATCGTGCGCGAGAGCGAGCGCGTGCTGGCGTTCCGGGACATAAATCCGCAGGCGCCGACGCACGTGCTCGTGATCCCCAAGGAGCACCACGTCAACGTGGCGGAACTCGCCGCGGCGGATCCGGAACTGCTCGCGGAGATGATGCGGGAGGCGCATCAGGTCGCCGTCGAAGCGGGGATGGCCGAGACCGGGTACCGGGTGGTGTTCAACACCGGCCCCCAGGCGGGGCAGACCGTCTTCCACACGCACGCGCATCTGCTCGGCGGGCGTGGCCTGAACTGGCCTCCAGGGTGATCGCGACGGTACCCGCCGTCGGGCGGCGCGCAGCCGTGACCAGTACCATGGGAGCATCGCGCCAGATCACGCAGAGTCAACAGGAAGCAGGGCGAAGAGGCCGTAAGGCCGGCTGATGGTCGAATCAACACGTTCCGCGCGGAAACGCCAGACGGCGCCGCGCTCGCAGATCAAGATTGTCGTGCCGGACGACCACTCGATGGTGGGCCTGCTCGGGTCCAGCGACGAGTTGCTCCACGTCGTCGAGCGCGCTTTCGACAGCGACATCCACGTCCGCGGTAACGAGATCACCGTGACCGGTCCGGAAGAGGAGACGGAGCTCGCCACCAAGTTGTTCGCCGAGCTCGTCGACCTGCTCAAGAGCGGGGCTCAGCTGACGCCCGACGCCGTCGAGCGCAGCCTCGCCATGCTCCGTACCGACGCGGTCGAGCGGCCGGCCGACGTGTTGACGCTCGACATCCTGTCCTCGCGCGGCCGGACGATCAGGCCCAAGACGCTGAACCAGAAGCGGTACGTCGACGCGATCGATCAGCACACGGTCGTGTTCGGCATCGGCCCGGCGGGCACCGGCAAGACCTACCTCGCCATGGCCAAGGCCGTGAAGGCGCTGCAGGACAAGAAGGTGAGCCGGATCATCCTGACCCGGCCGGCCGTCGAGGCGGGCGAACGGCTCGGGTTCCTGCCCGGCACGCTGTTCGAGAAGATCGACCCCTATCTGAGGCCGCTGTACGACGCGCTGCACGACATGGTCGACCCGGATTCGATCCCGCGCCTGATGGCCGCCGGCACGATCGAGGTGGCGCCGCTCGCGTACATGCGCGGGCGCACGCTCAACGATTCGTTCATCATCCTGGACGAGGCGCAGAACACCTCGCCGGAGCAGATGAAGATGTTCCTGACCCGGCTCGGCTTCGGCTCGAAGGTCGTGGTCACCGGTGACGTCACCCAGGTGGACCTCCCGGGGGGCCAGCAGAGCGGTCTGCGGGTCGTCCAGGGCATCCTCGACGGCATCCGTGACATTTACTTCTGCCACCTGAACAGCAACGACGTCGTGCGCCACAAGCTCGTCACCGACATCGTGGACGCCTACAGCCGGTACGATCAGGCGCTTCAAGTCGAGGGTGAGGCGGGACGCGGGCACACCCAGCAGGGCGGCGCGGACCGGGGGCCTCGCAAACGGGGGCGCAAATGAGCATCGAGGTGCTGAACGAGTCGGGCGCGCAGGTCGATGAGGAGGGTCTCGTCACGCTCGCCCGCCACGTGCTCGACGAAATGAAGGTCCACCCGCTCGCCGAGCTGTCGCTGCTGCTCGTGGACGAGCCGGCGATGACCGAACTGCACGAGAAGTGGATGGGCGAGCCGGGACCGACCGACGTGCTGGCCTTCCCCATGGACGAGCTGCGACCCGGGCATCTTTCCGGCGGTTCCGACGACGGCGGCGCGCCCGACCCCGGGCTGCTCGGTGACGTGGTGCTGTGCCCGGCGGTGGCCAAGGCGCAGGCCCGGCAGGCCGGCCACAGCACCGAGAACGAACTGCAGCTGCTGTGCACGCATGGGATCTTGCACCTGCTGGGCTACGACCACGCCGAGCCGGCCGAGCACAAGGAGATGTTCGGCCTGCAGGACGGGCTGATGGCCTCCTGGCGGGAGAAACGCGACGCGACGTGAGCACTTCTCACGGTTGGTTGCTGGTCGGGGCCGCGGCCCTGGTGGCGGTGGCCGGGCTGCTCGCCAGCGTCGAGACCGCGCTGGCGCGGGTGTCCCGGGTGCGCGTCGAGGAACTCGTGCGGGAGGACCGCCGCGGTGCCCGCAGGCTCGCCGAGGTCGTCGCCGATCCGGCGCGCTACCTGAACCTGGTGCTGCTGCTGCGGGTGAGCGGTGAGCTCGCCGCCACGGTGATCGTGGCGGACCTGTGCGTGGCCTGGCTGGACGAGACCTGGCGGGCGTACGTCGTCGCCGCCGTCATCATGATCGTGGTCAGCTATGTCGTGGTCGGCGTGGGGCCGCGCACTCTCGGTCGCCAGCACGCCGACCACATCGCTCTGGCCGGCGCGGGCCTGATGCATCCGGTCACGCGGGTGTTCGGCCCGTTGCCTCGGCTGCTCATCCTGCTGGGCAACGCGCTCACCCCGGGCAAGGGCTTCCGCGAGGGGCCGTTCACCTCCGAGGCGGAGCTGCGCGATCTCGTGGACCTGGCCGAGCAGCGCAGCCTGATCGAGCCGGACGAGCGCGAGATGATCCACTCGGTCTTCGAGCTCGGCGACACCCTCGTTCGCGAGGTGATGGTGCCGCGCACCGACATCGTGTTCATCGAACGGGACAAGACCCTGCGCCAGGCGCTGTCGCTTGCGCTGCGCAGCGGTTTCTCCCGGATCCCGGTGGTCGGCGAGAACGAGGACGACGTCATCGGCATCGCCTACCTCAAGGACGTAGTCCGTCGCAGCCACGAGTACCGCGACGGCGAGTCGGTCGAGACGGTCGAAACGGTGATGCGTTCCGCGACCTACGTTCCCGACAGCAAGCCCATCGACGAACTACTCCGCGACATGCAGGCCCAGCAGACCCACCTGGCGATCGTCATCGACGAGTACGGCGGCACCGCCGGCCTGGTCACCATCGAGGACATCCTCGAGGAGATCGTCGGAGAGATCGCCGACGAGTACGACGTCGAGGCGCCCCGCGTGGAGAACCTTCCGGGCGGGGGCTACCGGGTGACCGCGCGGCTGCCCGTCGACGAGCTGTCGGAGCTGTTCGACGTCGAGATCGACGTCGAGGACGTCGAGACCGTGGGCGGGCTGCTCGCGCACGCCCTCGGCCGGGTGCCCATCGAGGGGTCCACCGCGACCGTCGCCGGGCTCAGCCTCAAGGCGGAGAGCATCGCCGGGCGGCGCAACCGGATCGGCACGGTGCTGGTCGAGCGGATCCGGCCCGCGGAGCCCGCCGAGCCGGAGAACTCCGAGCACGTCGAGGCCTAGTGGTAGAGGTCCGGTGGTCGAGGCCCGGCGCGCGACACACCGTAAGACATTCTTGACACGGGATTAGCCGGCCTCCCACGCGGGAATGATCAGTACGTTTGGAGATCATTTGGGGGGATCTCAAAGGGGTCGCGGAGCCGCGCCGACGGCAGGCCGATGTCGTCATCGCGGGCCGCGTGGAGAACCCGGATCGAAGGAACACCGCACGGGCGACGAACGGACGAGCCCGCATCACGTAAGACCGCTGCCGTCCTGTCCCAACAGGACATCCCGCGGGTCCGCCGTTCGCCGTCCGCCCGTCCGCCTGAGGCGCATGTCTCAGGCGGCGCGGCCCGGTGGTCCGGGGCTTCCCACCGGCTCGTTCTCGCCGACGTGCGCGGTCTCCGCGACGCGACGTGCGCCGTGCGCGTGATGTCTCGTGCGCCTCTACCCTTGGAGACGTGAGTGAGATCGGTGCGGAGGACGCGAAGATAATCATGCTGGCGCGATCGGCGCGGGCCCGTACGGGCGCCGCCGAGGGCGCGGCGGTCCGGGACGAGACGGGACGGACGTATGCCGCGGCGACCGTCGACCTGCCCTCGTTCAAGCTGTCCGCGCTGCGGGTCGCGGTGGCGATGGCGGTGTCGAGCGGGGCCGAGGAGCTCGAGGCCGCGGCCGTCGTCACCCGGGGAGAATCGGTCGAGGAGAGC
>NZ_JABVEB010000171.1 GCF_014323665.1 Actinomadura sp. HBU206391 | reverse complement strand
GCGCGGGCGCTTGCCGGGCCCCGGCAGGTTCGGGTCGGGGCTGCCGTTCGCCGGCGGGGCGAAGCTGAAGTCGGTCAGCTCGTTGTTGAGCAGGAACCCGCGTCCCGGCACGGTGAGACCGCTGCCGCCGAACTGCTCGATCGTGACGTTGTAGGCGACCATGTTGCCCCACCGGTCGGCGACGACGAGATGGGTGGTCTGTGGCCCTTCGTACTGCAGCGCCTGCGGCGTGCCCGACGGAGCGGCGCATGGCCCGTAGCGGCCGTCGGGCGATCCCGGCGGCACCGGCGCGACCGCGGCCTTCGCCGGGTCGATCTGGCAGGACCGCTCCTTGGCATAGCCCTTCGACAGCAGTTCCCGCAGCGGCACATCGACCTTGTCGGAGTCGCCGACATAGCGGCCCCGGTCGGCGTAGGCGAGCTTGGAGGCCTCCAGGTAGTAGTGCAGCGCCTGCACCGGGTCGCTGCCTGACAGCCTGAAGTTCTCCAGGATGTTGAGCGCCTCGCTCACCGTCGAACCGCCCGACGAGGGCGGCGGCATGCCGTAGACGTCGAGCCCGCGATAGCTCACCCGCGTGGGCTTGCGGGACGGCGCGCGATAGGCGGCCAGGTCGGCGGGCGCCATCAGCCCGGGCCGGACGTTGCGGGTCGCGCCCGGCTCGACCGGCGGGTGCTCGACCGTCCGCACGACCTCCTTGCCGAGCTCGCCTCGGTAGAACCAGTCCGGGCCGCGCTGCCCGAGCGTCCGGTAGGTGCGCGCCAGGTCGGGATTGCGGAACGTCGAGCCGACCGCGGGCGGTTGCCCACCGGGCAGGAACAGCCGCCGGCTCGGGGTGATGTCCTTGAACCGGTCGGCGTTCAGCGCGGTCTGGTCGTAGAACTCCTGGTCCACCGTGAAGCCGCGTTCGGCGATGCCGATCGCCGGCTGGAGCAGGGTGCCGAGCTTGCGGGTGCCGAACTGCCGCAGCGCGTGGTCCCACTGCGCCAGGGTTCCGGGCACGCCGACCGACAGCCCGCTCGTGACGGCGTCGTTGAAGGGGAGCGGCTGTCCGGTGGCGGGGTCGATGAACGCCCTCTCCCCCATCGCGCGCGGTGCGGTCTCACGCCCGTCGATGGTGTGGACGCGGCGCGTCTTCGCGTCGTAGTAGGTGAAGAAGCCGCCGCCGCCGATCGCCGCGACGTAGGGCTCGGTGACGCCGAGGGTCGCCGCGGCGGCCACCGCCGCGTCGACCGCGTTCCCGCCGCTTTTCAGCACCTCGATGGCCGAACGGCTGGCGTCGAGGTCCACCGTCGACACCGCGCCGCCGTACCCGGTCGCCACCGCCCGTTTGCCCTGCGAGCCGGATGGCCCGGCCGACTCGGCGCCGGGCCGTCCGGCCGTCGGCATCGCGCCGGCCGCGCCGACACCGGCCACTGACGTCACGGCGGCCAGTGCGAGAGCGAGGGGGATACGGCCTGTCCTGCGGCGGTGCATGAGACCTCCATGACCCTGCTTGGGAATCCGCGATCACCCACCTTGTCATCGAATGTGCCCGTGGACCAGCGGGAGGGCATACCCCATCACCCCCTCTTGACGGACAAATCGGCGGCTTGTTCCCGTTCAGACAACCTCGCCCCATGCCCGCACCGCGCTTCCCGACAAATATCGATTTGCTGAAGAATCGACACACACCGCCCACAGTGCACTTGATCTCGCCCAACGCGAAGGCAATGATCGTCTGCTGTGATCGGGGTCGGATTGGTGCTGCGCAGGGCGTTCAGTGAGCGGACGCTGATCCTCGCGGCGACCGTCACCGCCCTGTTCGCCACCACCGTCCTCGCGGCGCTGACCACCTTCACGGGTTCGGTGACCCGTGAGGGCCTGCGGCGCACCCTCGCCGCCGCGACCTTCGAGTCGGCCGGCACCCGGATCACGGCCCAGGTCAGCGCGGGCGGCTACGAGAACGTCGAGCGATCTCTACAGGCCGCCCTGCACCGGGCCTACGCCGATATCCCTCTCACCACCACGGTCAGCGCCCGCGGCGACTCCTACGCGCTCCCCGGACAGGAGAAGCTCAGGCGGCCGGAGCTCACCACCTTCGCGATGTACTCGGGCATCGAGGAGCACGCGACCCTGACCGCCGGAGCCTGGCCGCGGCCGGGGACGCCTGCGCCGGCGGACGGGGGCATGGCGAGTGCCGCCGTCGAGGCGGTCCTGCCGGTCCCGGCGGCGCGTGCGATGAAGGCGGAGGTCGGCGACGTCCTCACCCTGCACAGCCGGCTGGACGATGGTGCCGTGCGGGTCAGGGTGACCGGGCTGTTTCGGGCAGGCCGGGCCGACGACTACTTCTGGCAGGGCAACCGGCTGGTGACCTCGGGCGTTGAGCGGCTGGACTACACGACGTACGGCCCGCTCGTCGTCGCGCCGGCCACGTTCGTCGCGACCTTCGGCCGGGCGGGGTTCTCGGCCAACTGGCTGGTCTTCCCCGACTGCGAGGCCATCACCTCACAGCGGCTGGGAGTTCTGGGCCCACGGCTGGACACGCTGGCCGCCGATCTGCGCACGGGGCGAGCCGGTCATCAGTTCGTCATGGACACGTCGCTGCCCGACCTGGTGGAGCAGACCAGCGGCGCCCTCCTCGTCGCGCGGTCGACGATGCTGATCCCGGTACTCCAGTTGATCGTGCTCGCCGGCTACGCCCTGACGCTCGTCGCCCGGCTGATCGCCGAGCACCGGCGGATGGAGGTGGCGCTGCTGCGGGCCCGGGGCGCCTCGGCCGGGCAGCTGTCCATGCTCACCATCGGCGAAGGCGCCCTGCTCACCGCCCCGGGCGCGCTCGCGGCGCCGCTGCTCAGCGGGCCGCTGCTCACCCTGGCCGGCACCACCTCGGTGGTCAGGACGTCCGGGCTGCGGCCCGACTTCGCACCCTCGGCCCTCACCTGGGTGACCTCCATCGCCGCGGCGCTGATCTGTGCGCTCGCTCTCACCGTGCCGACACTGCGCGGTGTCACGAGATCGTACGTCGCGACGCGGGCCGCACGGGGCCGGGGCGAGCGGCGCGGCGTCCTGCAGCGGGCCGGGGCCGACCTGGCTCTGCTGGTGGTCGCGGCCCTCGGCGTGTGGCAGCTCACCAGGTACGGCGGGCCGGTCACCGCCACCACCGAGACCGGGACCACCGCGGGCGTCGACCCGTTCATCGTGACCGGCCCGGCGCTGGCGCTGCTCGCGGGCGGCCTGCTCGTACTGCGGCTGGTGCCGATCGCGTCCCGGGCGTTGGAACGGTTCACCTCCCGTGGCCGGGGGCTGGCTCCCGCGCTCGGGGCCCGGCAGGTCAGCCGGCGCCCGGTGCGTTACGCCGGGCCGGTGCTGCTGCTGGTCATGGCGGTCGCCGTCGGGGTGCTTTCGGTGGCGGCGGGAAGCACATGGCGCCGGTCCCAGCTCGAACAGGCCGACTTCCAGGCGGGCACCGACCTGCGGGTCGACGTCCCGGCCGGCGACTCCGGCCCACTGCCGCTCGGCCGTGGCGGCCGGTTCGCGGCGCTGCCGTCGGTGACCGCGGTGAGCCCGGTGCTCCGGCAGCAGGCGACCTCGGGCGGCCAGGAGATCGTCCTGCTCGCCGGGGACGCCGCGGTCATGGGGTCGCTGCTGCGGACCCGCCCGGATCTGATGGACCGCTCCGCTCCGGCGAAGCTCACCGCGGGTCGCTCGGAGCTCGTGGCGGCCGTGCTCCCGGGACGACCGGACCGGATCGCCGTCGATCTGCGGCTGTCGCCGGCGGGGGGCGGCACCGGCACCCCCAAGGGCGTGACGTTCCGTGCGTTCGCCACTCTCGTGGACGGGCGGGGCAGCACACAGGAGATCGGCCTCGGCGCACTGCCGCCGGACGGCAGGACCCGGACCCGCGTCATCGATGCCACCGACCTGGCCGGCCCCGGTGGACGGGTGACCTACCCGCTGACCGTCCGCGGTGTCCGGTATCAGGTCACCCAAGAGCCGGTGCGGAGCGGCGCGTCCGGCGAGGACGCTCTGGAGTTCGGCCTTCTGCGGATCAGGGGCGGCACGGCCGCCGCGTGGGAGCGGGCGGTGCCGCCGCTCCCCGGGGACGCCTGGACCCCCATCGCCGACGCGAACTACGCCCAGGCGGGGGCGAGCCGCACCACGCAGGCGCCGGAGGTCCTCAGCCGGTCCGGCACCTTCCTCACGATGATCGTCCCTAGGCCTCCGGCCGGCGACGACGGAACCGTCGGCCTGGGCGCCGGCCACGCCGTCCTCGCCGCGCCGCCGGACCGGGCCGCCGCTGGCGGCGACGCCGGCGGCCGGGTCACCTTCGCCCCGATCCCCGGCATCATCACCACCGCGCTGGCCGGACGTGCCCGGGTCGGCGTCGGCGGCACGGTCACCGTCGGCAACTCCACCGGCGAACAGCCGATCAAGGTGGTGGCCGTAGTTCCCGCTCTCCCCTCCACGGCGCCGGATCGCCCGGCCGTGCTGGTCGACCTGCGCACCGTCACCGATCGCTTCCTCGGCGTGGGGAGCGCCGCCCCCGAGCCCGGAGAGTGGTGGGTGGCGGCACGCGACGGTGACACCGGCCCGGCCGTCCGTGCGCTCGCCGCGAACCCGGACTGGAACGGCGCGATCTCCGACCGGGCCGGGCTGCGCCGTGAGCTGCGGGACGCCCCGCTGGGCGCCGCGCTGCAGGGCGCGCTCGTCATCGGTTTCCTCGCCGCGCTGGCCTTCGTCGTGATCGGCTTCGTCGTGAACGCGGCGGTGTCGGCCCGGGAACGGGTCGCCGAGTTCGCCGTCCTCCGGGCGCTCGGCGTCGCCCCGAGGCAGATCGTCGGCCTGCTCGGCGTGGAGCAGGCGTTCCTCGTCGCACTCGGACTCGCCGGCGGCACCGTGCTCGGCGTGGTGGTGGCCCGGCTCGTGGTTCCGCACATCGTGCTGACCGTCAGGGCACGCGCGCCCTATCCCCCGGTCGACGTCGTCGTCTCGTGGCAGCCGGTGCTGGCCATGCTGGGCTGCATCGCCCTGCTGCTCCTCGGCGTCCTCACGGTCTTCCTGCGATCCCTGCGCCGCGACGGACCCGGTGCCGCCATGCGCGCGGGCGGAGCCGGAGGCGATCAGTGACGTTGCTTTCGTCGGTCCGGCAGCTGGCCGGCGCCCACCGGCCGCTGCTCGCCGTGCTCGCCCTGCTGGTCTTCGTCCCGTCCCTGCTCGTGACGGCGGTGCCCGCGACCCTGTCGGACGGCTACGACCGCGCCCTCAGGGAGGCGATCGCCGACGTGCCCGCGGCCGGTCAGGAGATCGCGCTGAGCGGGACCCTCACCGGCACGCACCCGGCGGAGGGACCCGCGACCGATGCGGCGCTTCGGGAGGCGAGCCGGCAATGGACCGGCATCATGCCCGGCCGGTTGAGCGCCGTCACCGGGCCGGTCGGATACGACGTCCGCACCAGGAACCTCGGGCTCGGCGATCCGTCCGGCCGGACGCCGCTCCCCGATACCAAGATCGCGCTCGCGTGGGATCCGCAGGTTCCGGAGCGCATCCGCTACGTGTCCGGCACCGCTCCGCGCAACGACACGCGGCCCACGGCGACCGGCCGGGCCTCCGCGATCGAGGTCGCCCTCGCCGCGAAGGCCGCGGCACGGCTGCGGTTGCGGCCCGGTGACACCGTGTCCCTCGAGGGGCGCGAGGTCCGGATCAGCGGCCTGTACGAGCCGGTATCGGCCGCCGACCCGTTCTGGGCGACCAGGCCTCAGCTGCTCGCCGCGCTGGACATCGAGGTCGGCATCGGCAGCCTGACCACGATGACGACGGCGGCCCTGGACGCGCCGGGCTATGCGGTGCTCTACCGCGACGACCATGTCGCCCTGTCGTACACCTGGCGATTTCCCATCGTCACCGGCCGGGTGACCGCCGCCGGTGCCCAGGAGCTCAACCAGGTGCTCCCCGAGTTCGAGTTCGCCGTGCGGAATCGTCAACTCGCAGGGGTGCGGTTCGACTTGGCGACCCGGCTCGGCACCGTCCTGCAGGGCTTCAGCGACCAGCTCCGGGTGACCCAGGCGGTCCTGGCCGTGGCGTTCGCGGGGCTCGGCGCGGTCGCCGTCGGTGCCCTCGCCCTCGGCTGCCGCGTCCTGCTGGAGCGGATGCGGCCCGCAATGGCCACGATGCGGGCACGGGGCGGTTCGCTGATGCAGCTGTCCGGCCTCGTCGCGGCGACCGTGGCCCTGGTCGCGGTGCCGGCCGCGCTGGCCGGATACCTCCTAGCGGCGCTGCTCGTAGGCGGCCCGCCCGTCACGGTCGCACTGCCCGGTGTCCTCGCGGTCCTGGCGACCGCACTGCTGACGCCCGCGGCGCTCACGGTCGCCGGTCACCGGAGGCCGATGCGGGAAAGGCGAAGCGATGTGACGGCGCCGAAGGCGTCGCCCCGCCGGCTCGTGCTCGAAGCGCTCGTCATCACACTGTCCGCCGCCGGCATCGTCGTCCTACGCCGTCGCGGCCTGATCACCGAGTCGGCCGAGCGTGGCACCGACCCGTTCATCGCCGCCGTGCCGATTCTGCTGGCGGCGGCGGCCGGGCTGCTGATGTCGCGCTGTTATCCGTACCCCTTGCGCGCCATCGGCGCGATCGCGCGTCGCGGCCGCTCCACCGTGCCGTTCGTGGGGCTCGCGCAGGCCTCGCGGCAGGGCCTCACCGCGGTGCTGCCGATGATCGTGTTGCTCCTCGTCGCCGCGGTGACCGGGTTCGCGGCCACGATCGACGTCAGCGTGAGCCGGGCGCAGGAGTCGTCGGCGTGGCAGGCGATCGGCGCGGACGCCCAGGTGACCACATCAGCGCTGGACCCCGCCGCGCTCGGCCGCCTGCGCGGTCTCGGGGGCGTGGAGGACGCGGTCGCGGCGCGGTTCGCCGACAGCGCGCGACTGGGCGCCGGAGGTCCCGCCCCGGAGACGATCACCGTCGTGGCCGTCGATCTCGACGCCTACCGCCGCATCGTCGCGGGCCGGCCGCTGCGCGTGCCGCCCGCGCCCCGGGGCCGTGGTGCGGAGACGCCCGCGCTGTTCTCGGCGGGGCTCGCGGCCAGGGCCGACGGCACCGGGCCGATGTCGTTGTCGTGGCCGGACGGGACCACACTGCGGATCCGGCGGGCGGCCACGATCAAGGGCTTCCCGACGCTGCCCGCGGACCAGAGTTTCGTCGTCCTGCCCTACGCCGCCCTCGACCAGGTCGACCGGCTGTCCACCACGGTCTTCGTGCGGGGCCATGACCTCGACGCCGCGCAGCTGTGCGGGGCGGTACTGCCCGGCGCCCCCGAGGACACCGCCTGTGCCGACACCTATGCGCGGGCGCACGGCGAGCTGACCGGCGCTCCGCTGGTCGGCATGGTCCGCGGCGCCTTCCGCTACACCGCGCTGGTGGTGGGCGGGTACGGCACGCTCACCGTTCTTCTCGCGCTCATCATCGGAGCGAGCGCGCGCGGCCGTACGGTGTCGTATCTGCGCACTCTCGGGCTCAGTCGCAGGCAGGCGCGCCGCCTCACCATGGTGGAACTCGGCCCGGCGATCTGCGTCGCGGCGGTGATGGGGTGGGTTCTCGGCCTGCTGCTGCCACGCGTCGTCGGCCCCGCGATCGATCTCCGCGCCTTCACCGGCGGCCGTCCCGCCGCCGATTACACACTCGATCTGAACTCGACGGCCCTGCTGGCCGGCGGGCTGATCGTCTTCGCGGGCCTCGCGATTGTCCTCGACGCCGCGCTGAACTCCCGCCTGCGTCTGAACAGCGTCATGAGGATGGGGGATCAACCATGACCGAACCGCCGCGGACCCGACCGCAGCCGGATCCAGGGTCCGAAGGACAGGCGCCGCCCGATCTGGCCGAGCTGGAACGCCGGGCCGGTGAGCGCGTGGAGGGCTTCGGGAGCGCCGCTCACATCGTGTGCGACAACCTGGTCCGGATCTACAAGGCCGAGGGCGTCGAGGTCATCGCCTTGCAGGGCCTCGATCTCCTCATCGGTAAGGGCGAGATGGTCGGCATCGTCGGCGCGTCCGGATCGGGCAAGTCGACACTGCTGAACATCCTGTCCGGGCTGGACGTGCCGACGGCCGGAGTCGCGCGGGTGGCCGGGGCCGACCTGCTCACCATGTCCGCCAAGGAGCGACTGCGCTTCCGCCGTAGTCTGATCGGTTTCGTCTGGCAGCAGGCCGGCCGGAACCTGCTCCCCTACCTGACCGCGGTCGAGAACGTACAGCTGCCGATGCGGTTCACCGGTATGAAGAAGAGCGCGCGCGGTGCCCGGGCCGCCGAACTGCTGGACCTGATGGGCATCGGCCACTGCGCCGACCGGCGGCCGGAGCAGATGTCGGGCGGGGAGAAGCAGCGGACGGCGATCGCCGTGTCGGTCGCGAACGAGCCCGGAGTGATCCTGGCGGACGAGCCCACCGGCGAGCTCGACAGCGCCACCTCGGCTGAGGTGTTCGACGCGTTGCGCCTGGCCAACCGTGAGCTGGACGTGACCGCCGTGGTCGTCACCCACGACGCGCAGGTGGCCGCGCAGGTCGACCGCACGATCGGCATCCGCGACGGCCGCACCAGCAGCGAGGTGGTCCGCCGGGTGCGGCTCGACGACTCCGGCCGCGAGACCGTGGTCGCCGAGGAGTACGCCGTGCTCGACCGGGCCGGCCGGCTGCAGCTGCCGCAGGGCTTCACCTCGGCGCTGGACATGAAGGACCGGGTGCGGCTGGCGCTGGAAGCCGATCACATCGGTGTCTGGCCGACCCAAGGCGACGACCGGTGAACGCGATCGTGGCCGAAGGGCTCAGCAAGATCTACCGGAGCGGCAGCGTGGAGGTGCACGCGCTCAAGGACGTGTCCTTCACCGTGCCCACCGGGCAGTTGGTCGCCCTCAAGGGCCGCTCGGGATCGGGCAAGACGACGCTGCTGAACCTGGTCGGCGGCCTCGACTCCCCTGAGTCCGGCACCGTTCGTGTCATCGGGCAGGAGGTCACCGCCCTCGGCGATGACGACCTGCTGCGGATGCGCCGCGAAACGCTCGGCTTCGTCTTCCAGTCGTTCGGGCTCATCCCGGTGCTGTCGGCCGCCGAGAACGTCGAGGTGTCACTGCGGCTCACCCGAACGGCACGGCGGGAGCGCGCGGAGCGGGTACGTGTGCTGCTCTCGCTCGTTGGCCTCGCCGACCATGCCGACCAGCGGCCGTACGAGCTGAGCGGTGGCCAGCAGCAGCGGGTGGCGATCGCCCGCGCGCTGGCCAACCGGCCCCAGCTGCTCATCGCCGATGAGCCGACCGGCCAGCTCGACTCCGAAACCGCCGGGTCGATCATGCGGCTGATCGGTGCCGTCGTACGGAGCGAGGGTGTGACCGCGCTGGTCGCCACGCATGACCCGCAGCTGCTGTCGCTCGCCGACCGCGTGCTCGAACTGCACGACGGTGCGCTCACCCCTGAGCACTGAGCACCTGCCGCTGCGCACCGGCCGCTGAGCACTCACCGCCTGAGCAACGATCGCTGAGCACTACCGCTGACCGCTGCCACTGCCACTGCCGCCAAGTCGCCGGCCTGGCCCGAGGCTGCGCGGGTGCGCCGCGAATTCCTGTGGACATCCACCGACCCGCGAGGTATGTTATTCTCAGTTCGAGTTGAACTCAATTTGAGACTTACTCATAACGAGATGGACCAGGGAAGGGGCGCCGTGCAGCCGGATCCGCGCCACGACGACCGAGACGACGCCGAGGGCGCGTTCATCGCCGCATACGACCCCCGGGACTACGACCCGATCGCGGTGACCGTCGACGTGGTCGCGCTGACCATCCGGGACGGGAGCCTGCACGTGCTGCTCGTACAGCGCGGCCGGCCCCCGTTCGAGGGACGCTGGGCGCTGCCGGGCGGGTTCGTGCACAGCGTGCGAGACGAGGAGGATCTGCCCGACGCCGCCGTACGCGAGCTGTCCGAGGAGACCTCGCTCCGGCTGTCCGGCGAACCCGAGGGCTCCTCCGAAGCCGGGCGCGCCGCCGCGCCGGCCGCGCTCGCCCGGGTGCACCTGGAGCAGCTCGGCACCTACGGCGCACCCGGGCGCGACCCGCGCATGCGCGTCATCTCGGTGGCCTACCTCGCGTTCGCCCCCGAGCTGCCGGATCCCGAGGCGGGCACCGACGCGAACGAGGCCGAGTGGGTGCCGGTCGGCTCGCTCGGCCTCCCCGACGCACCGGGAGCCGGGCAGCGGCCGGGCACGACGCGCAGGCTGGCCTTCGACCATGCCCGGATCCTCGCCGACGGCTTGGAGCGGGCCCGCTCCAAGCTCGAGTACACGCCGCTCGCCACCGCGTTCTGCGCTCCCGAGTTCACCATTCCCGAGTTGCGCGCGGTCTACGAGGCGGTGTGGGACGAGGAACTGCACGCCGGCAACTTCCACCGCAAGGTCCTCTCGGTGCCCGGTTTCGTCGAGAGCACCGGAGCGACCACCGAACGCGGCGGGCGTCGCGGCGGCCCCCGCCCACGGCTCTACCGGGCCGGAGACGCCCGGCTGCTGCATCCGGCCCTGCTGCGCCCGGGCCGAGAGGACGAGATCAGATGAGCCCCATCCGCCACGACCGGACCATCACCACGCGGCGCCATTCCTACGCCGCCGTGACGCCCCTGGCGCGCGGCCACCTCGCCGACTTCTACTCGGCGCGGTGTGACGGCACCCGCTCCGCGGTCATCAAGCTGCCCCGTGACCCCGCCCACAGCCATCTCCTCGAACGGGAGGCGACCGCACTGCGTCAGCTGCCCAAGGACGGCGACCGGCGGTTCCTGCCGTACATTCCCAAGCTCATCGAGTCTTTCGCGCACCGCGACCAGGCCACCGGCCGGCGGCGGACCGCCAACGCGGTGCGGCGTCTCGACGGCTTCCACAGCCTCTCCGACGTCGCAGCGGTGCACCCTGACGGGCTGCACCCGCGCGACGTCGCCTGGATCTGGCGGCGGCTCCTGGTCGCGCTCGGCTTCGCGCACCGCGCGGTCGTCGTGCACGGTGCGGTGCTGCCCGAGCACGTGATCGTCCATCCCGCCGAGCACGGACTGATGCTCGTCGACTGGTGCTACTCGGTGCCCGGCTGCTACGCCTCGACCGACCCGAGCGGACGGGTGCCGATGATGCTCGGGCGCTACGCCGACCGGTACCCGCCGGAGGTGCCCGCGCGCGAACGCGCCGGCCCCGCCGCCGACATCTACATGGCCTCCGGCCTCATGCTCGATCTGATGGGCGACCGGGCGCCGAAGGCCATGCGGGCCTTCGCCAAGGGCTGCATGCTCGCCTCGCCACGGCGCCGGCCGGCCGACGCCTGGCACCTGCTCCAGGAGTTCGACGAGCTGCTCGAACGCCTGTACGGCCCGAGACGGTTCCACACCTTCACCATGCCCGGGCAGGGCCCCGGGCGCTGAGAGGAGATCCCCCATGGGAAGCGGACGCTGGTCCACCGACGTCTACGACGCCGCGTCGCGCTATCGCGCGGCGACCGGTCAGAGCGCCTTCGCCCACAGCGAGAGCGGCGCGACGACCGTCCACCCCGACCTCGACCCGCACGGCGTCACCGTGCGGGAGTGCCGCGACTCCGGCGAGCACCCCGAGTCCGTGCCGTTCGCCGTGCTCTTCGACGTCACGGGGTCGATGGGCATCGTGCCGCAGGCGCTGCAGACCAAGCTGCCCGATCTGCTCGGCCTGCTGCTCCGGCAGGGCTACGTCGAGCACCCGCAGATCCTGTTCGGGGCGATCGGCGACGCCACGTGCGACCGGGCGCCGCTGCAGATCGGGCAGTTCGAGTCCGACAACCGGATGGACGACGACCTCGGCAAGATCCTGCTCGAGGGCGGGGGCGGCGGTCAGATGCGCGAGTCCTACGAGCTCGCGATGTACTTCATGGCCCGGCACACGGCACTCGACTGTTTCGAGAAGCGCGGCAGGCGCGGCTACCTGTTCATCATCGGCGACGAACTCGCCTATCCCCGCGTCGACGGACGGCAGGTCGCCAGGATCGTCGGCGACCAGCTGGGCGAGCACATCAGGACCGAGACGATCCTCACCGAGCTGCGGCGCATGTACGACGTGTACTTCATCATCCCCTCGGGCGGTTACCACTCCGGGGACGAGAGGCTGCTGCGGTTCTGGCGCGATCTGCTCGGCGAGCACGTCATCCGGCTCGACGACCCGGCCGCCGTCTGCGAGACCATCGCGCTCACCGTCGGGCTGGCCGAGGAGGCCATCGACCTCGACGAGGGCCTCGGTCACCTGCGCGAGACGGGATCGGACGCCGTCGCCGCGGTGTCCCGCGCGCTGACGTCCTCCGCGGGCGGGCGCGGGCGGGCCCGCTGAGCCGGCGGCCACCGA
>NZ_JABVEB010000170.1 GCF_014323665.1 Actinomadura sp. HBU206391 | reverse complement strand
AGCGGCTGACCCAGCCCGATGTAGCCGAGGCCCACGGCGGCGAGCCGGTCGAGGATGGTCCGGGCCTGGCCGGTGGTGAAGAAGTCGCGGGCCTCGGTCACCGACATGCCGAGTACCTCACTGATGTTCTTGCCGCGCAGCCTGTGGGTGAGCACCTCAGGAGTGAACCTCCTGCCCTCGCACTCCTCGCAGACCGACGCGACCCCGGCCATCATGGCGAGGTCGGTGTAGACCAGCCCGAGCCCCTTGCAGTTGGGGCAGGCACCCTCCGAATTGGCGCTGAACAGGGCCGCCTTGACGCCGTTGGCCTTGGCGAAGGCGGCCCGGATCGGGTCGAGCAGCCCCGAGTAGGTGGCCGGGTTGCTGCGCCGTGATCCGCGGATCGCGGACTGGTCCACCACGGCGACGCCGTCCCGACGCGGCAGCGAACCGTGGATCAGCGAGCTCTTGCCCGATCCGGCGACGCCGGTGACCACGGTCAGCACCCCGAGCGGGATGTCGACGTCCACGTCCTTGAGATTGTGCAGCGAGGCGCCCCTGATCGGCAGTTGCCCGCTGGGCCGCCGCACCCGCTCGCGCAGCCGCGCGCGGTGATCCAGGTGACGCCCGGTCAGGGTGTCGGAGCTTCGGAGCCCGGCCACGTCGCCGGTGAAGCACACCTGTCCCCCGGCCGAGCCCGCCCCCGGGCCCAGGTCGACCACATGGTCGGCGATCTCGATCGTCTCGGGCTTGTGCTCGACGACGAGCACCGTGTTGCCCTTGTCGCGCAGGAGGAGCAGCAGGTTGTTCATCCGCTGGATGTCGTGCGGGTGCAGCCCGATGGTCGGTTCGTCGAAGACGTAGGTGACGTCGGTCAGGCTGGAGCCGAGATGCCGGACCATCTTCACCCGCTGGGCCTCGCCTCCGGAGAGAGTGGCCGACTCGCGGTCGAGACTCAGATAACCCAGGCCGATCTCGACGAGTGATTCGAGGGTGTCGCTCAGCGCGCCGAGCAGCGGGCCCGCGGACGTGCCGTCGATGCTCCGCACGAAGTCGGCGAGATCAGTGATCTGCATGGCCGAGCACTCGGCGATGTTGCGACCATTGATCTTCGAGGACAGCGCGGCCGGGTTGAGCCTGGCGCCGCCGCACGCGCGGCAGCCGGTGAACGTCACGGCCCGGTCCACGAACGCCCGGATGTGCGGCTGCATCGAATCGCGGTCCTTGGCGAGGTAGAGCCGCTGCACCTTCACCACGAGTCCCTCGTACGTGACATTGGTGGTGCCCATCTTGATCTTCGTGGCGGGTTTGTGCAGGAGGTCCTCCCACTGGGCCGGGGTGTAGTCGGCCAGCTTGAGGTCGGGATCCACGAACCCGGAGTGGACATAGGCCTGCACGTACCACGAGTCCACGGTGAATCCGGGGACTGTGATCGCACCATCGTTGAGTGAGCGATCGACGTCCACGATTTCGCCGACGTCGATGTCCGAAACCCGCCCGAGTCCCTCGCATTCGGGGCACATGCCATCGGCGGTGTTGAAGCTGAAGGCGGTCGAGCTGCCGACATGGGGGGTACCGAGCCGGCTGAAGATGATCCGCAGCATGGTGTAGGCATCGGTCGCCGTGCCGAGCGTGGAGCGGGCGTTGACGCCCATCCGCTCCTGGTCGACGACGATCGCGGCGCTGAGGTTGTGCAGGGCGTCGACGTCGGGCCGGCCGAGATTCGGCATGAACGACTGGATGAAGGCGGTGTAGGTCTCGTTGATCAGTCGCCGCGACTCCGCGGCGATGGTGCCGAACACCAGGGAGGACTTCCCTGAGCCCGAGATCCCGGTGAAGACGGTCAGACGACGCTTGGGGATGTCCAGTGAGACGTCCCTCAGGTTGTTCTCCCTGGCGCCGCGGACCTTGATCATGTCGTGGCTGTCCGCGGCCATCCGCTGCCGCTGCCCGGCCACCACCGGTCCGGCCTCGGGAACGCGCGATTGAACATGGACCGGCGAGTGCTCCATCGAAACCCTTCAAAGATCGCAGGGGGAAAGGCCGACCGCTCGGTCGGAGGGGGACTACCGGCTTCAATTCTTTCATTGACCAGCCCATAGAGACTTTTCATCGGAGCCCGGTGGCCACGACCCCGATCAGCCGTAAAAGTCTCAAATCAACGTGAAGCGCTAGGCTCAGCGAATGCCCGCGGACAGCGAAGAGACGGCGCTTCCGGCGGCTTGCGCGCCGTCGACCTCGCTCGGACGGCCGGGATCTCGGTGCAGCAGGTGCGCAACTATGTGGAGCAGGGGGTCCTCCCGCCGGTGGAACGGGCGGCGAACGGTTACCGCGTCTTCACCGGCGACCACGCCGAGGCGCGCGCCGTCGCCCGGCTGATGGCCGACGGCCACGGATGGAGCCGTACGCGAGCGATCATGCGTGCGGTGCACGAGGGCGATCTCGAAGGCGCACTGGCGTCACTCGACCGAAGCCACTCATCGACGCGGTCCTCGACGAGCTGCGCACCACGGGCAGCCCCGAGCGGGTCCGGGCCGAACTCGCCAAACGCGAGCAGGAGCTGTATCGACGCAGCCTGCGGCGGCTGCGCGGCTCTGCCGCCCTGCACACCTATCTTCAGCGCGTCAGGGCGCTGCCGTAGCCTCCAGGGTCGCAGGCTCGCCACCAGAGCGCTTCCCGTTGATGGTCTCCATCGACATCAGCGAAATCCGTTTCGACTGAAACGCCGTGTCAGTCCGCCTCGATGAGGCTTTTCGGGCGCAGGTCCGTCCAGTTCTCCTCCACATAGGCAAGACACGCCTCGCGGGTGTCCTCGCCGAACGCCATCGTCCAGCCGGCCGGTACCTCGGCGAACGACGGCCACAGGGAATGCTGGCCCTCGTCGTTGACGAGGATCAGGAAGCGGCCCTCGGGGTCCTCGAACGGGTTGGTCATGAGTCGTTCCTCCTGGAGTCGTCATCGCCGGGTGGGATGGTGAGCTGTGGAGTGGTGAGCGGTGCGTTCGTGAGCGGTGCGGTCTCGAGCGGCGCGGCGGCGTGATCGATGGCGGTGAGCGCCGACAGCGGGCGTTCGGGATGGGCTACCACGGCCTCGAGCAGGCCGACCAGTTCCGCTGCGAGCCGGTCCACGGTCGCCCGGTCGAACAGGTCGGCGGCGTACTCGAGCAGGCAGTGCACCGGCCCGTCGCCGGTGGGCTCGTAGAAGCTGAGGGCCAGCTCGGCCCTGAGCGCCCCCGTCGGCACCGGCTCGAACCTGGCGCCCGTCCCGTCGAGGTCGGCGAGTCGCGCCGCCTCGTGATGCACGACCATCACCTGCGGGCCGAGCGTGCGCGGCGGCGCCTCGCCGTCTTCGAGCAGCGCCGCCACCACCTGGTCGAACGGGACGTCCTGCCGGTCGAAGGCGCTGAGGTCGGTCTCGCGCACCCGGGCCAGCAGGTCGAGAAAGCCCGGGTCGCCCGAGGTGTCGGTGCGCAGCACGAGGGTGTTGAAGAAGCACCCGACCAGATCTCCGAGCGTCTCCTCGGTGCGGCCCGCGACCAGGGTGCCGATCGGCAGGTCCTCCCCCGCCCCGTCGCGGGACAGCAACGCGGCCAGCGCCGCCTGCAGGACCATGAACATGCTCGTTCCGGTCCGCCGGGCGAGCCGGTCGATCCCCCGGTGCAGCCGGGGGTCGAGCACGACCTCGACGAAGTCGCCGCGATGGGACGGGACCGCCGGTCTGGGCCGGTCCGCCGGGAGCGCCAGCTCGGCGGGAAGGTCCCGCAGGGCCGCCCGCCAGTATCCGAGCTGCCGGGCGCACCGGCTCTCGGGATCGGCCGGGTCGCCGAGAAGCCCCCGCGACCACAGCGTGTAGTCGGCGTACCCGATCGGCAGCGGCTCCCAGCCAGGAGCGCTCCCGTCGCCGCGCGCCGCGTAGGCCGTGGCGAGGTCGCGGACGAGCGGCACGATGGACCACTCGTCGACGCCGATGTAGTGCCCGGTGAGCAGGAGCGCCTGTTCCCGGCAGTCGCCGGTGAGCAGGCGGGCGCGGAACGGCGGCTCGTGCGCCAGGTCGGGGCCGGTGCTGACCAGCGCGGCGAGCCGCTCGCCGATCGCGCCGCATCCGCCGTCGCCTTGGTGGCCGCCGTCGCAGGCGACCGGAAGCGCCTGCGTCACCAAGGCAGGGGACGCGGGCCCGGTCGCCCGCTGCCAGATCTCCTGGTCCGACCGGCGGGATCGATCCTCGCGATCCGCCCGATCCGGCCCATCGAAGTCGGCCTCGGCGAAGACGGTGCGCAGAGGCTCGTGCCGTTCGACGACGTCGCGCAGTGCCGCCCGCAGTGCGCCGTCGTCCAGTAGCGCCGCCGAGCGCAGGGCGACGGCGATGTCCCAGGGGGCGCTCGCTCCCGCGGCCCGGTGCAGCTGCCACTGACGTCGCTGAGGTGGAGCGGCTGGCAGGTGCTGCGGTCGCTCGACCGGCCGCAGCGGCGGGCGGCCGGCCGTCGCGCCGGCGAGCCGACCGGCCAGCGCCGCCACCGTGGGGGCGTTGAAGACGTCGCGGACGGTGAGGTCCACCTCCATGGTGGAGCGGATCCGGCCGAGCAGCCGCATCGCCGCCATCGAGTGGCCGCCCAGACCGAAGAAGTCGTCGTGGACGCCGACCTCGGGCAGGGCGAGGACCTCGGCGAACAGGCCGGCGAGCAGGTGCTGCTCCGGAGTGGCGGGCCGGTCGCCGCCGGTCAGCGCCGACCAGTCGGGCGCCGGCAGCGCCCGCCGGTCGAGTTTGCCGTTCGGCGTCAGCGGCAACGGCCCCGGCAGCGCCACGACCGCCGCCGGCACCATGTACTCGGGCAGGAACCGCGCCACGTGGGCGCGCACGTCGGCGGTGTCGACCGGCCCGGCCGACGGAGCCGTGTAGCCGACCAGCCGGACCATCTCGCCGGACCGGTGGACCACCACGGCCGCCTGCGCCACGGCCGGATGCCGGGTCAGCGCCGCCTCGATCTCACCCGGCTCGATGCGGAAGCCGCGGATCTTGACCTGGTCGTCCACCCTGCCGAGGAAGTCCAGGGTGCCGTCGGCGCGCCACCGCGCCCGGTCGCCCGTACGGTACATCCGCGCGCCGCGAGGGCCGAACGGGCACGCGACGAACCGCTCGGCGCTGAGCCCCGGCCGTCCCAGGTATCCGCGGGCCAGGCCGCGGCCCGCGACGTACAGCTCCCCGGCCACACCCTGCGGCACCGGGCGCAGCGCGGCGTCGAGCACGTAGGTCCGGGTGTTCGGGTCCGGCCGGCCGATCGGCACCGCGCCCCGCCGGCCGCGCTCGGCCGCCCAGAGAGTGGAGTTCACCGTCGCCTCGGTCAGCCCGTACGCGACGAACAGCCGCAGCCGGCCGGCCCAGCGGTCGATGACCTCCGGGGGCACGGGCTCGGTGCCGACCAGTACGGTCGAGCCCTCGGGCAGCTCGCAACCGGCCGGCAGCGCCGACACCAGCGACGGGGGCAGGATCATGTGCGTGACGGCCCGCTCGCTGATGAAGTCGGTGAGCGCCGGGCCCGCCACACGCGCCTCGTCCGGCATGAGCACGAGGCGGGCGCCGGTGCACAGCGACATCGCGAGCTCCCAGACGGCAACGTCGAACCCGACCGAGGCGAACTGCAGCACCCGGCTGCCCGCGTCGACGCCCATCCCGTCGACGGCGGTGGCGACCAGGCTGCCGATCCCCTCGTGCGAGACCACCACGCCCTTCGGCCGGCCGGTCGACCCTGAGGTGTAGATGACGTAGGCGGCGGAGTCGAGCCGGGGCCCGGCCCCGGAGCCGTCGAGGTCACGCGGCCTGGGGCCGTCGCCCACGCTCTCCGCATTGCCGTCCACCCTCTCTGCATTGCCGTCCAGGTCACCGAGCAGCAGCCGGCCCACGCCCTCGACCTCGGGAATCTCCGCGGTCACGCTCTCGGTGGCGACGACGAGCCGCGCACCGGAGTCGGCCAGCATGTACGCGATCCGGTCGGCGGGGTGCGTCAGATCCAGGGGAAGATAGGCCGCGCCGAGCTTCAGGACGCCGAGCACGGTCGCGACCATCTCGACCGACCGCGGCACCGCGACACCGACGACGTCCTCGGGACCGGTCCCGTGCCGCGCCAGCGTCCGTGCCATCCGCTCGGCCTCGGCGTCCAGCTCCGCGTAGGTGACCGACCGCGCCCCGTCGACCGCGGCGACGGCATCCGGTGTCTCGGCGGCCCGCCGGGCGAACAGCACCGGCAGCGGCGCCTCGGGCACCGCCCGGTCGGTCGCGTTGAAGGCCTCCACCACGCGATGCCGCTCGGCGGCGCCGAGCACGTCGATCCCGCTCACCGCCGCCCCCGGGTCGGCGGCCACGGCCGTCACCAGCCGGCGCAGCCGGTCGCCGAGGCTCTCGGCGGTCGCCTGGTCGAACAGGTCGGTGCGGTATTCCAGCAGGCAGCCGATCCGGCCGGTGGCGCCGTCCTCGGCGAAGGAGAAGACCAGGTCGAACTTGGCCGTCTCGTTCTCGAAGTGCTCCTCCTCGACGTCGAGCCCGGCCAGCCCGAACCCGCCGCCGGTGCGACTGCGGTAGCCCACCATGACCTGGAAGAGCGGGTTGCGCCCAGGGGAGCGGGCCGGGTTGACCGCCTCGACGACCGCGTCGAACGGCACGTCCTGGTGGGAGAACGCGGCCAGATCGGTCTCGCGCACCCGCGAGACCAGCTCGGTGAAGCTCGGGTCGCCGGAGACGTCGGTGCGCAGCACCAGCGTGTTGACGAAGAACCCGACGAGGTCTTCGAGGGCGTCGTCGGTCCGGCCGGCGACGGGGGCGCCGAGCGGGATGTCCTCGCCGGCGCCCAGCCGGTGCAGCAGTGCGGCCACCGCCGCGTGCAGCACCATGAACATGCTCGCCCCGGTCTCACGCGCCAGCCGCCGCAGTCCCTGGCACGACTCCGGATCGAGCTCGACCTCCAGATCGGCGCCGTGCGAGGCGGGGCGGGCCGGACGGCTGCGGTCGGCGGGCAGCTCCAGTTGCTCGGGTGCCCCGCTCAGCGTCTCGCGCCAGTACCCGAGCTGGCGGGCGGCCAGGCCGCCAGGCTCGGCCGGGTCGCCGAGCAGTTTCCGCTGCCAGAGCGTGTAGTCGGCGTACTGCACGCGAAGCGGCTCCCAGGCGGGCGGGTTACCCTCCCGGCGGGCGGCGTAGGCCTCGCCGAGGTCCCTGAGGAACGGCCCGTCGGACCACTCGTCCGTCGTGATGTGGTGCAGCAGCAGTACGAGTACGTGTTCGTCGCCCGCGACCTCGGCGACCGTCACGCGCAGCGGCGGCTCGGCGGCCAGGTCGAACGGCCGGGCGACGGCGTCGCGCACCAGCCGGGCGACTCCCCCGGCCTGCTCGGCGACCTCGGCGGCCGATATCACCTCGACCACGGGCGAGGCGTCGACGGCCGGGACGACGTGCTGGAAGGGCACGCCCTCGCGCTCGCCGATGAGGGTCCGCAGCGCCTCGTGCCGCGCCATGACGTCGCCGAGCGCGGCGCGGAACGCGGGGATGTCGAGCGGGCCCCGCACCCTGGCCACGAGCGGGAAGTTGTACGCCGCCGACGCGCCGTCCATCTGCTGCAGCAGCCACAGCCGTCGCTGCGCGAACGACAGCGGCGGCTGGGCCGGCCGGTCGGCCGCGGTCACACCGGTCAACGCCGGCCGCGCCGGCCCGCCGGCGACGCCGGCCCGGGCCACCAGCTCGGCGACGGTCGGGGCCTCGAACAGGTCGCGGATCGCCAGCTCGGCGGCGAGCGCCGTGCGCGCCCGGCTGATCAGCCTGGTGGCCAGCAGCGAGTGCCCGCCCAGATCGAAGAAGTCGTCGTCGATCCCCACACCGGCCCCGTCGCCCAGGCCGAGGACCTCGGCGTACAGCTCGCAGAGGATCCGCTCCTCGGGCGAGCGCGGCGGGCGGCTCGCCACGGCCGTCGCGACGGCCGGCGCGGGCAGCGCGGTGACGTCGAGCTTGCCGTTGACGGTCAGCGGCAGTCGATCGACCGGCGTGAGGGCGGCCGGCACCATGTAGTCGGGCAGTCGCGCCTTCAGGTGCGCGCGCAGCGCGGCGGCGAACTCGCCGTCGTCCACGGCCGGCGCCGTGCCGTCCGGCACGTCCGGGGCCGGGGCGTCCGGGCGAGCATCCGGGCCGATCGGCCCGCGCTCGCGCACCACGTAACCGATGAGGCGCTTGACGCCGCCCGGGCCGGAGCCGTCGGCGATGGCCGCGGCGTGGGCGACCTCGGGATGCTCGGCCAGCGCGGCCTCGATCTCGCCCGGCTCGACGCGGTACCCGCGGATCTTGACCTGGTCGTCGGTGCGGCCGAGGAAGTCGAGGTTCCCGTCCGGTGCGCGGCGCACCAGGTCGCCGGTGCGGTACATGCGGGCACCTGGCTCGGCGGCGAACGGGTCGGCCACGAACCGGTCCGCGGTGAGGCCGGGGCGGCGATGGTAACCGCGGGCCAGGCCGACACCGGCGATGTACAGCTCTCCCGGGGTACCGGGCGGAACCGACCGCAGCCAGGTGTCGAGCACGTAGGCGCGGGTGTTGAAGATCGGCCGCCCGACGGTCGGCGTCACGCTGTCGGCGGTGGCGGCGCCGAGCGTGTTGATGGTGTACTCCGTCGGCCCGTACAGGTTGTATCCGGATGTCCCGCCGGTCTCGCGCAGGCGGGTCCACACCGTGTCGGGCACCGCCTCGCCGCCCAGCAGGACCAGTACGGGCCGGTGCCTCGACCCGCCCGTGCCCGGCCGGTCGTCACCGTCCAGCAGGCCCTCCTCGATGAGATGGTGGGCGTAGGTGGGCGTGACGTTCACGACGTCGATGCGGTGCCTGTCGCAGTAGGCCACCAGCGCCTCGGCGTCGCGCCTCAGGTCCTCGTCGCAGACGTGCACCTCGTGTCCCTCGACCAGCCACAGCAGCTCCTCCCACGACATGTCGAAGGCGAACGAGACCGTGTGGGCCACACGCAGCCGCCGCCCGCCGGCCGACGCCACCGCGGGGTCGAAGATGGCCTCCCGGTGGTTCAGCTGCATGTTCGTCAGCCCTCGGTAGGGCGTGACCACGCCCTTGGGGCGCCCGGTCGATCCGGAGGTGTAGATGACGTAAGCGGGGTGCTCCATCCGGCCTGGGCGGCAGCGCGCGAACCGCGCCCGCTCCTCATCGGTGAGCGCGCCGCCCGGCAGTACCGCCAGCTCGGCGGCCGTGGCCGGGTCGTCGAGCAGCGACGGGCGCGGCCCCTCTCCCGGAAGCGAGGCGGCGACGGCCGCCGTGGACAGCAGGCACGTCGGCGCCGTGTCGGCGAGCATGTGCGCGAGCCGCTCCGCCGGGTGGTCGAGGTCCATCGGCAGGTACGCGGCCCCGGTGCGCAGCACCGCGAACAGCGCCGCGACCATGTCGGCCGAGCGCGGCAGCGCCAGCGCCACCACCCGCTCGGGGCCCGCGCCGCGGGCCAGCAGCAGCCGCGCGAGCCGGTTGACCCGGACGTCGAGCTCGGCGTAGGTCAGGGTCTGCTCACCGAAGACGAGCGCCACGGCGTCGGGGCTGCGAGCGGCCTGCGCCTCCAAGAGCTCGGAGACGGTGTCGTCCACCATCGGACGCGCGGTGGCGTCCCGCTCCGCGGCGAGCGCCCGCCGCTCCCCCGGCGTACGGACATCCAGCTCGCCCACCCGCTTCGCGAGGTCGGCGGCCAGGCTCTCCAGCAGCGTCGTGAACCGGGCCAGCAGTGCCGTGGCGGTCTCGCTCCCGACGACGTCGGCCCGGTGGGCGAGCGTCACCCGCAGTCGATCTCCGGGCGTCACGACCAGGGTGAGCGGATAGTGCGTGGCGTCCACACCGCCGACCTCGGTGATGCCGTGCCTTTCCCGCAGCTCCGCGAAGGCGCCCTCGCCGCCGACGTTCTGCAGGACGTAGAGGGTGTCGAAGATCCGGCCGTGCCCGCTCTCGCGCTGGATGTCGCCGAGGCCGAGGTACTCGTGCGGCATGAGCGCGGCGCGCTCGGACTGGATCCGCCGCAGGAGGTCGAGTGCGGTCTCACGCGGGTCGAGGGTGACGCGCACCGGGACGGTGTTGAGGAACATCCCGATGACCTGGTCGGCGCCCGGCACGGCCGCGGGCCGGCCGCCCACGGCGGTGCCGAAGACCACGTCGCTGCGGCCGACCGCGTTCGACAGCACGAGCGCCCAGGCGGCGTTGAGCACGGTGTTGAGGGTGAGCCCGTGCCGCCGGGCCTGGTCGCGCAGCCGGCGGCTGAGCCGCTCGGGCAGCTCGGCCGACAGACGTTCGGGAATGGTCGGTTCGAGGCCGCGGTCGGCCGGGCTGACCAGGGTCGGCTCCCGCAGGCCCGACAGCGCTTCGCACCACGCGTCCGCCGCGAGTGCGGTGTCCTGCTCGTCCAGCCAGGCGAGGTAGTCGCGGTAGGAGCCGGGCCGGGGCAGCACCCGGTCGTCGCCGTCACGGTCGTAGAGCGTGATGAGCTGCTCGACGAACAGCCGGGCCGACCAGCCGTCCCACAACATGAGGTGGTGGGCGACCACGAGCCGGTCGCGGCCGGCGGCCAGCCGGATGAGGATGAGGCGGCACAGCGGCGGGTCGGCGAGGTCGAACCGCCGCGTCCGGTCCTGCGCCATGAGCCGCTCGGCGTGCGCCTGCCGCTCGTCCTCGGGCAGCGCGGTCAGGTCGACGACCTCCAGCGGCGGCTCCGGGTCGGCGCCGATGAACTGCACCGGCCGGGTGAGCCCATCGCTGGTGAACCCGGCGCGCAGCCCGGCGTTGCGCGCGAGCAGCGTCGCGCACGCCGCGCGCAACCGGCCGGCGTCGACGCGGTGCCCGAAGTCGAAGGCGACCTGCGCGGTGTAGACGTCGAGGGCCTGCCGGTCGTAACTGGAGTGGAAGAACAGCCCTTCCTGCAGCGGCGACAGCGGCCAGACGTCCTCGACCGGCACCGGGCTCGCGCTCCGTACCCGGTCGATCTCTTCCTCGGTGAGCGTCACCAGGTGTTCGGCCGGCCCGCTCGCACTGGGGTCGTGGTGGTACGAGCGGGCCGGGGTCCCGGTACGGGCCGTCGCGGCGAGCGCCGCCGGGGTCCGCCGGTCGAACACCTCGCGCGGGCTGAAGTCGAGCCCGCCGGCACGTGCCCGCCCGGCCACCGTGATGGACAGGATGCTGTCGCCGCCGAGGACGAAGAAGTCGTCGCCAGGACCCACCTCGGGCAGGCCGAGCACGTCGGCGTAGATCTCGCAGAGCAGCCGCTCGCGTTCGTCGCGGGGCGCCCGGGTGACCGCGCGGGCCGGCGCCGGGGCGGGCAGGGCATCCTGGTCGATCTTGCCGCTCGGGGTCAGCGGCAGCTCGTCGAGGAGCACGAAGACGTCCGGCACCATCGGCGCCGGCAACGACGCCGCCAGACCGGTCCGCAGCTCCTCGGCGTCGGGCCGCGCGCCGCGCTCCGGTACGACGTAGCCGACGAGCCGTGCGGCCCCCGGGCCGTCGCGCCGGGCGGCCACCGCGGCCGCGGCCACGCCCGGCTCACGGGCGAGCGCCGCCTCGATCTCGCCCAGCTCGACCCGGTTGCCGCGGATCTTGACCTGCCGGTCGACCCGCCCCAGATATTCGAGGACGCCGTCGCCGCTTGCCGTCCCGTCCGGCGCTGTGCCGTCCGCATCCGCGTCGTCCCGCCACCGCACCAGGTCGCCCGTGCGGTACATCCGCTCGCCCGGACCGCCGAACGGGTCGGCGACGAACCTCTCCGCCGTGGCGCCCGGCCGCGCGTGGTAGCCGCGCGCCAGCTGGGCACCGGCGATGTAAAGCTCGCCGGGCACTCCGGGGGGCACCGGCCGCAGGCAGTCGTCAAGGACCCGCAGCCGGGTGTTCCACACCGGCCGACCGATGGGCACGGACGCGCCGCCCCCGGCGTGCTGCCAGTACGTGACCTGCACGGCCGCCTCGGTGGGCCCGTAAACGTTGTAGAGGGGCACGCCGGTCCGGTCGAGCCAGCGGTCCGCGATCTCTCCGGTCAGGGCGTCGCCACCGGTGAAGACCCGGCGCAGGCCGAGCGAGCCGCCGATCCGACCGTCGTCGCCCGCCGGTTCGCCCTGTTCCAGCACGGCGTCCTGGAACGGGCCGAGCATCGATGACACGAGCGTCATCGCGGTGACCCGCTCGTCGCGTACCAGCCGGGCGAGGTAGGCCGGGTCGCGGTGCCCGTCGGGGCGGGCCAGTACGACGGCGGCGCCCTCGATGAGCGGCCAGAAGATCTCCAGTAGCGAGGGGTCGAAGGCCGCCGACATCTGGTGCAGCACCCGGTCGCCCGGGCCGAGCGGGAAGGCGGCCCGCATCCAGGTGAGCTGGCTCATGATGGCCTGGTGCGAGACCAGGACGCCCTTGGGCCGTCCGGTCGACCCGGATGTGTAGATGAGGTAGGCGGAGTGGCCG
>NZ_JABVEB010000017.1 GCF_014323665.1 Actinomadura sp. HBU206391 | reverse complement strand
CCGGCATGCTGGTGGTGCTGGAGTCGACGACCTACCCCGGCACCACCGACGAGGTCGTCCGCCCCATCCTCGAACAATCCGGCCTCACCGCAGGCCACGACTTCCACCTCGCCTTCTCCCCCGAACGCATCGACCCCGGCAACCCCGTCTACGGCGTCCGCAACACCCCCAAAATCGTCGGCGGACACACCCCCGCCTGCGCCAGCGCCGCCGCCGCCTTCTACGGCAAATTCGTCGACACCGTCGTCCAAGCCAAAGGCACCCGCGAAGCCGAAATGGCCAAACTCCTCGAAAACACCTACCGCCACGTCAACATCGCCCTCGTCAACGAGATGGCCATCTTCTGCAACGAACTCGACATCGACCTCTGGGACGCCATCGACTGCGCCGCCACCAAACCCTTCGGCTTCCAAGCCTTCCACCCCGGCCCCGGCGTCGGCGGCCACTGCATCCCCATCGACCCCAACTACCTCTCCTACAAAGTCCGCTCCCTCGGCTACCCCTTCCGCTTCGTCGAACTCGCCCAAGAAATCAACGACCGCATGCCCCGCTACGTCGTCGAACGCACCCAACAACTCCTCAACCAACAAGGCAAAGCACTCAAAAACGCCAACATCCTCATCCTCGGCGTCACCTACAAACCCAACATCGCCGACCAACGCGAATCCCCCGCACGCCCCGTCGCACGACGCCTCCAGCGGCTCGGCGCCAACCTGACCTACCACGATCCCTACGTCGCCTCGTGGGACGTCGACGGCGTCGAGATCCCCAACGGCGGCACCGACCTCGTCAAGGCGCTCCGCGGGGCCGACCTGGCGATCGTTCTGGCCGACCACAGCGTCTACGAGGCGGACACGCTCCGCGAGCACGCACAGTTGCTGTTCGACACCCGCGGCCGTACCCGCGGCCTGCCGCTGGAGAACGTGGAGTTGCTGTGACGGCGAAGGTGCATCTGCCGGACTCGCCGAATTCATCTGCAAGTTGCGAGACCTGGTGAAGCTCCCTCAAGGGGGAGATGTCACCCAGTCGGAGTGAGGAATATGCGGGTCTGCGTCTGCACGATCGTGCACCACCCCGAGGACGCGCGAATTCTGCACAGGCAGATTCGCGCCCTGCTGGACGCCGGGCATGAAGTGACCTATATCGCGCCCTTCCGTGCCTGCAACGTGACGCCGTGGCGGAACATCCACCCGGTGGACGTGCCTCGTGCCACGGGGCGGCACCGGCTGCGGGCGGTCCGCGCCGCACGGGCCGTACTGGCCAGGCACGCCCCGTACGCCGACGTTGTCCTGCTGCACGACCCTGAGCTGCTGCTGGCGATCCCCCGCAAGCTCAGGCAACGGACGGTCGTGTGGGACGTGCACGAGGACACCGCGGCGGCGCTGAGCGCGAAGGGCTGGGTGCCGAGGCCCCTGCGCCCGCTGCTGCGCCCGGTGGTGCGGTACCTGGAATCGCGCACCGAGCGGCGGCACCGGCTGCTGCTCGCCGAGGAGGGCTACCGCTCCCGGTTCCAGCGCGAGCACCCGGTCGTGCCGAACACCACCTACGTCTCCGACACCCCGCCCGAGCCGCCGGACGACCGCAGGGTGGTCTACGTCGGGCACCTGTCCATGGCCCGGGGCGCCGCCGACATGATCGAGGTGGCCCGGCAGCTGCACGGCGAGGGCATCGCGGTGGAGCTGATCGGCTCGGCCGACGCCGACGTCCGTGTCCTGCTCCGCGCGGCCCAGCTCGAGGGCATCCTGCGGTGGTACGGCTTCGTGCCCAACGACCGGGCGCTGCGCATCGCCGAGGGCGCCATGGCCGGGCTGGCGCTGCTGCACGACGAGCCGAACTACCGGCATTCCATGCCGACCAAGGTGATCGAGTACATGGCCCGCGGCATCCCGGTGATCACGACGCCGAACCCGCCCGCCGTGGACCTCATCGGATCGAGCGGCGCGGGGCTCATCGTCGACTTCCAGCAGCCGGGCGCCGCCGCCGACGCCGTACGGCGGCTGCGCGAGGACCCGGAGCTGCGCACCGAGTTGGGCCGGCGCGGTTACGAGACCGCCCGGGCCCGCTTCCACTGGCCGGTGCAGGCCGAGCGGTTCGTCGCCCGGCTGGAGTCATGGTCGCGTGCCGCCCATGACGAGGCCGCCGAAGAAGCCGTGCCGGAGTCACCGGCGACGTTCATCGATAAGGCGGCCGAACACACCGCGAACGGCACCTCGCTCACGGCGTGAGGCCCGGCCCTCACAAGGGCCCCGGCCCTCCCCTCACGAGGGCAGCCTCACAGGGCCTTCACGTGGGCCTTCACGGGGGCCTTCACGTGGGCGCCGGCAGGCGGGCGGCGACCGCCCGGGCCAGCCGGTTGGCCACCCCGGGCGTCTGGTAGGCGTTCACCGCGACGATGTAGCGGCCGACGCGTACCGCGATCGTGCCGGACGTGCCGAACTCGTACGCCTCGTCGCCTCCGTCCATCAGCTGCCGGGCCAGCGGCTCGGTCGCCCGCCACGCGGCCAGCAGTTCGGTGGCCGCCTGCGGGGTGCCGGCCACCCACTCCACCGTGACGGTCAGCGCCCTGGCGCTCTGGCCCTTGTCGTCGTCCGGCTCGTACCGGCAGCTCACCGGGCGCGGCAGCGGCACGTCGCCCACGCTCGTCCGCTCGGGCCGGGTGCGGTACCTGCCCGTGCGCACGGCCGCGAGGTCGCTTTTGCGCAGCAGACCACAGGCGTCCGGCCAGTCCGCCGTGGCGACGCCGCCGAACTCGTCGGGCCCGTGCCCGCCCGGCCCCCCGCGCAGCGCGATCAACCGCGCGGCGCCTGCGGGATAGGGATCGCGGCGCTCGTCGGCGCTCTGCCGGGGCCCGACCTCCGGCACGGCGACGTACAACAGGCCACCGGCGGCCGCCAGCCAGGGGCGGGCGCCGTCCATTCGGGGGCCGACGACGAACGGCGCGGGCACGGTCGTCGTCTCACCGTCGGCGGGGGCGACGATGTCGATCCCCGCGGGGAGCAGGTTCTCGGCCAGGCGCGGGCGCAGGGCGTACAGCCGGTCCCCCGACACCGTCAGCGCCGCGTAGTCGGGCACGTCGTGCTGCCACACGGTGCGGCCCGAGGAGACCTCGATCGCCTCCATCCGACGCGCGGCCGCCCGGTCGTCGCCCTGCCGGTAGACCATGATGAGCCGGTCGCCGGACAGCACGACGGGGCACATCGCCCCGCACAGATCGTCGCCGAGGCGGGCGGCGATCTCCTTGCCGTCCCGGCGGTAGGCCCGCAGGGAGTCGCCGTCGAACACCGCCGTGACGTCGCCGTCGACGGTCACGGCCGGCGGTTCGGCCGGGCGCAGGGTCCTACTCCAAAGGGTCCGCCCGGTGGCGGGGTCGATGGCGAGCACGCGGCCGTGCCGGTCGCAGTCGAGCGACAGCACCGAGAGGGTCTCGCTGCCGCCGGAGCCGTGCGCGGTGGCGTCGGGCAGCTCACATCCGCGCGGCAGGGGCGTGGTCCACAGCCGCTTGCCGGTCGCCGCGGACCGGCCCCGCAGCGACCTTCGCCCGGTGTCGGTGGTCAGCACGACCCCGGATCCGGCCGGCCAGCGCAGCGAAGATCGCTCCGTGACGGCGGGCGCCTCACCGGGCGCCCGCCAGAGCAGCCGGCCGCTCACCGCGTCGAAACCGGCGATGAGGCGGTCGCCGCGGTGCCCGGCGCGCTCGAAGTAGGCCAGCAGGTGACCCCCGGTCGCGGCCCAGCCGAGCAGGGTCCAGTCGCTGCGGTTGTAGTGCCACCGCTCTGCGCCCGTACGGGCGTCGCGCACGTCCAGACCGCGACCCGACACCACGACCACCTGGCCCTGCACGACACCGTGCGCGACCTGGTCGTACGGCGACAGCCCACTGCGCCGTACCGCCGTGGGGAGCTGCCAGGTCAGGGCCACCGGGCCCGGCGGCGGCCCCAGGTCGGCCAGCCGTCCGGCCGGGCGGTCGGTGACCTTCTGGTCGACCTGCCACCACTCGGCCTGCAGCACGAACCTGTTGATCAGGACGGCCGCGGTCGTGACGGCCAGCACCACCGCCACGAGACTCAGCACGTGCCGCTGCCTGCCGCCGATCACGACCACCTCCTTCGCCCTCCCAGCTTGCCGTGCTCGCACCGGCTTCGCGACAATACGGCCCAGCGGACGGGCATGCGTCGGTCCGGGCGACTCGGAGTTCCACATGGAGATCTTCACCAGCTGGCGGACCTGGGACGACGCGCAGCCGGCGCTGCAGTCGGAAGGTTCCGGGGCATACGGTCCCATGCTGCCCGTTCTCGATCGCGCGGCCGCGGCGGCGGTGGGCTGGCACGGCGATCAGCTGCGGCCGACCGGCGTGCCGTACGTCGAGCATCTGCTGGAGGCGCTCGAGGTGCAGGTGCGCGGCGCCGGCGTACGCGATCAGGACGTGCTCGTGGCCACCCTGCTGCACGACGTGGTCGAGGACACCGATGCCTCGCTGCGCGACGTGGAGGAGGAGTTCGGCCCCGGAGTCGCCGAGCTCGTCGACTGGGTCACCAAGCCGCCTGCCGAGGAGGGCGGGGGTAGGGCCGCCAAGCGCGCCGCGAAGACGGCCTACCTGCGGCGGCTGCGCTCGGCGACCCGTGAGGCGATCCTGGTGAAGCTGGCCGACCGGGTGAGCAATGTGCAGCGGCTCGACCAGATGCCGCCGGACTTCCAGCGGCGCTACTACGCCGAGACGGTCACCTACGTCCAGCCGCTGGCCGAGGGCGAGCCCTGGTTCGCCGCCTGGTACGCCGGCTGGGCCACGCGCTTCGGCCATCTTCGCTGATGAGATCGCTGACGGGAGAGGATCAGGGCATGGCACGCGAGTGGGTGGTCGAGGAGAGCGTGGTCGTCGCCGCCCCGCCCGAGCGGGTCTACGAGGCCGTCGCCGACCTCAAGCGCATGGGCCAGTGGAGCCCCGAGACCTTCGCCATCTGGACCCGCGGCCGGCCGGCGCGGCCGGGCACGACGTTCGTCGGCTGGAACCGGATCGGCTGGCGGCTGTGGTTCACCAACTCCCGCGTGACCGCCGCCGAAC
This sequence comes from Actinomadura sp. HBU206391, assembly GCF_014323665.1. Taxonomy (GTDB): domain Bacteria; phylum Actinomycetota; class Actinomycetes; order Streptosporangiales; family Streptosporangiaceae; genus Actinomadura_C. Next base: position 65,333 of record NZ_JABVEB010000017.1, on the reverse strand, counting down.
CCGGCCGCGTCTTCGCCTTCCGGGTGACCAGCTTCCGCATGCCGGCGGCGGTGTGGGGCTACCGCGTCGAGGGCATCGGTGGCGACTCGACCCGGCTCACCGAGTACTGGGAGGACCTGCGCCGCGACGGACGCAGCGCAAAGATCGTCTCAGCCCTCGGCCGGATCTTCACCGGCGTCAAGGCCGAGGACCGCGCCCGGGTGAACCGCGAGAGCATGCGCGCCACCCTCGCCCGCATCAAGGCGGCCTTGGAGTCCTGACCGGCCACGGCCGTCCGCCTCACAGCTCACGCCCAAGCTGAACGGCCGCCGACGACAGAAGGCCGCGCGCAATGCTTCGGCGTGACCTCCTGATCGAGCGACAAGGGAAGGCGATTGTCACCCTTGATGTCGAAAATTTGTTCGACTCGTGGTGGTGACTTTAAGTAGAGTTGGGATGTGCGGTCAGTAACGATCGATCTGGACGGTGCCTCCCCGGGTGAGTTGGTGGAGGCCGTCTCGGCGGTCGTGTCGGAGCTGGCCGCCCGCCCGGACGTGGAGTCCCCGGCCGCATGCATGGAGCTGGCCCAAGACCTCGGGCGGGCGCTCGATGTGGGTGAGGCCGCCCTGGCGTCGCTGGTCGGGGTCGTCGATCGCAGCGGTGAAGCGCGGCGGTGGGGGTTCTCCTCCACCTCCGCCTGGCTGCGAAAACAGCTCGGGATGCGGTCGGGGCGCGCCGGCGAGCGGGTGCTGCTGTCTCGTCAGCTGCCGCGCCTTGCTGAGGTGGGTAAGCGGTTCACCGCGGGTGAGCTTTCCCATGGGTATGCGAGCACGATCGCCCACACCGTCAACCGGCTGAACGACGACGATGCTCAGGCCGCGCAGGAGCATCTGCTGGGGTTGGCCGAACAGGAATGCTCGGCCGGTGAGGTCGCCCGGGCGGGTGAGCGTATCCGTGAGGTCATCGCCGACCGGGACGGCACCGGAAAACCACCCGCCGACGCCAGACGCCCCTTCACCCGGTCCTGGATGGAGAAATCCAAGACCCTGGACGGATCGGCCTGGTTCAAAGGATGGCTCACCCCCGAAGACGCCGCCGCCTTCGACGACATCATCGAACCCCTCACCGCCCCGACCGGCGCAGGAGACGACCGCGACCACGCCCAACGACGCGCCGACGCCCTCATCAGCGTCTTGACCCAAGGCCACCGGCGCAGCACCCTCATGGTCATCATCCAGCTCGAAACCTTGAAGGGCGCCAACACACCGGGGCGGCTGCCCGACGGCACCCCGATCCCAGCGGCCCGGGTACGGCAACTCGCGCTCAACGCCGGAGTGTCCGCACTCATTCTCAGCCCCGACGGACACCCGCTGTATCTGGGGCGCACCACCCGCTTCGCCACCCCCAGGCAACGCCAAGTCCTACGCGCCCTGTACGCCACCTGCGCCGTCGATGGGTGCGATATCCCCTCAGGGCTGTGCGAGATCCACCACCTCGACGGATGGAAACTCGGATCCCCCACCGACATCGACAAACTCACCCCCACCTGCCGCTTCCACAACCAATGGATCGAAGACAACCCCGACAGGGTCCAGACCACCCACAACACCGACGGACGCCACATCATCCGCTGCCTACCACCCTGGGACACCAGACAAAACCCAGACCGACCACAAAACCGCACAAACCGACCCCGCGAAAGCGACCACCAACCCAAAGGACCATGACCCACCAGCACCGACCATCTGAACCGGACGAGTCGACGTTCAGTGCGGGCCGGAGGGCGCTGTGCGGAAACGGGCGGCCGGCTCACAGATTCCAATGGCCCCGGCCGGCATCGGACCGTCGATTCTCGGTGTAGCGCCCACGCCATGGCCTGCTGGAGCACCAGAACCGGAGCGACGAGCACAGCACGGGCGGCCGTCGATGATCGGCCGTTGACCGGCTTGCGATCACGTGCGACGCTCAGGGCCCTGGGAGCGGTCCCACTCCGCGAGTCGACGACGGCGCAGGTGGTCTCCATGAACCCATTCGGTCCAGCGGCGGCCCGCCTGCCGCGTCGGCTCCTAGCGGACGTCTCGGCAGTGCTGATGATCAGCGCACTCGCCGTCGCCGTGCCCCCGGTAGGCTCCGCCTCGGCCGGAGTTCACGCCCCGAGCCGCAGCGCGGATTTCGGCTCGGGCTGGAAATTCGCCCTGGTCAACCCGAGCGGGATCACCGACCCGGACGGCAGGTACGAGACCGCGCCGGAACCCGGCTTCGACGATTCCCGATGGCGGACCGTCAACGTGCCACATGACTGGAGCATCGAGCGGACTCCCACGTCCGAGCCGGATGCCGGCACCAGCGCGGGGACCGGGTTCCTGCAGGGCGGCCTCGGCTGGTACCGCAAGACCTTCACCCTGCCGCGATCCGCGGCCGGGAAGCGGATCGGCATCGAGTTCGACGGCGTCTACATGGATTCCCAGGTGTACGTGAACGGAAGCCTGCTCGGCGGCCACCCGTACGGCTACACCGGCTTCGGCTTCGATCTGACCGAGAAGGTGCACACCGACGGCAGTACGCCCAACGTCCTCGCGGTCAAGGTGCAGAACCGCCTGCCGAGCAGCCGGTGGTACTCGGGCAGCGGCATCTACCGGAACGTACGGCTGACGGTCACCGATCTGGTGCACGTCCCGCGTTGGGGGACCTTCGTCACCACCCCCGGCCTGGAGACCACGGTCAAGTCGGGGTACGCGACCGTACGAGTGCGGACCGACGTCGCCAATGCGAGCGGCACGACGACCGACGTGGGCATCGCCACCTCGATCAGCGACGCCCGCGGCAGGGTCGTGGCGCGCGCCAGGTCGAGCGTCCCGGCCGGCTCGCAGCCCGGGCAGGACACCGTCGACCTCCGGGTCGAGGACCCCGTCCTCTGGTCCGCCGACCGGCCCTACCTCTACACGGCCCGAACGGAACTGACCGTCGCCGGGAAGGTGGTGGACACCTACACCACGAGGTTCGGCATCCGGTACTTCCGTATCGACCCCGTCGAAGGCTTCTCGCTGAACGGTACGTACACCAAGATCCGCGGCGTCAACCTGCATCACGACCTGGGCGCCCTGGGCGCCGCCACCAACCGGGACGCCCTCGTCCGGCAGATGAAGATCATGAAGAGCATGGGCGTGAACGCCCTGCGGACCGCGCACAACCCGCCCTCGCCCGAGCTGGTCGAGGTCTGCGAGGAGCTCGGCATCGTCATGATGGTCGAGGCCTTCGACACCTGGCAGAACGCCAAGACCACCTACGACTACGCGCGCTTCTTCAATGCGCACGCCGACGCCGACATCAAGGCGATGATCCACGCAGCCAAGAACTCGCCCGCCGTCATCATGTGGTCCATCGGCAACGAGATCCGCGGCCAGACGGTGCAGACCGCCGAGCGGCTCGTCAACGACGTCAAGTCGGTCGACACGACCCGGCCCGTGGTCTGGGGCCATGACGGCTATCGCAGTGTTCCCGCCGACGGGTCCGTCAACGACCGGATCGCCCGCCTGCTCGACGGGGTGGGGCTGAACTACAACACGGCCAAGTCGGTGGACGCGCTGCACGCGAAGTACCCGGACAAGTTCTTCTTCGAGTCCGAGTCGTCGTCGTCCACCTCCAGTCGGGGCGTCTACCAGGATCCCGAGCTGCCCAACACCGGGGAGAACTACACGCCGGGCAAGCGCGCCACGTCCTCCTACGACAACAACCTCGCGTCCTGGACCATGAGCGGGGAGTACGGCCTGAAGAAGGACCGGGACCGCAAGTTCTTCATCGGCGAATTTCTGTGGTCGGGATTCGACTACATCGGCGAGCCCACTCCGTACTGGGACGACTTCCCGGTGAAGTCGTCGTTCTTCGGCGCCGTGGACACCGCGGGCTTCCCCAAGGATCTCTACTACCTCTTCAAGAGCCAGTGGACCACCAAGCCGATGGTCCACCTGCTGCCGATGAACTGGACCGACCACAAGCCCGGCGACCAGGTCGAGGTGTGGGCGTACTCCAACGTCGACACGGTCGAACTGCGGCTGAACGGCAGGTCGCTGGGCGTACGGCGGTTCGATCGCAAGACCACGACGTACGGCGCGAGCTATCTGGAGACGACCGAGCCCACCGGCGACGACAAGACCTTCCCGTCCGGCAGCTACACCGGCCCGAACGGCGGTATGGGCAAGCTGCATCTGACGTGGAAGGTGCCGTTCGAGCGAGGCTCGCTGGTGGCCGTCGCGAAGCGGAACGGGGTCGAGGTGGCGCGGGACCGCCTCGACACCGCCGACGCCCCGAGCGCGGTACGGCTCAGACCGGACCGGAAGGTCGTCACCGCCGACGGGCGGTCGCTGGCGTTCGTGACCGCCGACGTCGTCGACCGCGAGGGAGTCGTGGTGCCCGGCGCCGCCGTTCCGATCACCGTACGCGTCACCGGCGGCGAGCTGGCGGGCCTCGACAGCGGGCGTCAGGAGAGCGCCGAGAACTACAAGGCGCGGACGCGGACGACGTTCAACGGCAAGGCCCTAGCCATGATCCGATCGGCGGATCGTGCCGGGCCGATCAGGGTCACCGCCACCGCACCCGGGCTGCGGACCGGGACCACGACCATCTCCTCCACCACCGCGCGCGGGCACACCGCTCCCCCGGCCGACCCGGTCACGGCCGCCTGGACGGCGCCCGCCGCGGCGGCCGCTGACGCGAGCTTCTCCGGCATGCAGGCCACGATCCCCATGGCGATGCTCGACGGGGATCTCACCACGGCGTGGTCGAACCGCTACGCCAAGGACGCAACGGCACTTCTGCCGGCGGTGAGCGCGGCCCACGCGACCGAATGGGTCACGGTGCACTCGCCGCGTCCGCGCCGGATCACCGGCCCCGTGCAGGCGTACTTCACGCTAGGCGACGGCCGTGCGCTGCCCGCCTCGCTGAAGGTGTCGTACTGGGACGGCCGCCGGTACGTCCCGGTGCGGAATCTCCGCACTACCTGGCCCACCGCTTCGAACCAGCCCTCCACCATCGCGTTCGACCCCGTCACGACGGCCTCGCTGCGGTTCGACATGGCAAGCCCGGCACCGGGCACCCCCAACGGCTTCCTGCAGATCGCCGAACTGCAGGTCCCCTGACCCCGTCTGCCTGGTCCAGCACCTTGACGAGTTGGCCGCCTGCAACGCGGAGCCACCTCGGTCCGCTGCCCCGGTTGCAAGTATCCGAACAGTCCACCGCGGCCGGGAAACGGAACGAGCCTAGGGCCTGTTTCGAAGTCTGCTGTGTGACGGTGTGTCGTGATCTCTAAGCAGTGAGGTCTCCGGTAGGGAGTTCATCGACCAAGAAGAACTTCATCCGGAGACCTCGTGGCCACCCTAGTGGTGACGCGGCGGTTTGACCTGACCGATGAGCAGTGGGCGTGGTTGGAGCCGCTGCTTCCGGTGCCTGTAAGGCGGGGTCGGCCGTCGCGGTGGACGAAACGGCAGTTGATCGATGGGATTCGGTGGCGGGTGCGGGTCGGTGCGCCGTGGCGGGACGTGCCGGAGTGTTATGGCTCGTGGCAGGCGGTGTATTCGTTGTTTCGCCGCTGGCAGCGGGCGGGGGTCTGGCAGCGGGTCGTGATCGGTCTGCAGTCGGTGGCGGAGGCGCGGGAGCTGATCGGCTGGGCTGTCGGGGTGGATTCCACGATCTGCCGGGCGCACCAGCACGCGGCCGGCGCACCCAAGGGTGGTCAGGCGCAGGCCGAGCCGCCTGGTGGGGTGAGCACCGAGCCGGGTGATCATGCGCTCGGGCGCTCTCGCGGTGGTTTGTCGACCAAGCTGCATCTGGCGTGTGAGCAGGGCCAGAGACTGTTGTCGGTGGTGTTGACCGGCGGGCAGCGCGGGGACGCGCCCCAGTTCGAGGCGGTCATGGCCGGTATCAGCGTGCCCCGGCCGGGACCAGGCCGCCCACGCACCCGACCGGAGGTCGTCCGGGCGGACAAGGCCTACTCCTCGCGTCAGATCCGCGCCCATCTACGCAGGCGAGGCATCAAGTGCACCATCCCCGAACCTGCCGACCGGATCGCCGGACGACTCCGGCGCGGCAGCCGCGGCGGCCGCCCACCCACCTTCGACCCGGCCGACTACCACAACCGGCACGCCGTCGAATGCGGCATCAACCGGCTCAAACGCCACCGCGCCGTAGCCACCAGATTCGACAAGCTCGCCGTCCGCTACGAAGCCACCATCCACATCGCAGCCATCAACGACTGGCTCGCCTCACTTCGAAACAGGCCCTAGGTCCGGCGGCGATTGCTGAGCTCGTCCCCCGCTCCGCGGACCATGCCGCCCAGCATGTCGCTGGTGGCGCGCTCAACGCTTTCGAGCGCTTCGAGCCTGGTGACGACGTTCTTCTCCGCGATGGCCATGCTCTGTTCGAGTCTGGCGAGACGGATTCTCAGCTCGCCCATCATCTCGGCGATTTCCCTGTCGCCGTCGACGGTGACCTTGGCGAGCTTCGTGTGGTTGTCCGCGGCGAACGCGGCCAAGATCATCATGGTCGCCCCGATCCAGCACGCGACACCGAAGCCGAACCCGGCGATGGCACCAACCTTCTCAACGCTGAACGCGACCATCATGGTTCCGCCGAAAATGAAGATGGCCGCGAACAGGATGCCGAGGTTGCGCCGATCCGTGAAGCCGGTCATGGTGCTCGCGTGGCGGATATGGTGATCGTTCCCTTTGTCCGTGAATGACAAGGCAGGAGGCCCCTTCCGTGCCAGGAGACGTCTTCACTGAAGCATTCGGCGCCGACGGTCACTCAGCATCGAAATACTCCTAGACATTTTGCGGCCAAATCCACGCGTACGCCCCTCGTAGTACGCACGGTGCGCAACATTAATGCTTCCGTTACCTCGGCTCCCTTCCGTCAGGCAGTGTCCATGTCCCGCTCGTCGGCTCCGTCGTGGTCGGGCGACCGAAATCCGAGCAGCGTCGCAACCGCTCGCGCCAGCTCCGGATCTTTTCGCACCCGCTCGGCGATCTCCTCGGCCTGGCGAACCTCTTCTTCGGTGAACCCCTGCGATCGCTTGACACGCTGCTCTTCGGGCCAGCGGTGAACGGTGGTGGGTTCTCTGCCGGTATCGACGATCGCGTCAATGCTTCCCGGCTCCCAGCGCAAGGCACGCTCGAGGCCGAGTTTCACATGACCCTCAGGAATCATCTGGCGCCTGAGGTCGTCGAGTTCCTCCTCCGGAATGCGCCCGTCTCTGGCGACGTCGGCCCAGGTGAGCCGGAGCTGGTCCATGCGGGTCCGGATGTAGTCGGCCAGCAGTTCGCGCCTGGACGGTGGACGCTCGTAGACGACCGGTTCCCCGCCCTCGGCGATGCGCTGCAGATCTCCCGGATACCAGCGCAGGACCGCCTCAATGGCACCGCGGGTCTTCGCCTGGGGCCATCGCTCGCCGGACTCCAGGTTATAGATGGTCTTGATGTCGACGCCCGCTCGCTCTGCGAGCCCTTGCTGGGTCAGGCCGACTTCACCTCGGCGTGCGATAACGAAGCGTGCGACACGCGCCCGGTCCCTGCTCATGGATCAATCATGCAGGGAACAACTGGGAACATCCAGCCCTTCTTGGCCAACTTCCCGATCCGGCCAGGCGACAGCGTCGAATAAAACAGGAAATAACAGGACCAATTAGCATATAAAGGGCTCACAAGGACCTCTCGATAGCACGCCTTGACTATTGCTTCCTTCTTGCTAGATTCCTGATTATTCCCTAGTCTGCCCTAGGCATGGCCGACAGCGCGCCGCGGCACCCCGGCCTTTCGCGCCGCCTCCGCGCGACCGACTGCAGGAAGGATCCAGGTGATGACCGAGCCGAACCTGTTCGGTAGCTGCGGCATCGACCCTCACGCGAACGCCGGGATCATCTACTACGCGCAGACCGACCAGCCGCTGCGGTGGGTACGCCTGGATGACGTCGTCTGGTTCCACTTCGGCGACCTGTGCAAAGGGGCCGGGTATTCCAACCCGTCAGCGGCCATCAAGCTGGTCGAGGCCGAGGACAAAAGGAAGATCGACATCTGGAGCGTTTCCGCAGGGCCTGCCACCCTGAGCTTTCTCAGGGCGGGCGCGGCCGGCGGAAACGCGGAGACCTGGTTCGTCACCGAGAACGGGTTCCTCACCCTCGACCTCACCGCTCCTCGACGCGACGGTCCACCCATGTTCCGCCGTTGGGTCATCAACGCCGTCTTCCCCCGGTTCCGCTGCGCCCGTACGCGATGAAACCGCGGTAGGCGGAGGCGACCACGAGGCCGAACTCAGGGTCGGCCCATGTCTCCGGGGTGCTGGATCCGGCTCAGGCGAAGTCGAACAAGGGCGGGAAGGCGAGGACGACCGTCCAGGCCCAGACGGCGTACACGATCATGTAGCGGGTCTGCCAGCGTTCCAGCCGGGCGAAGGGCATGCGGCCACGTACGAAGCCGAGGAACAGCCAGGCCGACCACGCCAGGTTGGTGAGCAGGATGACGTTCTCGCCCAAGGCCGCGGACTTGTTGGGGCTGAAGCCCCATCCAGTGATCCGACCGGTGATCGCCAGCAGCACCATGACGTCGATGATCAAAGCGCTGACGACGAGCGCGAGCTGCAGGCGGTCGAAGAGACCGGGCCGGGCCGTGAGGTCACGGGCGGACATGGCGTACAACAGCAGGCCCAGCACGACGACGAGCAGCAGGTCGAAGAGGATGAGCGCATCGCGCTCGACATCGATGCCGCTGGTGGTCCAGGCGACGGCGACCAGGAAGGCCAGCAGGGTGGCCGTGAAGAGCGGGGTGAAGACGCGGGTCAGCACCGGCGCCATGTTCTCGATGACGCTCTGCTTGCCCTCCACCAGCCATGCCGACACGATGACCGCGGCCACGGCGCCACAGGGCAGCAGCCACGATCCGATGAATCCCTCGGCGTCGAGGCCGATGGCGTTGAAGATGCCGGCCGTGAAGGCCGTGAGCACGCCACCGCCCATTCCAAGGAGGCTGAAGTAGATCAGCCACTCCCCGGTGAACCGGATGAAGTCCATCCGCCGCCGGTCTGAACGCCAGTCACCGCCCATGTAGGCGACGCCGACGACCAGCCACAGCGCGAGCGGCAGGTGGATCGCCGTGAGCGCCAGGGACTGCGAGTCATCGCCCAGCGGATACGCGTTCGCGATGACCGCGCCGAGAATGAACGGCAACGCGAGCGCCCCGATGACGCGAAGACCGACCCGGCGTTGCCAGACGAAGTAGGCGGTCAGCGCCGGCAGCGCGAAAAGGCTGAAGTTTCGCACATAGAAGCCGCCATCGTCGTCGTCTGTCAGGTCAAGCCCGAACAGGCTCGGCACCTTGATCGCGAGCGCCGCGACGGCCGCACAGAGCACCATGACAGGCAGCTCACGACGGGAACGGGCGGCGGTGGACGCGTCCGGCTCCCCGGGCAGCACGAGCTGCTTCCACAGCCGTTCGGAATGCTCGCGAGCGAACTCCCGTGACAGCTCATCGAGGCTGCCCATGCGTTTGACGGCGATGAGGAAGGCTTCGTCGGCTCGCAGGCCGGCGTCGGTCAGCTCGGTGATCCGGCTGCGAAGATGGTCTTCCAGCTCCTCGGCGTCGGTGCCGTGCAGCTCCGGGCGGCGGTCCATGTAGGCCCGCCACTCGGCGATCTGGCCCTCCAGATCGTTGTCGCGGGCGACGGTCATCGTCCCGCCTCCCATGCCGGTGCCGTGATCGGCTTGATGGACTGTGTCGTGTTCCAGACGCCCCGCAGGGCGTCGACGACCGCGGCCCACTGGCGGCGCTGCTCCGCGAGCTCGGCCCGGCCCTGGTCGGTGATGCGGTAGTACTTGCGGCGGCGTCCTCCGGGCGGGGTCTCCCAGGCCGACTCGACGTGGCCAAGCCGCTCCAGGCGGTGCAGCAGCGGGTAGAGCAGGCCGTCGGTCCACTCCAGCTGCCCGCCCGACAGCTCGTTGACCTGCTTGAGGATCGCGTAGCCGTAGCTCTCGCCTTCCACGAGGATCCCCAGCACGAGCGGGGTCGCCGAGGCCGCGACAAGGTCTTTGGTGATGTGCATCCGACCGCCTAACCCTAGAACTGCAATGCATAGTAGTTCTAGGTATAAGAACGCGCAATCCCAGCCGCCACGCGCGGACAGAGCGGCCCTCGCAGACCTCACCGCACACGGTCGCAGCGCCGCCTAAGAAGCCATCTCATTTGGTGAGTCGGCGAGGAAGATTTTGGCCGGGTCAGGCCCCGTTCGTCCCGGATCGCACGCTTCACGCAATGACCGCAGAAGGGGACGGATCTCAGATATCGTGCACGGCCATGGGGGAGCTGATCTTGATCAGGCATGGCCAGACCGAATGGAGCCTGTCGGGGCGGCACGCCGGCCGCACGGACGTTCCGCTCACTGAGGCGGGTGAGACCACGGCCAAAGCGCTCGGCCCAACGCCGTCTGGTCGCTGTGCTCAGCAGCCCTCTGAGCCGCGCCATGCGGACGGCCGAGCCGGCGGGCCTGACCGGTGTCAAGCCTGATCCCGACCTGATGGAATGGCGGCATCGCCCCTTGCTGGCGGGAGCTTGGTTGTTCTTGGGTCTCGTGGCGCGCGAACAATTGCATGATCACGGATGGAGTGGGGGTTACCGGGCATCCGGCCCGGTCCGGCGGCATGCGCAGCGGCAAAACGGGGTGTAGAGCGCCGTTCGGTGTCGGCGAACGCACCACCGGGAGCCGACCCTGTGGTTCGTTCGCCGACACTGAACATCATTCGATCCGGTTGGGCCGGGCCTGCATCCGGCCGTCGGCTGGAGTGGGTTACAGGTGGAAGTGGACTGCCGGCGAGGTGGTCGAGAGAGGCGCCCGTACCAGATGAGGGCTGCGGCGCTGCCGGCGAACGCGGCGAAGTGGTCGGCCTTGTACTCGTAGCGGCGGTGGAGTCATCAGAATCCGTTGAGCCAGCCCATGGTCTTCTCGATCGCCCGCGCATGTTCACCGGTCCACCGCGCACCTGGACCAGTCCAGCTCGTCGCGGCTGCCGAGCTCGTCCAGCAGTACCCGGTGGAGCTTGGCCCACACCCTGGCCGACTCGCTGTGTGGTCGCGTCCGTCGACCTATGCGCGCCCGCGATGCCGTCCGCTACGGACGGCAAGAGGAGCGCAAGCGAGGTCGTCCAGCGCATCATCGGAATCAGAGACAGCAAAGCCCCAGACGCCGGTCACCTCACTGTATCGCCCGAGCACTTCGCCGGCCTCGTGGCGAGCGTGAAGTGCAGCGAACACGACTTGACCCGAGCCGCCTACGTCCTGCCGTAGGCCGAGGGCCTGTCCTATCTTCACAGGCGGCGAACGCATCGACAGGAAGTCCCCAGACGTACCCAGAGTCACGGTTTGCCTGCGAGTTTGGGCGGGACACGTTGTTTAGGCCCATCAAATCAACCCTATCAATTCCTTACGAATGAAGCAGGTACCATTGTCGGCATCTCGGAACCCCGCGTGCGAGGCCGGCAACGACGCTCGGCGTTTCCCTAATTTCACACCGTAGGCGGCCGTTAAGGACTAGACCCACCTACGAAGAATTTTCCACAGGCTCCCTCAGGTAGTAGACGGGCTGATCGGCGAACTGCACCTCATTGGCCATGAGCGCATTGATCACATCACCGCCCCAAACGAGAAGTGGCGGGCGCCGATACCTCTCCTCTCGATACTGATATTCAGTCGCCCATGCTATTCCATACGTGACGATCGCTTGCCCGTTTTGACTAGTAAAGAATTCACGCCCATCGTGCGAGAGAGCCCATTCATTACCCGCCCTAGGCCATCTTTTGAAAAGCGTTCTTATCTTAATCGGCTCCGGCAGAGTCGGCGCATATGAAAGAAACCAAAAGTCAGGTCGACTGCTGGGAATCCATTGAGCGTCGCGAGCCAACGGCGCCACCACCGCAATCAGGTCCTGGTTTGCAAGGAGATACCCATCATCCGAATAGACCAACTGAGGACCGGGAGCCAAGTCATCGATATCCCCCTCAGACAGCAGGCACAGGTAGGCGGCATTTTCCGTTGAGACATTCTCGCCAATCCGTGGAGATGCGTACGCTACACGGAATTCATAGCCCCGATCGGCAAGAACGTCCACCGCTGACTCGAGAATGTCGCCCGAGAACTGCCATATATTGGAATTATGCTCGACCGCCACTCCTCCATAACCCAGCAATATCACCTGGGTCGCGCGGTCAACATCCTGGAATATTGAGATAGTACACATCGTCACCACTTCACAACTCGTTAGCGTTACGGAAGATGCTGGAATCGGCCACGGCCCCTATCGAGCACCTGAAGCACCAGGTTCGGCATCCTCAACACCTCCTGCATGCACCTTATCCCCCAATCCATTTTCTCCTCATAACCGGCCCCCTGAAGATACACATGGACCGGCTTACCGTCACTACTCGGAAGAGCGCGAGAAGTTCTCCGCGGATCGCTATGAGGCTGACTTTTATTCATCCAATCCTTGAATCGATTATTATCCACAGCCGCAACCAAGGCGAGATTATGTACACTATTTGGCCCAGCCTGACGTTGTTCAACGACATGATGCCATTGAGGCTTTAGTTCTTTTCCGGTTTTGGCCACGCTAGACGGTTCGTCAGGATTACTAAACTGTCCATCGAAGCGATAATTCAGCGTCTGCCTAGCTTCCGGATACTTAACCCATTTAGCGTCGTGCCGAATTCTTTCAAATTCTGGTCCGAGCACATAGAATCTATGGAGCCCATTCCTTTTTCGCCAGCGCGACTTTGCCTCGCCGATGGGAATATCGAATATCCCTTTTCCATCCTTATTGTGGCCATAGAACGTAAAGCTACGCTGCTGCCCATTCCTTCGCCGAACGCGAGTAATCCGCCCTACATAAGACTCGCCCTGCTGTTTACTGGCATAGCCAGCCCATCCTACTTCAACTTCATCCTTATGCCTCGGTATCCCAGGCGGGATACTGTAAGCATTGGGCTCAGAATTAGGTTCCGAGTATTCACCGCTCAGTACAGGTAGCGACGGGTTCAACGTCGCAGCGATTGTGAACGGATCAGCACCGACGGGGCGGAGGCTGGAGAGACGATAGTAGCGCTGTAGCGCCGTGAGCAGATCAGAGAGAAGCGAACGCCGAATTCCGCGGCTCATACTCTTATAGAGCCTTGGGCGGATACGGGCAACTATCTTTCGGAGGCGGTCGTCCTTGGATTCCCTCGAGTCCTCATCCTTTTTTCGCTGATCCCTCTTATCTTGCTTCTCCTCAGTCAGATCCCTAGCCTTAGGTTTTCCGTCTCTGCCCGTGCTGCCTTTCGGCTTCCTCGTGTCCCTGTCTCCGTCCTTGGGTTTCCTGGGGTCGTCGGCTTTGCCCTTCGGCTTTCCGGAGGAATCCTTGTCGCCGTCCTTGTCCTTGGGCGTCCTCGCGTCTTGATCTTTGGGCGTGTCCAGACGCCGGGGATCCCTACCGTCGTCCTTCGGGCTCGTGGGCTCCTTGTCGTCTCTGGGCCGGTTCGGGGTGGCGTCCTGCGGTCTGCGGTTTGGCTCCGGCTTCGGCGGGGGCTCCGGTTTCGGCTTGGGCTTCGGCGTCGGGTGGGCGGCCGGCCTGTCGTCGCCCTTGGGTTTCGGCCTGCGGTCCATGTCGGCGCCCGTGGGCTCCCTGCCATCAGCAGGTCTCCTGGGCCGCCCTGGACCTGCGTCTCTGGCCGGGCCGCGCGCGCCGTCCCGCTCCGGGCCGCGCGTACTGGGCCTGGTCGGGCCGGGCTGCGTGCCAGGTCTCGGCCTGGTGGCCGTCGGGCGGGCGCCGGGGGCGCCTGGCATCCTCGGAGCGCGCTCGGAGTCCTGCTCCGGGCGTCTTCCGTCGCCACGCGTGGGGGCCCTGCCGTCCGCCGTGCCCGGTCTGGCCGGGGCTTTGGGGCCGCCCTTGTCCTTGCCGAGGTTGGCGGCGATGCCTTTGAGTCGCTTTCCCACCTTCGAGACGTACTTGCCGATGCCGCTCAGCAGCGCCTCGTAGGCCAGTTCGAGGAGCGCCACGATGCCTGCCGCGACCGCCTTCGCGAAGAGGATGCCGGCGCCGCCGCGGCGGACGGCCTTCAGCCAGTCGAGGACCGCGCCCAGCGCGCGCAGGATCTCGCCTAGCGCGCCGATGGCCGTACGGATGGCGTCGATGACGGCCATCACCCAGCCCGGGCCCGGGATCAGCTTGGCGACGACCTTGGTGATGACGATTTCGCCGATGATCAATGGGAGTTGGGGGAGGATGGCGTCCCACGCCATCTTGACGATCTCTTCGAGCTTGATACCACCCTTGATCAGCTTGTCCAGGATGGCCTTCGGGACGCCGATGATCTCCTGGATCTTGTCCTGGAACCACTGCTTGACGGCCGCCTTCACCTCCCGGAAGAGGTGGTTCTTCGCGCCGTCCACGGCCGAGTTCTTGGCGCCGCTCAGCCAGCCGCCCGGGTCGGTGAGGAAGTCGACCGCGATGAGCATGAAATCGCCGTACGCGCTGAGCAGCTTGACGGCGAAGTCCAGCACCGCCTTCACAGCGTCCACGACCGCCTTCACCACGGCCTTGAGCGCCTGCATGAGGACGTTCAAGATGTCGTTCAGCAGCTTGCCGATGGCGTTGAGCAGGTCGGTGATGAGCTGCTTCAGTTCGGCCGCGAGCCGGTTGACGAAGGCGATCGCGGCCTCGATCAGTGAAGTGATCAGCCTTCGGATGCGCTTGGCCAGGTCGATGATGGCCCGCACCAGCGCCTTGGCGAACTCGATCAGATCGTTGATGAGGTTCTTGATCGTGTCGACGATGAAGGCGCGGGCCTCGTTGATCCAGCGCTCGACCGTCTCCTTGAAGTTCCTGATGAAGCCGATGACCGCGTCGCGCGCCGCCCTGATGACGCGGACGATCGCGTTCTTGATCTCGATGACCTTCTGTTTGATCCAGTCGAAGGCCTTGCTGACCCAGTTGCCCGACTCGTTGACGCTGTCGTCGCGCTTCTTCTCGGCGTCTCTTTCGGCCTCGGCGTTCTTGTCCCGGATCTTCTTGTCGCCGGTCTCCTTCTCCTCGGCGACGTCGTCGTCGGTCTCCTTCTCTTTGTCCTTGACGTCCCTTCGGACCTGCTCGCGCCTCTCGGTCTTCTTGGTGCCGAGAGTCTCCAGTTCCCGGTCCTGCTCCTCGCGCCAGTCGGAACGCTGGGTCGTGACCTCGTCCAGGGCCTTCTCTCGCTCGTTCGCCTGGCTCTCGGTGTTGGTCGCGATCTCGGTGTCGACCTGTTCCTTGTGCTTCTGCTGTGAGTCGCGAAAGTCCCGGTCCTTGGTCTGCCGCCCCTCGGACATGCCCTTCTGGCCGTTGCTGAACGCGGCCTGGAACTCCTTACCGCGCTCGTGCTCCGCCACTTCGGAGGCGGCCTCGGGAGGTACGGCGCCGGTGGCCGCGCCGCCCTCGGAGACACCGCCGCTCCCGCCCTCCGAGCCGGGCACGTTCGCCGTCATCTGCTCACCGGGAACGTCGGGGTAGACCTGGTTCTCCCCCATCGAGCGGCCGGCGTCGTCACGGCCCGTCTCGATGGTCTCCTGGCCTTTGGCGTCGACCGCAGAGCCCTGATCACCCGCCGTCTGCTCGGCGGCGCCCTCCATCTGCACGCCCGGCGCGTTGCCCGCCTGGGCCTGCTTGAGCGCTTCGTCCTTGGTCGGCAGCCCGGCGAACTTGGCGGCCAGCTCCTGCGGGTCGACCTCGAAACCGAGCTTGTTCGCGACCCAGCCGAGGCCGAAACCCAGGGCCATCTTGAAGGTGTCCCAGCCGCCCGGCTCCTCCGCCTGCTCGGCCTCGATCTCGCCCTCGGGTTCCTTGGCGCCCGTGACCTCAGCCGTCTCCTGGTCGGGGGCGTCGGATCTAGCTGCCGGGTCCTGCGAGTACTCCGCCGACGCATCGGCCTTCGGCTTGCCCGCGAGGGTCTGCGGCGCCCCCGCCGGGCGCTGCATCGAGGGCGGCGCCGAAGCGAGGGCCGTGTGCTCCTCACCGACGGCCCGGTCGACCGAGCCGCTCACACCGGTCATGGCCGCGAGGGCCATGTGCGGCTTGAGCGTCGAAGCGGTCGTCAGGCCCGCTTCCGGAGACGCCTCCGACAGGTCCGGGACCGGCCCTGAATCCTTCTTGCTCTTGGCCGGTGCGGGCGCCCCGCCGCCACCTCCTCCGCCGCCACCTCCTCCGCCGCCGGACGATCCCTGGGTGGGGAGAGCCTCGGGCGCCGCAGCCTCGGCCGCCGGTGCGGCAGTCGGCGCGGGCGCGGGCGCGGCTGCAGGGAGCGCCGCGGGTTGTGGGGCGGCGGGCATGGGATTCTCCGCCGGGGCCGTACGGGAACTCTGCTCTCTCGTCGCAGGACTCAGGTCGCCCCCGGCGGGAGCGCGCTTCTCCTCCTTGGCGGCGGCTTCCTTGACGTCGCTGCCGCCTTCGGATTTGCCCGGTGCCTCCAGCACCGCCACCTGCGCGGCGACGGGGCCGGCCTTCGGGTCGGCTCCGCTCTTCGGATCGCTCGACATCGCCGGGGCGGCCGGCGCTCCAGTGGCCTGCTCGAGAGTGAGACCGCTCGGCTGCCCGTCCGCCGGCCCGCTTTCGCCGACCTCGGCCGCCGGTTCCAAGGCCGCCGATTCCGTATCGGAGAGCGCCTCGGCGCCGCCCTCCTCGGGCTCAGGCTCGGGCTCGATCTCCGCCGCCGCCTCCTGGGCGTCCTCGGCGTCCCGTTCGGCCTGTACCTTGTCGGCCTTGGTCGCCGGGGGCGCGGGGAAGGACGGCATCGCCGGCTCGGAGGACGAGGACAGGTCCAGCTGGTCGGCAGTGGGCACGGCGGACACATCGAGGTCCTGCGCGGGCAGGAAGTCCTCCGGCTGGAGCTTGATGTCCCAGGCGCTCTTCTCCTCGCTCCCGGCCTCGACCTCCGACTCGCTCCCGGAGCCGAACGGATCCTCCTCGGCCTTCTCCTCCGGGCCGTCGACATCCTGATTGCGTACGCCCTCGATCGTGCTGACCGGACTGGACGGTTGGGGATCCCGGCCGCCCACCATCGGCGAACCCGTGGGCGTTCTCACCCCGGCCTTGGTCTCCGGCTTCTGTTTCCCGGCCACGCGCGAATTGACCGCGCCCGGACGGTTCTTGGCCGCCGACTCCTCCTCGCTGGCGACCGGCACGCTCTGCTCGGCCTGTTCCTCCTTGGCCTCTTCGGAGTCCTTTTTCTCCTTCTCGCCCTCCTGCTGCCCGTCCTCGTCCTTCTTCTCTCCCAAGGACCGCGATACCGGAGTCGGAAGCGTCTGCCGTGGGGGTGCGGTGGCCGGTGCCGCCTCCTGTCCGCTCGACGAGAAACTCCCGCCGCTCCCCGCGCTGGAGCCCAGCAGCCGCTCCTGCCCGTCGTCCTGGGATGCTCCCCAGTCCTGCGGGGCATTCTCGTTCTCCTGGGCGCCGTCGCCGGGGGCACCGCCGGTGTCGGGCCGGTCCTGCTCCGGCCCGGGCGCCGTCTCGGGCCGTTGCTCCTGCTCCTGTTCCTGCCGCTCTTCGACCGCCTGCCGCTCGCGTTCGAGCCGCAGCTCCTCGATCGGATCCATCACCTCGGCCGGGGCGTCGAGCGCGTTCTGCCCCAGGCTGCTCTCGTCATCGAGTTCCTCGACGAGATCGAGCACCCGCTCGTACTCCGGGCTGAGGAGCCTGGTCTCCAGGCGTTCGAGGACGGCGTCTCCCAAGTCCTCCGGCAGCCGCGCCAGTTGGATGCGGGTGCGTCGCGACCGGTCCTCAGGGTCGCCGCGCAGCGAGCGCAGCACCGAGTTCGCCAGCCGGTCGGCCAGCGTGGCGGGATCCAGTTGCTCGGCGCGCATCCGCTCGGCGTCGACGGTGGCGTAGCGCAGCCAGCCGGGCGTGGCCCAGCCGCCCTGGACCGCGCCCGCCTGGTCGCCGGTGGCCCTCTCACCCGTGGTCGACGCCTGGGCCGCCGACTCGGCCTCCTGCTCGATGGCCTGCTGCGGCAGGGACACCGCGCCCGCGTCCCGGCCCACGCGCAGGGCACCGAGACCGTACGGGTTCTGTACGGTGTGCAGCAGTTCGTGGGCGAGCAGCCGGCGCCCGTTCACGCTGCCGGGCTCGTACGCGCCCTCGCTGAAAAAGATCTCCTGGCCGAACGCGACCGCGTCCGCGCCGAGTATCTCGGTGAGCGCCGCGGCATCGCGGTCGGCGTGCACCCGTACGCGGCCGAGGTCGTAGCCGAGCCGCCGTTCCATCTCGCGCCGCACACCGGGATCCAGTGGCTGCCCGGCGCTGCTGACGATGTTCTTCGGTTCGGGCGCGCGTGCCCTGTCGGCCCGTTCCTTGCGCCGACGGCGCCGTCCGTCGGTCTGCGCCTGCCGATCCTGCCTGGCGGGGGTCGAGGTGCGCATCATGCCCGTCCGCGGTTCACTGACGCGGTGCCCGAGGCGGGTACCGGTGTCATGGCCATCACCGGGCCGGTGATTCTTGGATGTGAAGGCCCGGATTCGCGGATGTGACGGGCATGGCACCTCCATTCCTCGTGACATCAGGCGCACAGGAACGAAAAAAACGAAAAGGCGCATGCGTCAGTGAGGAAGTCGGCAGCGCCTCGTCTTCAACCCCGTTATCCGCAGATTCGGATATCCAGCTCCTCATGCAACTGGTGTCCGCAGTACCCGCAAGAATCATTTGCCGACTTGTCGGAGTCAACAGGAGTCAGCCAGTTATGTCGGGCTATGACCACATGAGGTCATGCGTGTCGACACACCCCGGGATCGGTCGATCGCATGCCGTCGTACACCGAATCGGTGGCAGGAGGACGACCCGGGCCTGATGACACGATCGGCCGCAGTGCTGGAAAATCCAGACACGTGCGGTGGGGCCGGTCGCGCCTCACGTGCGTCATAGTACGCAGCGGCCCTGTCCCCTCAGGAGGGTGAGCGATGGCTGAGGAGAGCGTCGAGATCGTCATCGGACCGGACGGCACTGTGGAGATGCGGGTCCAGGGTGTGGCCGGCACACGCTGCCTGGACGACACCGATCCCCTCGTACGGTCGCTCGGCGGAGCGGTCGAGCATCATGAGCTCACCGAGGAGGCCTACCAGGAGGTCGAGACCGAGGAGCAGGACCGCCTGTGGCAGGGCTGAGCGGCCTGGACATTCCCTGGCGTCTGCACGCCGTGATCGCTCGCAGCACCGCCAACGGGCCCGGCACCCGCCGCGTCATCTGGAGTCAGGGCTGCTCCCTGGGCTGCCCCGGCTGTTTCAACCCCGAGACTCACGCGCCGTTGGGCGATGGAGGCGATGGCGATGGCGGCAAGGGATTCGTCCGCCCGGTCGGTGAGGTGGCGGCGGACGTGCTGGCCGATGCCGCGCACCTGGAAGGGGTGACGCTGACCGGCGGCGAGCCACTGGAGCAGCCGGCCGCGGTCGCGGCCTTCTGCACCGAGGTGAAGGCGCACAGCGGCCTGGGGGTGATCGTGCTGACCGGCTTCACCCGCCGGGAGATCGAGGCGGACCCGGCCCGGGCGGCGGCCGTCGCCGACGCCGACCTGGTGATCGCGGGACGCTACAACGAGCGGCTGCACCTGGGCCGGGGGCTGCGCGGCTCGTCGAACAAGGAGCACTGGACGCGCACCGACCGCTACGGAGCGGGCGAGCTGCCGGACGTACCCGAACTGGAGATCATGATCGCTGACGACGCGACGATGACGTTCACCGGCATGGTGGCACCGGGAGGGGAATTCTGAGTGGGCACGATCAGCATTCATGACGAGATCCGGCAGTATCTGCGCGCCCGGGTGGCGCTGATCGTGCTCGTCACGGTCGAGGAGCAGCGGGCGCTCGAGGTACTGAACCGGGTGCGCCGCGACCGCGACCCCTCGTCCGACCTGGTCACCTGGGACATCGCCGATGGCATGGAGTCCGTGGCGGGGCGGCAGTTGCCCAAGGCGACGACGCCTCCTGAGGCCCTTGCCAAGATCCAGGAGCTGGCGCTGAAGGATCCGTCGCGCCGCGACCTGTACGTGCTCAAGGACTTCCACTCGTTCTGGGAGCGCGACCCGGCGGTCCGCCGCCGGGTCCGCAACCTCGCCCACAAGCTCGTGTTCACCGGCTCCTCGCTGATCGTCACCACGCCGGTGCGCACCATCCCGGTGGAGCTGGGCGATGACGCGGTGGTGGTGGAGATGCCGCTGCCCGACGGTGAGTCGCTGCGCCGCGAACTCGACCACCTCATCGACAGCACCAAGGGCGTGAAGTCCGCCCTCACCCCGGCGGGGCGCAGCAGGCTGGCCCAGGCGGCGCTCGGGCTCACGGCGGCGCAGGCCCGCCGGGCCTTCGCCAAGGCCATCGTGCGCGACGACGTGCTGGACGACCGTGACATCGACACGGTCGTGGCGGAGAAGAAGGCCGTCATCCGGGAGAGCGAGGCACTGGAGTTCTACGGCGCCGAGGAGACCCCCGATGACCTGGGCGGTCTCGACGTGCTCAAGGAGTGGCTGCGGCTGCGTGAGCGCGCCTTCAGTGACGAGGCCCGGCAGTTCCGCCTCCCCGCCCCCAAGGGGATCGCGCTCATCGGCATCCCCGGCACCGGTAAGAGCCTCACCGCGAAGATGATCGGAGGGCTTTGGCGGCTGCCGCTGCTGCGACTGGACGTCGGGGCGCTGTTCGGCCCGCTGGTGGGCGAGTCCGAAGAGCGGGTGCGCAGGGCGCTGCGGCTGGCCGAGACCATATCGCCGTGCGTGCTGTGGATCGACGAGGTGGAGAAGGCGCTGGCGGCGGGCGGTCATGACGGCGGCACCTCACAGCGGGTGTTCGGCACCGTGCTGACCTGGATGCAGGAGAAGACCGCGCCGGTGTTCGTCGTGGCCACGGCCAACGACGTCAGCGCGCTGCCGCCCGAGACGCTGCGCCGCGGCCGGTTCGACGAGGTGTTCTTCCTCGATCTGCCCACCGAGGAGGAACGGCGCGAGATCATCACGGTCCATCTGCGCAAGCGCGGGCGGATGCCGGAGGCCTTCGACGTGCACCGGCTGGCCGAGGACTGTGACGGGTTCGTCGGCGCCGAGCTGGAGCAGGTCATCATCGACGCGATGTACGAGGCGTTCGCCGAGGACCGCGACATCACCACCGCCGACATCGCACGCGCGACGGCCCGGACCGTACCGCTGAGCAGGTCGCAGCGTGAGGTCATCGAGGATCTGCGCGCCTGGCTGCGCGAGGGCCGCGCCCAGTCGGCGTCCTTCGCCGAGGCCGCCCAGGCCGCCGAACACCAGGTGCCGGTACTGGAGGTGTAGCGGCGTGGTACCGCTGACGGAGGACTTCGCGGCCCGGCTGGTGCGGTGGGCCACCCGCCGGCGTGCCGACGGCTCTCGAGGGCCGCGTGCGCGGTGGGCGTGGCGGTTGCTGGTACGGGGCTGCGCCGAGGGCGACGCCGCCGTTCAGGATGCCGTACGGGAGGGGGCCGCCGAGCTGCCGGAGGCCGATGCCCTGGAGCTGCTGACAGTGGCGCCGGAGGAGCCCGCCGACCGGGTCGTCTATCTGGCGTTGATCGGGCAGGGCGCTCAGCGGCGGGCGCTGGATCCAGGCGGTTCGCTACTGGCACTCGCCTATCGGGCGGCGACCGGGGAGCGGCGAGGGCGACTGCGTGCGGCGCTGGCGGCCGAGGGCGATGCCGACGTGATCCGGGTCGTGGTCGCAGGCGAGCAGCGCGATCGGGTCGCCGAGCTGTCAGGTGCCGAGCTCGACTACCTGAGCCGGCAACTGGCCGAGCACCAGCGCTGGGACGAGCTGCGCCGGCTGGTCCTGGATCTGCCCCTGGCCGGCGCGATCCCGACCGCCCGGCTGATTCCGGCCGACCGGCGCACCGGTGCGACCGGCGACCTGCTCACCGCGCTCGCCGCATACTCGCCCGAACGGCTGCGTGCGACCCTCGCGAGGCTGCCACGGCAGACCATGATCACGCAGAACTGGGGACGTGCGCCGGTGTCCCTCACCCCGGCTCAGGCCGTCTTCTCCCCGGATGGGGCCGAACTCGCCATCGATATCACCGATACGCGCTCACCCATGCTGCACATGCTGACGATCCCGATGGCGACCGGAGAGAGCTCCCTGAGCGCCAGTGAGCGGCGCGAACGCTTCGGAGTGAGCCGTTGCGTCGTGCACATGGGCGACGAGATCTTCTGGCTGAAGGACAGGGGGCATGGAACTCCGGGCGATTCCCTCAGCCGTGTCCACCCCGTACAGAAGGTCATTCCCCCCGAAGGCCCGAAGCTCATCTCGTGCATGGCACGGGCGAGTACGGGAGTCGTCGCGGTCACCGCGTCCGGGCTCGTCTTCGTCGACCGGGGGTCCGTCCGCCGACGGCACCTGCCTGTCCCTCGCCTCGCCGAGGTGGTCGAGGCGTCCGTCGATCCGAGAAGGCACTTCGGGTGCCGGATCGTCACGCTGCCGGACGCCCGACTGATCGCGGTCAGTACCGGTGACCGGGTACTCGTGCTGGACGAGCAGGGGACCGTGCTGGTCGAGGAGCGTCTCGGACATGCCGCGCCGCCGAGGATGACCTTCCTCACCCCGGATTCGCTGGCGGTCGGGGCAGATGACCGATGCTGGGAGATCTGGACGCTCTCGGCATCCGGCGGCCTGCGCCGCGGCGCCGAGAAGGGCAGCGGCCGGGCCGGATTCGAGGCGTCGCTACGGGGGTTTCCCCTCGATGCCGAATTCGCCACGTGGCTCGGCAGGGATGACCGCCACCTCTACTTCGGCGGTGACCTCCCGGATTCGCCGCAGCTGGACAAGGGCAGGAGCCGGTGGGTGATCACGGTGTCCACGTACGCGGACATGATCGTCACCGTGGACGGGTGGCACGACCGCGACACAGGCTGGTTCCAGGTGCGCAGCCCCTACCTTCCCTCCGTACGCGAGATCCTGAAGCCGCCGCTGCTGCAAGCGACCCCCCGGCAGTGGCAGCGCGTGCGGGAGCTGCACGCCCGGATCGGTGACCCCGAGGTCCGCGAGGTTCTCGCGCTCTCCGAGGCATGTCTCGCACACCGCTTCGAAGCCGAGATCGAACTGGGCTCCGGTCCGGTGCTCGCAGGTGGCCCTACCGACATCGCACTCGGTGCGGACCGGGCGGAGTGAGGCCCCATGCGCCTGCGGACCGCCGCACTGCTGTTGCGACTGCCTCTCGGCCGAGGGTCACAGCGGCGTCGCCAGGCCCTGGAGACCGTGTTGCGCGCGGCCGACTCCGGCGAGCCCGTGGCCATGCACGCGGTCGCTCGCGAGCTTCGGTCCAAGGGCCACGAGGCGGTCTGGAATGTCTGGCTGAAGGCGTCGGTGTCCGGACCGTCTCCCCGGCGGTGGACCTCCCCCGTTCTGCCGGAGCTGCTCCAGGGTTCCGCGACGGTTCCCGACAAGGTGGTGAACGCCGCCTGGCGTGACTGGCTGGCCGAGCACGATGCCGCGCTGTGGTCGTTGCTGGAGCGTTGGGCCCGTCCCGCGACGGCCTCCGATCCCCGCAGGCGCTCGCTCAGCCTGCTCGCGCTAGGTGACGGCGCGACCGTGGACGCACCGGTGCTGATCGAGGCCGCCACCGACTTCGACCACCCGATCGGTGAGCGAGCACGTGCCCGGCTGCTGGCAAGCGGCGACCCCGACGCCAACGACCTGTACTGTGCGGCCGCGCTCGACTCCCCCGACGCGACCGCGTTCTGCGCCGCCCATCACCTGGCCCCCGCCGACGAGGTGCGGCGCGCCGTCTTCTTCGTACGCACCGGCCGGCGCGAGCAGTACCACGCGCTTGATCCCGACGGCGGCCTGCTCGCCCTCGGCTACCGGAGCGCGTCGGCCGAAGAACGCTCGGCGTTGCGGGCCGCGATGACCGCACTCGGCGGCATCGACACGCTGCGGGTACTGGCCGGACAGGGCACCCGGCCGGGCGACCTCACCGCGCTCACCTACCAGGAACACACCTACCTGGTACGGCGGCTCACCGACCAGCGCGACTGGAGCCGCCTGTGGTCGCTCACCGCCTTGATGCCGCTCCCCGACGCCGTGGAAACGGTACGCACGTTCGGCGACTGGCGGCCGGCCGGTGAGGACGACCCCAGGATGTTCGAGGCTCTGCGAGCCGCGGATCCGTCGCTCGTGCGCAATCGCGTGAACTCCCTTTCCAACATGTCGGGGAGCCCGGCGAACCCGCGCCTGCGGCCCACCAGTATCAGGCTCCGTGATCTCCACGAGCGCGTGCCATCCGTCCATGACCTTGATTTCGCTCCGGACGGCACGCAACTCGCGTTCGTTCAAAGAGGTCTGAACGGTTGTGCCGGGATCATCGACATCGAGCGCAGGACACTGACGCGACTGTATTCCGACTTCGCACACCCGCTGGAGCGGGTCGCACATCTGGGGTCGGACACCATGGTCGTGGTGGAGGCCGCTGGGAGAAGAGGTTCTCCTCGCCAGAAGATCCACTTCATCGGCCCCGACGGTGTGCGGGTACATGATTTCGGGGACGCCGACCTCCCAGGAAAAACCGGCATCCTTTGCCTGGACCGTGTCGCCGGTGATCGCGCCTTCAGCGTGACCGCGTGGGCTTACGACTGGGACGGGAATGCAGAGATCACAGTGTGGGCCGGGGGCCCTGATGGACATCTCGCGCGTGCCCGCGTACTTCCCGGTCTGTACGGCGGATACTCAACGGTCACCACGGTAGGTCCCGACGGCGGACTGATCGCCGTACTGGGTCATGAACAGCACGGGTACGCCGAGGTGGTCGACCTGGCCGGCTCCGCCGTCAACACCCTCGACCCGGGATCGGGCATTCCGCACCGCATGCCGTCGCATGCCGCGATGTCCCCTTCCACCCTCGTCCGCTGCACTTCCGACGGCGACCTGCAGGTGTGGCATGAACCGCGCACCTCCAAGGAACCACCGAGAACCGCCCGCGTCTGGTCACGCGAAACAGCCCCGCTCGACCTTGCCTGGTCGCCCGCCCTGGCCCGGTTCCTGGCGGTCGGCCGGTCGCATCTGGAACTCCTCGACGTGTCGTGGGTCCCGGACGGTGTCATGCCGGGCGACCTCGTATCGGAGCGGATCCCACTCGCATCACCCCTCGGTGAGTCGCGCTTCGCCCGGCTGTCACCGAGGGGGCACGTACTGG
The DNA here is from genome assembly GCF_014323665.1 of Actinomadura sp. HBU206391. Taxonomy (GTDB): domain Bacteria; phylum Actinomycetota; class Actinomycetes; order Streptosporangiales; family Streptosporangiaceae; genus Actinomadura_C. The sequence continues at coordinate 40,154 of NZ_JABVEB010000017.1, read as the reverse complement.
CCGTCTGCGGCCTGGGTGGCACGATCGACCTCTACGATCTCACCGGCCTGATCGTTTCCCTGCCATCGGTCGTCACCGGCCCCGTCGGCCTGATGGGTCACAAGGCCCTGTCCGATGTGGTCGCGATGCTGGAGCATTCAATGCTCGATGACCAGTCCCGGCAGGTGCTGACCCTGCTGCGGCTCTGTCTGGAGCACCGGTTCGGCCACGACGTCGCGATCGGCGACGCGGCCGGGCCGACGGCCGTGGCGGACGGCTACGAGATCGAGTTGGGCGGGTGAGGGCGGTGACGAAGACGCTCACCACCGATGACGCCGTCCGGCTGGCGCGGCGGGCCGCGAGGAGACGCGCGGACGGCTCCCGGGGGCCGCGGGCGCGGCGGGCATGGCGGCGGCTGGTGCGGGCTTGCGCCGACGGTGATGCGGCCGCGCAGGACGCGGTACGGGACATGACCTCGGGCCTGCCCAAGACCGATGTGCACGAGACCGATGTGCTCGACCTGCTGGCCGCGGGTCCGGACGAGCCCGCCGGCCAGGCCGCGTACCTCACCCTGATCGGGCAGAGCGCCCAGCGCCGGGCACTGGATCCGGACGGTGCACTGCTCGCCCTGGCCTACCGGGCCGCCACCCACGAGGTGCGCGAGCGGCTGCGCACGGTCATGGCCGCCGAGGGGGACGGAGATGCGGTGCGGATCGCGGTCATCGGCGACAGCCGGGACCGCGTCGCCGAGCTGTCGCCCGCGGAGCTGGACTATCTCGGACACCGGTTCGCCGAGCACCGACGCTGGGACGAACTGCGCCGCCTCGCCCTCGACCTGCCGGTGGCCGAGGCGGTCGCGATGGCCCGGCTGCTGCCGGAACGGGAGCTCACCACGGACTCTGCCGCGGCGCTCGCGGCACTGGCCGGGCGGTCCCCCGGAGACCTGCGGGCCACGGTCGGCCGGCTGCCGCGGGACACGCTGATCGAGTACGCGACGGGCGACGACTGCTCCGACATCGACGCGTCGTTCTCGCCGGACTCCTCCGAACTGGCCGTGACGTACATGGCCGACCGGAGGATGAACGTCGAAGAGGAGCGGGTCGAGACGCTCCGGATCGGTACGGGCGAGAGCTCTCGCCGCTTCGGCAAGAACGTACTGGGGATCAGCGATGACCACTTCACGGTGCTGCACCTCGGCGAGGAGATCCTCGTCCGGCGCGACAAGGGCAAACGGGGCCAGATCTACCGCGTGATGGCCGACGGCCAGGTCATCCGTTATCCCCCGTCCAGGATCTCGTGCGTGAGGAGATCGAGCCGGGGCGCGGTGCTGGCCCAGCCCGACGTGCTGGTCTTCGCCGATCGGGGCGTGAAGAGACTTCGGTTCCAGCGGGTCCCCCGGCTCCAGGAGAAGAACGCGGGCCGGGGGCCGGGGCTCAATCATCTCCACTTCGCCCTGACGACATTGCCGGCCGCGGGGCTCATCGCTTTGTACGACCACGGTGAGCTGCTGCTGCTGACCGAGGAGGGAGAAGTCCTCCACGAGATCGATCTGATCGACGCGGGCGAGTACGCGGGGCGATGCGACCCCGCGCTCTCCTTCCTGTCCGCGGACTCTCTGGTGCTGCACCGCTACGCGAACTCGTTCCTCGCCTCAGGCGCCGAGCCGTCCGGGCAGCGCACCGAGATCTGGGAGCTCCCGGTGAAGGGCGCACCGCGACGCACCGCCCAGCACGAGGGGGCGATCCGGGAGAGATGGCCGCTCGAGGAGTGGCGCGGGCGGTGCCTCGACGACGCGTTCGCCGCGCGGATCCTCATCTCCGACGCGGCGGCCGGGCGGTTCGGGGGAATCGACGAGGACATCCTCCCCTGGCGGTATGCCCCATCCGTGCCGGGCTCGCGGCTCGGGCTGCTCCGCGGCCCCATCGCGGTGGCGCCGTGGGGAGACATGTTCGTCACCATGAACAGGATGTCCCCCGAACGGGACCTCAGGCTGCACAGTCCCCGGCTGCCCTACGCCCGCGCGGCACTGGAACGGCCGCTGGTGCGCGGCACCCCGCGGGACCTGCGCGACGTACGGGAACTGCGTGCGGGGATCGGCGATCCCGCGGTGCGGGACGCGCTGGACCTGCTGGCCACCTGTCTGTCCGAGCGCTTCGGTGGCGACATCGAGCTGGGCACCGACCCGGTGGCGGCCGGCCCGCACGACATCGCCCTCGGCGAGGATCGGACGGGGTGACGGCGATGCGTCCGTGGACCGCCGCGCTGCTGCTGCGGCTACCTCTCGCGCAGGGGTCCCGACTGCGCCGCCAGGCCCTGGAGACCGTACTGCGCGCGGCGAACGCCGATGTGCCGGCGGCCACGCCCACTGTCGCACGTGCCCTCGGCCGGCTCGGTCCCGAGGCGGTGTGGCGGGCATGGCTGGATCCGTCGGTGTCCGGCGGGCCTCCGGGGCGATGGACCTCGCCGGATCTGTTGGAGCTGCTGGAACGCACGGCGCCGGTTCCCGACCTGGCCGTGGACGCCGCCTGGCGCGACTGGCTGGCCGAGCACGATGCCTCGCTGTGGTCACTGTTGGAGCGCTGGGGCCGGGCCGCTTCGGACTCCGATCCCGAGGCGCGAGTGCTCAGCCGACTGGCGCTCGGGAACGACCGCGTGCCCGTGGAGCCGCACCTGCTCGCCGGTGCCGCCGCCCGTTTCGACCACCCACTCGGTGAGCGGGCACGTGCGAGGCTGTCGGCATGCCGCGACGCCGAGGCCGTCGACCGGTTCTGCGCGGCGGCGGTGGACTCCCCCGACGCGATCGCGTTCTGCGCCGCGCACCATCTCGCCCCCTCCGACGAGGTGCGGCGCGCTGTGTTCTTCGTACGAACCGGGCAGCTCGAGCAGCACGGGGCACTGGATCCCGATGGGGAGCTGCTCGCCCTCGGCTACCGGAGCGTGTCCGCCGATGAGCGCTCACTCCTGCGAGAGGCGATGACCGCACTCGGTGGGATCGACACATTGCGGGTGCTGGCGGGACAGCGCCCCGAACACGACGATTTCACCTCCCTCACCGAGCCGGAACGCGCCTACCTGGTACGGCGGTTGACGGATCGGCGCGACTGGGACCGTCTGTGGCCTCTGACCGTGCTGATGCCGCTGGCCGAGGCCGTCGACGCGGTCCGCGCGTTCGGCGACTGGCGGCCCTCCGACGACCGCCTGGTGTTCGAGGCGCTGCGAGCCGCGGACCCGCGTGCCGTACGCGCCTGTGTGACTGCTCTCTGCGCCGCGCCCGCGTCCTGGCGTACCCCGCACACCCGCATCAGGCTCGGGGAACTGGACGCGCGAGCGCCCAGTGCCTTCGACCTCGACTTCTCGCCCGATGGCATGCAGATCGCCTTCTCCGGGCCGAGCGTCCACGGTTTCGCCGGAATCATCGAGCTCGGCGACACGACGCTCACGCGGCTGTATTCCGGGGGGCGGATGGGGATGGTGCTCGGAATCACGCATCTGGGGTCGGAGAGCGTCCTCGTGAAGAACGAGAAATTCGGCAGCTCCTTCGTGCGGTGGGGTATCCACTACGCCGACCCCACCGGAGTGCGGGCACTGGACCTCGAGACGGCCACGATCCGTGGGCTGCACCGCATCGCCGGTGACCGGGCCTTCGCGGTCGTGTCCGCCCGAGACCACGGGAACGAGGGGTTCACGGTGCTCCTCGGTGCGGGCGACGGCCCCCTGCTCGACACCGGTCTGCTGGGCGACCTGCGGCGGGAATTCCTCCGGACCACGGTGGATCCCGCCGGCCGGGTGATCGGCCTCTGCGGCAAGGACACCACCGTGGTCGCCGATCTCACCCGCTCCGTGGTGAACGTGCTCGACAACGGCCCGCGCCCGGCCGTGGGCAGCCTGCATGCCGCCCTGTCGCCGTCCGTTCTCCTCCGCGGCGACTCGGCGGGCAACGCCCACGTGTGGCACGAACCGCTCACCACCACGAGGCCACCGCTATCGCGGCTGGTCTGGTCACGGCCGAGTTTCCCGGTCCATCTCACCTGGTCGGCCGCGCTGAACCGGTTCCTGGCGATCAGCATGGACGCGGACGACGGATCGGAGTTGTGGCTCCTCGACGTGCCGGCCACCCGCGACATCCCCCTGCCCGACGACCTCGTGTCCGAGCGCATCGCCCTCGCGCACAGCGACTACCGGAGGGCACAGGTGTCGCCGAAGGGCGACGTGCTCGCCATCGGGGGCCCGGACCACACGATCGACCTTTACGCCCTGACGGCCCTCACCCTGCGCCCGGTCATCGCCGGGTCCATTGGCCTGATGGGCCGCAAGGAACTCGCAAACGTGGTCGCGGTTCTGGAGAATCCGGCCCTCGATGCCGGGTGGCGGCCGACGCTGGAGCTGCTGCGTGCCTGCCTGGAGCACCGGTTCCGCCATGACATCGGCATTGGGCCACCGGCGGACGCGATGGTGACGGCGGATGACGACATCGAGCTGGGCGGGTGAGGAGTAGTGGCGAAGACGCTCACAGCGGATTCCGCCGCCCGGTTGACGCGGCGCGCGACGCTCCGGCGTGCCGACGGTTCCCGGGGGCCGGGGGCGCGGTGGGCGTGGCGGCGCCTGGTGCGGGCCTGCGCCGACGGCGACCCGGCCGCGCAGGACGAGGTACGGGCCAAGGCCGCTGAGCTGCCCGAGACCGATGTGCTCGACCTGCTGGCGATGGCACCGGACGAGCCCGCCGACCGCGCCGCGTACCTGGCCCTGATCGGGCAGGACGCCCAACGGCAGGCCTTGGATCCGGACGGAACATTGTTGGCCCTGGCCTACCGCGCCGTGGCGCAGGACGTGCGCGAGCGATTGCGCACGACCCTGGCCACCACGGCCGACACCGACGTCATCCGGGTCGTCGTCACCGGCGACCAACGCGACCGCATCGCCGAAATGACCCATGACGAACTCGACTACCTCGCACGCCACCTCGCAGACCATCACCGCTGGGACGAACTGCGGCATCTCACCCTGGACCTGCCGGTGGCCGAGGCGGCCGCGACGGCCCGGCTGCTGCCAGAGCGGGAGCGCCTCGGAGACTCCGCGGCGCCCCTCGCCGCTTTCGCCGAACGGTCCCCCGCAGAACTGCGGTCCACGGTCGACCGGCTGCCGCACGACCGCCTGACCATGAGCTGGCCGCAGAGTGCCTGGATCAGAGGGTCCTTCTCCCCCGACTCCTCCGAACTCGCCGTGATCTGTGCCATCTGGGCGAAGAGGAGATCGTGCGATGTGGCGACGGCCCGGATCGGCACCGGCACCTGGACGCACCACTACAGCGGGGAGTACAGCCCACTGGGGCTCAATGATTCGATCCTGCACCTCGGCACCGAGGTCATCATCAGGCTGTACAGGGCCATCGGCCGTTATGACGTCATCCGGATCCGGCCTGACCACCAGACCCTCTGCTCTCAGTCCGATCTCTCTTATATGCGGAGGGCCGGCCGTGGTGCGGTGCTGCTCTACCCCGACGGGCTGGCCTACGCGGACCCGGGGGCGACCGGTCTGCGGTACGAACCGTTCGCCCGGTTCGGACACGAGCACGCGTGCGAGGCGGTGCGCACGGGCGATTCCGCGCTGACGACCCTTCCGGGCTCCGGGCTGGTCGCGTTCGTCTGCCCTAACGCACTCCATGTGGTGAACGAGAACCAGAAGGGGACCATCCGGACCGCCACGTGGGGAGAGCGGTATGCCAGTGACGACCGGCACGGACCCGCGCTCTCCTTTCGCTCCCCCGATTCACTGGCACTGACCTATTTGGCGCACTCTCAGGGCTGGACGAGCTACACCGAAATGTGGACGTTCCCGCCACAGTGCGGGCCGTACCGCGCAGCCGAGCATGAGGGCGCGATCACGGACAGGTGGCCGCTCGGTGGATGGATGAGCCCGCACACCGACCACTCCTTCGCCGCGGTGCTCATCTCCGATCTGTCAGGCAAGCTCGACAAGGACCTCCCGTGGCTACGAGGCGCCGCCGCGCCGGACCTCCCCGGCGGGCCCGCGCACAGGAGGTTCCTGGCGCTCTCTCCGTGGGGAGACATGCTCGCCACCAGTACGAGCACGGCCATGGGCACCGTCTGCGAAGTGCACAGCCCTCACCTGCCCTCTGCGCGAGGGCTGCTGGAACGGCCCTTGCTCCACAGCGGCCCACAGGATCTGCGACGCGTACTGGAACTGCGCCCCAAGATCGGCGATCCCGCGGCCCGGGACGCACTCGACCTGCTCGCGACCTGTCTGGCCGAGCGCTTCGGCGGAGAAATCGCGCTGGCCGGCGGCACCGGCCCCATCCCGGCGGGCGGCACCACGGACATCGCCCTGGGCGAGGATCGGACGGAGTGAGGCCGATGCGTCCGCGTACCGCCGCACTGGTGCTGCGACTGCCCCTCGGAGACAGATCACGGCTGCGTCGCCGGGCCCTGGCGTCCGTGCTCCGCGCGGCCGGCTCAGGTGTGCCCGCGGCCATGGACGCCGTCGCCCGCGCACTGCGGTCGCAGGGCCGTGAGGCGGTCTGGCGAGCGTGGTTGAACCTGCCCGAACCGTCCGCGCGGCGGTGGGCCTCGCCCGTTCTCACGCAATTGCTGGAGGGGTCGCCGTCGATCCCCGACGAGGTGGTGAACGCGGCCTGGCGCGACTGGTTCGATGAGCACGATGCCACGCTGTGGTCGCTACTCGAGCGTTGGAGGCGTCCCTGCTCCGATGCCCAGAGGCGTTCGCTCAGCCTGCTGACGCTGGGCGATGACGCACCCGTGGACACGCCCGTGCTGATCGAGGCCGCGGTGCGCTTCGACCACCCGATCGGTGAACGGGCACGTGCCCGGCTGCCGGCGCCGGGCGAGGCCGCCGCCGTCGACCTGTTCTGCGCGGCGGCGGTGGACTCCCCCGACGCGATCGCGTTCTGCGCCGCACACCACCTTGCGCCCTCCGACGAGGTGCGGCGCGCCGTGTTCTTCGTACGCACCGGGCAGCACGAGCAGTACCGGGCACTGGACCCGGACGGCGAACTCCTCGCGCTCGGCTACCGGAGCGCGTCCGCGCAGGAGCGTGCGTCACTGCGCGCCGCCATGACCACGCTCGGCGACATCGACGCGCTACGGGTGCTGGCCGGGCGGTCCGCCCATCGAGGCGACATCTCCTCGCTCACCGAGCAGGAACGCTCCTACCTGGTGCGACGGCTCGCAGGCGACGGCGAGTGGGAGCGTCTGTGGCGGCTCACCGTGCTGCTGCCGCTGACCGAGGCCGTCGACGCGGTCCGCGCGTTCGGCGACCGGCCCTCCGACGCCGGCGATCGCCACGTGTTCGAAGCGCTGCGAGCCGCCGATCCGCGCACCGTGCGCACCTGCGTGGAAGCCCTGTCCGCCCCGACTCTTCCGCACGCCCGGTTCAGGCTCGGCGACCTCGACGGGCGGCTCGGCCCGCCGGTCGCGGTCGATGACCTCGATTTCGCACCGGACGGTACGGAACTGGCCTTCGTCGGACAGTTCCACACGCCGGCGACGGGCCCGTCGGAGGCCGGCGAATCCCCGGCCCGGACCATCTTCTGCGCCGGAATCGTGGACCTCGAAAGCCGGGCGATGACGCGGCTCTACTCCGACTTCGCCCATCCGCTCGAATTGGTGGCTCATCTGGGTTCCGGCACGCTCGTTCTCGCGGAGGTCGAGCTGCACGCCAGGGACCCCGACCGCATGGCGACGCTCCTGGAGGTCCACTACGCCGATCGAGGCGATGTGCGGGCGCTCGGCTTCGGAGCCGGCGAGATCGTGGCATTGGAGCGCGTCGCGGGCGACCGGGCCTTCATCGTGGCGACACTGGATAATCGGACCGGCCAAGGGACGACGGGCATGGTGTTCATGGGGGACGCTCATCGGTCCCTGGTGCCAACGGAGATCACCGAAGGTCCGGAGGACTTCTTTCCAGAGGCCGTCGCCGTGGGGCCGGGCGGGCGGACGGTCGCCGTCATCGACGTGGCAGAGGACTACGTCGTGGTCGCCGACCTCGCCGGCTCCGTCGTGAATCCGCTCGACAGTGGCCCGGGTGAGGTGTGGCCGCTGTTCGCCGCCCTGTCGCCGTCCGCACTCCTGCGTTGCGACGACGAGGGCGAGTTGCGGGTGTGGCACGCGCCGTTCACGTCCGCGCGACCGCCGGTGACGCTCGCGAGCCGGTCGAGCGACGCACCTCCGATCGGTCTGGCCTGGTCGTCCACGCTGAACCGCTTCCTCGTGGTCTACCCGTCGCACGCCGAACTCCTCGATGTGTCACCGGTTCGCGACCACGCCATGCCGGACGGCCCACAGGGCGACCTCGTGTCCGAGCGGATCCCGCTCGCCGCACCCGATGGGTCGCGCTCCAGTGCGCCGCACCCGCTGGCCGACGAGTCGCGATTCGTACGGCTGTCACCGGCGGGCGACGTCCTGGCGGTGGTGGGTGTCAACGACGACACCATCGACCTCTACGCGCTCACGGCGCACACCCTGCGCCCGGTCATCGGCCGGCCCATGGGCCTGATGGATCCCGCGGTGCTGGCCGACGTTGTCGCGGCGCTGCGGAACCCGGTGCTCGACAAGAAGACCCGGGCGACGCTGGCCCTGCTGCGGGCCTGTCTGGAGCACCGGTTCCGCCATGACGTCGGGATCGGTGACGCGGCCGGAGCGGTTGCCGTGGCGGATGACGACATCGAGCTGGGCGGGTGAGGTTCGGTGACGGGAAGGATCTCCGCGGGTGGGGCCGCCCGGCTGGCGCGATGGTCGGCGACAAGGCGCGTCGGCGGCGGCCGGGGACTTCGGGCGCGGTTGGCGTGGCGGCGGCTGGTACGGGCCTGCGCCGGCGGCGACCCGGCCGCGCAGGACACGGTACGGGCGGTGGCCTCGAGCCTGCCCGAGACCGATGTGCTCGACCTGCTGGCGGCGGCGCCGGAGCAGCCCGCCGACCGCGCCGCGTATCTCACCCTGATCGGGCAGGCCGAACAGCGGCGGGCCCTCGACCCCGACGGGTCGCTGCTGGCCCTGGCCTACCGCGCCGCCGCTCCGGACCTGCGCGAGCGACTGCGTACGACCCTGGCCACCACCGCCGACACCGACGTCATCCGGGTCGTCGTCACCGGCGACCAACGCGACCGCATCGCCGAGATGTCCCACGACGAACTCGACCACCTCGCACGCCGGCTCGCCGAACACCGCCGCTGGGACGACCTGCGACGCCTCACGAGCGACCTGCCCCTGGCCCAAGCGGCCGCAGCCGCCCGGCTCGTCCCCGAGCAGGAGCGCACCGGAGATGCGGCCGACCTGCTCTCGAGACTGGCGGCGCAGCCGAGCGAGCGACTGCGGGCCACGGTCGACCGGCTGCCCCGCGACCGCTGCCTGATCACATATCGGCCTCGCGGCATCTGCGCAAGAGCCTCGTTCGCGCCTGACGGCTCAGAACTGGTCGTGATGTGCGGCACATATCCGTTCGCGCGAAGCTCACAGTTCGACGTGGAGACACTCCGCATCGGCACCGGCGAGACCACGCGCCGCTTCAGCGGGAAGCTCAGCGGGTCAGTGAGTGATTGTTCGATATTGCATCTCGGCACCGAGATCATCGTCAGGCTGCACACGGGTATCGACCGCTATCGCGTCGTCCGGATCCTGCCGGACCACCAGGTTCTCTGCCGTTCGTCCGATCTCTCGGACATGCAGAGGTCGAGCAGTGGCGCGGTGATGCTCTACCGCGAGGGGCTGGCCTACGCGGATCCCGGTGCGAACCGCCTGCGATACGAGCCGTACCCCGGGCTCGGCGACAAGCCAGGGGGCATGAGGCCCCGTGAGCTCTCAAGGGAATGGTGCGCACTGACGACCCTTCCCGGCTCCGGTCTCGTCGCGTTCATCAGCCTCGACGATCTCTATGTGATTCATGAAGCTCGAAAGGAGATCCTCCACACCGCGACGGTAAGGGATCCCGCCTACGCCGATCAGAGCACATTCATTCCCGCGCTCTTCTTTCTCTCCCCCCACTCACTGGCGCTGCACCATTACAAGAGAAGTACGGGCGACGAGCAGCTCAAGCCGCATACCGAGATATGGGAGTTCTCACCGCAGGAAAAGCTTCACCGCACCGCCGAGCACAAGGGCGCCATCCTGGACCGGTGGCCGCTCGCCACGTGGACGCAGCGGCCCATCGACGACGCCTTCGCGGAGCGGATGCTGCTGAACGGCGATCAGGTGCTCATGGGCAACGATTTTCACGGACGACCCGACAAGGACCTCCCGTGGCTGCGGGGCGCCGCCGAGCCGTACGTGCCCGGGGCCGACCCGCCCAGAGAGCGGGACTTCCTGGCGCTCTCTCCGTGGGGGGGTATGCTCGCCACCGCCGTCATCGGGGGCCTGGCGAGTGTCTACGAAGTGCACAGCCCCCATCTGCCCTCCGCGCGGGAACTGCTGGAACGGCCCTTGCTCCACAGCGGCCCGCAGGATCTGCGACGCGTACTGGAACTACGCCCGCAGATCGGCGATCCCGCGGTGCGGGACGCGCTCGACCTGCTCGCGAGCCGCCTCTCGGAACGCTTCGGCGGCGAGATCATCATCAGCGACACCGGCGCCGTCCCGGCCGGCGGCCGGCACGACATCGCCCTTGCCCGGGATCAGGACACCCACCAGGGAGACGTATGACCACGCGGATCGGCATCGACTTCGGCACCGCCAACACCGTGGTGGCGGGCTGGGACGCCGAGCACGGCCGGGGCGTCCCCATCCCGTTGCCCGGCGTCGACGTGCTGCGTGAGGCCGGGCCCGGGCCCACCCAGCGGGTCGTGCCCTCGCTCATCGCCTATGCCGACGGCGGCGCGACCCGCAGGCTGGGCTCCCAGGTCACCCCCGAACTGGCCGAGACCCCCGGGGTCACCGTCTTCGCCTCCACCAAGAGCAACGTCTCGGGGCATACCTACGACCCGGCCCGCGCGGTCGGCGACCGCAAGATCACCGGCAGGCAGGCCGCCACCCAGTTCCTCAGCGACATCATGGCCCTCGCCCTGCTCACCGTCGAGGACGACGACCTCGAGATCGTCGCCACCGCACCCGTCGAGTCCTTCGACGGCTACCGGGACTGGCTGGTACGCGAGGTGCGCGACGGGCTGCCCACGGCCCGGCTACGGGTCGTCGACGAGGCCACCGCGGCCGCCGTCGGCTACCGCGCCCGCCTCAACCCCGGTGACGTGTTCGGCGTGATCGATTTCGGTGCGGGCACCCTCGATGTCTCCGTCGTACGGGTGCAGGAGCCCGATGCCGCCGGGGCCGGTGCCGGGGTGCGCACCATCGCCAAGAAAGGCCTGGACCTCGGCGGCAACACGATCGACGCCCTCCTCGCCGACCACGTCATCTCCCGGCTCTCCCTGCCGGCCGGCGACCAGATCGGCCGCAACCAGGTCTTCCGGCGCCTGCTGGCCTCGGCCGAACAGGCCAAACGGGCCCTCGCCACCGCCGAGCGGGCCGTCATCGGCGCCCGCGACGCCCGTACCGACGCCCTGCACGAAGTCGTCGTCACCCGCGGCGAGTTCGACGCCCTGCTCCGCGACAAGGGCGTGCTGCGCCGTGTCAACCAGGCGCTGCGCGCCTGCCTCGACACCGCCTCGGCACGCGGGTTCGGCGTCGACGACATCCGGCAGATGTTCCTCGTCGGCGGAAGCTGCCTCATCCCCGCCGTACGGGAACTGGTGCACCTGCACTTCGATCCCGAGGTCGTACGCCTCGACCGGCCACTGGAGGCGGTGGCCGCCGGTGCGGCAGGCATCGCGGGCGGCAGCGAACTGTTCGACCACATCCAGCACGACTACGCCATCCGGCACGTCGACCGCGACACCGGAGCGTACGAGTTCGAGACGCTGGTCGAGGCGGGCACCGCCTACCCCACCGACGAGCCGGTCAAGACGCTGACCGTCAAGGCGGTGCACGACCGGCAACGCAAGCTCGGCCTGGCCATCTACGAACTCGCCCACGCCACCTACCGTGACGCCGGCGCCGAACTGGAGATCGCGTTCGATGCCGGAGGCGGCGCCCGCGCCGTGGCCGTCACCCCGCAACAGCGCCAGCAGCGCTCCATGCTGTGGCTGAACGAGGACAGCCCGACCTTCCTGGAGGCCGACCCCCCGGCCGTCGCGGGGCAGGATCGCTTCCGGCTGGAGTTCCGTATCGACGCGCACAAGCGGCTCACCGTCACCGCCTACGACCTGCACCGACATCTACTGGTCCTCGACAGGCAGCCGGTCATCCGGCTGGCGTGATGGACCACCGTCCCAGCACCGACGACCCGAGGAGCGTCATGTCGCACTTCACCCGAGTTCGCACCAAACTGCGCGACCCCGAACTGCTCGTCAAGGCGCTCACCGCGCTCGGATTCACCACCGTGGAGGCCCACGACTCCCCGCAGACGCTCTACGGATACCAGGGCGACGCCCGGCCGGATCGGGCGGAGGTGATCGTCCGCCGTCGCCACATCGGCCGGATGAGCAATGACATCGGGTTCCGCCGGCGCGAGGACGGCGACTTCGAGGCCATCATCAGCGACTACGACAGGAGCCGCTACGACCAGGCGTGGCTGACCAAGGTCGCCCGGGCCTATGGACACGCCGCGGCGCTGCGCTACGCCGAGGAACACGGCTACGAGGTGGACTCCGACGTGGTCGACGAGAACGGTGAGCGCCGACTGCTCCTGCGCCGCTATACCTGAAGCGGGCTCTCGACGCCCCGATAGGCGGGTCCCAAGCAGGAGGCCGGTTCGCCGTCGGTCATGCGGAGCGTTGTGCGACCTCGTACGCGGCGGGCCGGCGGGAGAACCGCATGGTGCCGTCGTCGATGCGGCCGTACCGCAGCGAGAGCACGTCATGCGCGTAGCTCATGCCGAGCCGCCACATCGCAGCCCGCCCTCATGCTGAGCTGGATCCGCGACGTGCCCTCACTCGGCGACGCCGCACGCCTACTGGAACGCCAGACGATGGAGGCCTTCATCGCCATGGTCCAGACGCTCTGCGACACCGACGGACTGCGCGCCGTCGGTATCGGCCCGCTGCCACGGCAGGTCGCCATCATGCTGCTCGGCGGCCTGCGCGAACTGACGGCGACCACGGTGGAGGACGGCGGACGGATCAGCGACATCACCGAGATCGCGGTACAGGCCTCGATCGCCCTCCTAGGCCCGCGCGCCTAGCGTCCCGCCCCCTCGGCACCGAAAAGATCATCACACGCTGTAGGCGGTGTTGCGGGTCAGATGGAATGGGCCGCCACGCTCGACCGAGACCGTGTTCCAGCCTGCGCCGGCCATCTCCAGGATGTTGCCGATCTCATCGATGGTCAGGCCGGGGCCCCCACCCGGTAGGCCGTTCTGGATGGCTTGGACCATCGATTGAGCGAGGGAGGTACCTCCTGGTTCGCGGACTCCGATCAGCTCATATGTGTTGGCCTCGGCGTCGTCGGGACCGAAGGACATCGAGCTGCCCACCGAGGGGCGGGCACCAGCGCTGGCGTCGTGGACGCCGTCAATGACGAGCACGCGGTTACGGGCGGCGCTGTTGCGTACCTGGCGGCGTAGGTCCGAGAGGCGGAGCGCCTGCTCCCTGATCTGCGCGACGGGACCCGGACTCGCGAGTACGGTGCCGAGTCCACGCAAAGTCAGCAGGCGACCGGTCACGTAGACGATGAGGGTGTCCGTGGTGGTCCGGGCAATCGTGCGGACCTGGGCGTGCAGCTTCTGCGCGTCCAGGCCGATTCGTACCGGACACCGTTTCGGGCGCATCCCGATCAGGTGTGGCGAAATGACGGTTTCTCTGAGTTCCCTGACGTCGACGTCGATGAAGGGTCTTGCCGGATTGCGGTTGACGTCGAAGATGAAGAAAAGCGCGCTCGAGTTGTCCGGGTCGGGCAGATGGAGCTCCTGGACCGCTTGCCGGCCCTCGTCCGAGGATGGCCTGACGGCCGAGGATTCGGACGTCCCGTCATCCGGTACGGGCGACTCCGTTGCCGTGAGTGGGGCATCGGCCAGTGCCGTGACGGCGGTGCGGTCGAGTAGTCGGATCGCTTCGGAGCTGACCAGGGCGAAGGGGCGGTCCTCCGGGCCGAGGGCCTGATCTCCGGTGCCGTGTTCGGTGGGCAGGCAGGCGCGGAAGGTCTCGGTGAGCGTGTCGGCTCTGCGCTCGATCTCCGCGGAGATGCGGGTGAGGACATCGGCGGTGTGCCAGGACTCGGACCGGGGGAGCGTGGTGAGCAGGGCCTCGCGTGCCCCGGGTACGAAGTCGTACAGGCCGCGGTCGGTGTCGCGCGTTCGGAGCAGCCCACTGAGAAGCACCTCGGCCAGGTGTCCGGGCTGGGAGCTGGGCAGGATCTGGTGCTGGATCAGCCGCATGACCGGCAGGGCCGGGAAGGACACGGCGACATGCGCGGCGAGCCGGGCGGCTTCGGGCGAGGCGGCGGTCTGGAAGCGCTGTACGCGTTCGTCTATCGGGAGTCGGTGCTCCTGCCGTATCGGCTCGGTGCCGCGACGGTGCCGGTCGCGCACGAAGATCATGGCCGCTGGTCGGGGACCGCCGCTTCCGGCCACCAACCCCGCCCAGTCCGCGAGCCAGTCGGGGGCGCATTCCAGGATGGGCACCGGGACGGCGCCGGTCCGCTTGCCGAAGTCTCCGTCGTACGGTGCGAAGTGCAGGGCGGTGTTGGGTGCGCAGGGCCGGGCGGCGAAGACCGTGCCCGGGACGGGCGACGCGGCGGTCCGGCGCCAGAGCCGTTCGGCGAGGGGCTGCAGGACGGCGGTCGGCCCGGCGTGGGCCCACAGACGCAGCGCCCGGTCGGCACGGCCGTCCCACCAGTGCCCACCGGAGCAGTCGCTGAGGAGGAGGATCACCTGGCGGCCGGACGGGTCGATCAGCGTCGCCGGATCGGTGGGCGGGGCTCCGGGCGAGGGCCGGACGCCGATGTCCGGGCCGGTGCCGGTGAGGTAACAGATCCGCAGGTCGCGGAAGGCGCCCAGGCGGGTCAGCGTCTCGTGCAGCTCCTGGGCGAGGGGGCGCCAGAGCCGCATGGACGGGCTCGCGTCCACCACGAACACCAGGCTGAGCCAGCGTTCCGGCGCCGCGGTCATGACGGGGACCCACGGGCGTGCACCTCGCTGCTGGTCGGCGATGCGCGCCGCCGTGGCGTCCTCGTCGAGGAGCTGTACCCATCGGGAGGGCACCCGGCGTTTGAGCGGCCGCAGGGCCCGCTGGACACCGAGCGGGTGATCGAGCATCGGCGCGGTGGGCACCAGCACGCCGGTGCCGCCGGTGCCCTCGCCTTCTGCGGTCGACGGGACGTGCAGTTCGCGATGTCGGGTCGTCCGTACCGGGGTGGTGGCCGAGCCGGGCGGCGCGGCCCGCTGGACCGGGGCGTCGGGGGCCGACACGGGCTGCTCGGCCGCGTCCTGGAGGTCTTCGGCCGCTCCTGGCCGACCGGAGGCGGAGGCGCCGTGCTGTCCCTCGGAGGCGGAGGTATGTACGGCCAGCCAGAGGATCTCGGCCATCTCTCGGGGCGTTATGGGTTGATCGTCTCCGGGTGGGCCGATGCTGCTCAGTACCGCGCGGAGGCGCTCAAGGGTCATCGTGGCCCGCTTGGGCGGTGAGGTACGGCATGACCTTGGCAGCGAGGTCGGAGAGGTCGTCGGTGCCGGTCCGGGCGGCGTGGTGGCAGAGGTAGACGGCGTTCAGCAGCTGGTCGGTGGCCAGTTCCCCCTTGGTCTGGCGTTCGAAGAACTGCCGTACCAGGTCGTCGACGAGCGCGGCCTGCTCCCGGGTCAGGTCGCGCAGGTGCGCGTTGACGATCGCGGCCAGTTCCCGCTGGTCGGCCGGTTGCTTGAGTTTGACGGTGACGCACCGGCGCAGGAAGGCGGGTGGAAACTCTCGCTCACCGTTGCTCGTCATGATCACCAGGGGGAAGGCGCGGCACCGCACGGTCCCCTCGGTGATGGTCACCCGGTCCTTGGCGTCGGCGGTGAGCACCCTCGCGGTCGGCTCGTCGCGGCGCTTGAGCTCCAGGATCTCGTACTCGCCCTTTTCGAAGATGGTGAGCAGGTCGTTGGGCAGGTCGATGTCGCTCTTGTCGATCTCGTCGATCAACAGCACCCGCGGCCGCTCGTACGGCAGCAGCGCGGTGCCGAGCGGGCCCAGCCGGATGTAGCGCCCGATGTCGTCATCGTGGGGCGCTGCTGACGGGGCCCGTTCGTCCTGGCGGCCGGCCGCGTACAACCGAGTCAGCGGGTCGTACTGGTACAGGCCGTCGCGTAGCGTCACCCGGCTGGTGATCGGCCAGTGCAGCACCGGACCGAGACCGAGTTCGTACGCGACCGCGTCGGCGAGCGTGGACTTGCCGGTGCCCGGCGGCCCGGTCACCAGCAGCGGGCGCCGGAGGTACAGCGCCGCGTTGACCTGCTCCACCGCTTCCGGGGTGGGCCGGTAGGTGGTCGCCTGGTGCGGGTTGGACGGCGGACGGTCCGGCCCCGGTACCGGCGGACCGCCGTCGAAGACCCGCCACGGGGGCGGCTCGGGCAGTTCCTTGATCCGGTCATGCCGGACCCGGGTGCCGGTGAAGATCTTCCAGTCCGCCACGTCAGGCTCCCATCGACAGCGGTGGGTCGGGCAGCCGCGCCGGGTCGTCCCACACCAGGGTCAGCTCCCGGCCGCAGTGGTCCGCGCCCGCCCTCCGGGTACGGGCCTGCTTGCGCAGCTTCATCACCGTCTTAGGTACGTCGTCGGGGTGGACGTGCGCGATGGCCTCGGTAAGCCTGCGCAGTCGCTGGTCCCCCGCGCAGCCGTCGTGCGACTGCTCGGCGCATTTGGTACGCGGCCACAACATGACCGGTATGCCGGCGTTCAGCGCTGCGTTGAGACGCCCCTTGGCGGGTACGGCCGCGTATGCGAGCACGGAGCACTCCTCGTCCGCGTCCAGCCAGTCCTGGAATCCCTCGTCAGAATAGGGCTCTTGGCAGTCGACCGGCTGGGCTTGGCAGTCGATCGGCTCGGGTAGTGCGGTGCCGCGCTCGCGCAGTCGCCGCCACCGCTTGGCCGTCAGGTCCCGCCGGACCGAGCCGGGATTCATGCGCTGTACGTCCCTTACCACCACCGGGTAGGCGCGCATCCGGATTCCGTTTTCCTTCTCCACGTACCAGGTCTCGAAGGGCTCGTTGAACAGCGACACCGGCAGTGCGAACTCGATGAGCCAGTCGCGGCCCAGCACTGCGCTGCGCACGCTGGGCAGCGCCTCCTCCACGCGTTCCTGGATCTGTGCCTCGCGTACCTCGATGGGACCGGCATACGGGCCGGTGACACCGTCCACCAGCGTGAGCAGGGTGAGCTCGTAAACGTCACCACGCGTCATCCGATCGAGCCGAATGATGAGCGAGGTAGGTGCGGTCCCGGGAGTCAGGTCCGCAGTGGGCATGTGCTGTCGCATCCAGGTCGCCAGCCGCTGTGCGACGTCGTCGTCCAGGTGCCGCAGCAGTACGATCAGGAAGCGTTTCAAGGAGTCCGGCCGCACGCTCTCCTCGGCCACCGACCTGATCGCATCCCACACCGACCGCAGTCGCCGCACCTCTGGAACACCGGGGAAGGCCTCCCGGTACACGTCGTTCAACGGCGTCGCCGACGTGGCGCCTCGTACGATCTCGTGCAGCTGATGCCGCTGTTCCCGGGTGAGCCAGCCGAGGTCGAGCAGGTCGTCGATGTCTTCCCAATACCAGCGGATGCTGCGCAACGGGAGCATCCGCCCGCTGTTGCCGTCCACCGTGGCGTCCCGGTCGGTGGCCATGCCCACCACCTCGCCACTGTCGGGCAGATAGACGGCGGCCCCGCTGAACCCGTGCTCAAGGGACTCCAGATGCTCCGCCGGCACATTGAGCTGCCACCATTCCTGCCGGAGGTCCATGTCCGGGCGGGTCCTGAGCTCCACGACAGAACCGGGATCCTCCTTTTTCCGGGGAAATCCGTACGCTCCAAGCTCGGTCGCCGACGCGCGCAACGCATCCAACGGCGCGAACCGGGCAGGCGCGATGGCGACCGGCGTGGCCAGCTCGAGCACGGCGACATCGCCCTCGTCCCCGACCTTCGCCCACCCCGTGCACTGGACGACCTTGGCGGGCAGGCCGGCGGTCACGCCGGGAAAGCTGACATGGGCGAAATCCAGGCCCACCACGACATGAGCGCAGGTCAGCACATGCGTCGAATCCACCAGGAAGCCGGCGCCGAGCACTCTCCCGGACTCGGTCTCGATCCGGGCCCGCCACCGCCACTCGCCCATCACTCGCTCGTTTCGCGCGCCCATCTGAGTTTGACGACCAGATGACCCTCCATCGAGGTCTTGGCGATCACCGCCCCGGCCGCGGCGTTGAGTTTGACCCCGAACTCGATCTCCACCTCGTCGGGGTCGAGCAGGTCGTCCCGGAACGTCCGCAGCGCCGACTCGGCCGCCCCGCGCACGTTGGTCAGCGCGTCCTCGAAACGCCCCTTGACATCGTGTACGACCTCGCCGGGCGACCGAGAGATCGACTCGAATCCGGCATCCTGATCATCGACCTCGACGACGACCGGCCCCTGATCGCTCTCCCACCGCAGCAGTTCCTTCACAAGACCCCCGAGTCCACCGGCTCCCTGATGCGCCCAGACGCCGCGCCTGGCAGTCGTTCATCCGTTAATCGTCGAGGCTGCGCACAACGTAACAAGAACGACGTCTCCTGAGCTACGGACGTCAGCAGGCCTGCTGCATAGGTGCCGGCGCGATCCGATCAGCGAGCGAGTGCAGCGCGGCGGCCGCCTTGCGCCGAGCGCCGGCAGTGCGCTGGCGCGGTTCGACGTACGGGATGACGGGGGCGTCCGGAAGCGCGCTGGTCACTAGTGACTGCTGCGCGCTGAGCGCCGGACCCTGGGACAGGTACATGCTCATCTGAGCCACCTTCTGGATCGATTCAGATCAATCTCTACTCTAGGCGGCGTTTGGAGCTGAATCAATTCAGAACTACGATCGGGGACATGCCACGCGTCACACTCAAGACGATCGCCGAGGCCGTCGGGGTGTCGCGCACGACGGTGTCCAACGCGTTCTCACGCCCCGACCAGCTCAACCCCGAGTTGCGCCGCCGCATCCTCGAGGTCGCCGAGGAGTTGGACTACGCCGGCCCCGACCCCACCGCCCGAACGCTCCGTCGCGGCAAGGCGGGCGTCATCGGCGTCCTGCTGACCGAAGAGCTGTCTTACGCCTTCACCGACCCGTACGCGGTCGCGTTCCTGCGCGGCCTCGCAGAGATCGCCGAGACCTCGTCCACCAGCCTCCTGCTCATGGCCTGGCGCGACGAGGCCTCCGCCGAGCGCGCCGTACGGGAAGCCATCGTCGACGGCTTCGTCGCCTTCTGCATGGACGAGGACCACCCCGCCCTTGAAGCCCTCCGGCAGCGCCGCCTGCCCTTCGTCATCGCCGGCGAGCCCTACCTGAAGGGCGTCCCCTTCGTCGGTGTGGATGACCGTGCCGCGGCCAAGACGCTGTGTGCCCACCTACTGAAACTCGGCCACCGGCGCCTCGGTGTCCTCCCGGCCACCCACGCACGGATGAATGTGGACGCCACGGGCACGTCAGGCGCCATCACGGCGCGCCTCGCGGGCTACCGGGACGCCGTCCTGGAGGCCGGACTCTCCTGGGACGACGTAGCCGTGCGCCCCACGCCCCACTCTCGTGAAGGCGGCCGCTCCGGCGCCGCCCGGCTCCTCGATCTTTATCCTCGCCCCACCGCGATCATCGCCACCACGGACCTGATCGCCCTGGGCGCTCTGCAGGCAGTGGCCGAGCGAGGCCTGACCGTCCCCGACAACGTTTCGGTAGCCGGCTTCGACGACATCCCGCAAGCCGGAGAGGCGGGCCTGACCACCATCCGCCAACCCAAATCAGAAAAGGGCCGCACCGTAGGCCGCCTCCTCCTGGAGGAGACTATCGGCGATGCTCCGCACATCCTCATGCCCTACGAGCTGATCGCCCGTTCATCCACCTCATCACCGCCTGACGCCTGACAGATCTACCGGGGCCGGGAGCGCATGCGGCAGCTGAGTGCGGCTGAGCGCGCGTCGGCGACCGAGGTCGACCGGCCGGCCTCACTCACCCGTCTTGATCGTTTCAAGCAGCTGCCGCTTCGATGGGTTCACCATCGCCTTTCCGGCCACGGTCACGGTCGGTACGGTCTCGTTCCCGTCCGCTACCGAGCGGACGAACTCGGCCGCCTCGGGGTCTCTCCAGATGTTGATCTCGCTGTAGCGCAGGCGTGTGAAGCGCAGGCGCGTACGCAACTTCATGCAGTATGTGCAACCGGGTCGCCAGTAGAGGACCACCCCCTTGTGGTCCGCGTTCTCGTACGACGCCGTTCGGCCTCGGCGTGGCAGGTTCGTCAGGATGAACAGGACGGACACGACGGTGAGGAGGACGATGACCCCGGGAGACATGGGTCGAGTATCTCAAGCCACTCATGACCGGACGGCGCCAGGGATCAGCGGCGCCGGCGACCTGGGCGGTGGCCACATTCAGCCATGGCGACATCCGGCTCCGGCGAGAAGGCGTCCCTTTACGCTGACCCCGCCTCGTTCACGTTCAGGTAAGGAACGCCATGGCCCGAATGAGGAACCTGACGGTCGTCGCCGCGGCGCTGCTGGCGATGGCCGGCGCGGCCGTACCCACGAACACCGTGGCGGCGCAACCGGAGCAACCGGAGCAACCGGAGCAACCGGAGCAACCACGCATGTTGACCCAGATCACGGCGCTCGAGCGAGAAGCCTGGGCGTCGGTCTCCAAGGCGAGACCGAACCGGCCGTCATGGGGGTCCGCCGATGACGCTCCGGTCGGGCGCGATGTGAGGGCACGCACGACCTACCGCTCGTTCTTCCAGATCGATCTGCGCCCCATCGCGGGCGCGACGGTCCTCCAGGCGATGCTCGAGCAGCCGATCACCTCTGCCGTGTCGTGCGATGTCGATTCACTGGAGGTCTGGATCACCGGTGACATTCACCGGCGGACGACATGGAACGATCAGCCCGCCTGGCTGACGAACGTCGGCCCCACGGCCGGATCCTGCCGCGGCCACTGGCTCGAGGCCGATCTGACCGACGTGGTGGGCGAAGCGGTCGCCGCCGGGCGCACCCACATCACGCTCGGGGTACGTACCACCAAGGAATCCGACCCGCGAGGGTTCAAGACCCTCAGCAACGCGCCGGTCATCTCGGTGACCCACAACACGGCGCCCGACAAGCCGGCAGATCTGAGCATGCTGTCGCACTTCAAGCCCTGCGGTCCCGATGGGCTCTGGATCCCGACGGACGCACCACAGCTCAACGCGGTGATCACCGACCCCGACCGGAACGAGACGGGCGGCGGCGACAACATCACCGGGCAGTTCGAATGGTGGCGGCGTTCGGACGATCGGAAGATCGGCGAGGCCGTCTCGTGGTCGGGGGGCTCCGGGTACACCTTCAGCGTCACCGTTCCCGAGGGCGCACTGAGCGACGGCGGCACCTATGCCTGGCGGGTCCGCGGATACGACGATCAGGCCTATGGGCCATGGTCGGACTGGTGCGAGATCACCGTGGACACCGTTCGTCCCGACCGGCCCCCGACGGTCACCTCGGAGGACTACCCGCCGACCGGCGGGCACGGCGGAGTGGGAGTTCCCGGCACCTTCACGTTCACATCGAACGCCGTGGACGACATCGTCTCGTTCCGGTACGGGGAATCGCGAGATGTGGTGACCGTGGTCGCCGCAGACCGGGTCGGCGGCGAGGCCACCATCACCTACACACCGACCTCCTCCGGTTCGGACGTCCTGTGGGTCCAGAGCCTCGACCGCGCCGGGAACCCCGGCCCATGGGCCGAGTATCGCTTCGACGTCAACTGAGAGACCCGAGGGTGCCCGTCTCGCCGGCGGGCACCCTCGATCGCCTTACGAAGTAACGTGCTACGCCGGTGGCATGAGCGTGTCGCGCCAGCCGGGGTCGGTGGTGAGGACGGTCAACCGCTGGGTCGCGCGCGAGAGGGCCACGTACAGCGTCCGCAGGCCGCTCGGCGACTGCGCGGCGACCTCCTCGGGCAGCGCGATTACCGCCGCGTCGAACTCCAGGCCCTTGGCCTCGAGTACGTCGAGGACCTGAACGCGCTCGGGGAAACCGGTCGCGAGGTCGCGCAGGTCCCGCCCCTTGCCGGGCATCGGCACGATGACGCCGATCGTGCCCTCGACCTGGTCGAGCAGCGTCGTGACCGCCTCGTGCACCGCGCCGGCGAGGTCGCCGGGGACGGTGACGGCCGGCTCGTACCCCGAACTGCGCACCGCGCGGGCGGGGCGGGCGCCCGGGACGGCCAGCGCCAGCACCCGGGCCGCCACGTCCGCGATCTCCACGGAGTTCCGGTAGTTCGTGGTCAGCGCGAAGTCGCGGCGCTGACGCTTGCCGAGTGCCGCGTCCATGGCCCGCCTCGAGGCGTCGAAGTCCTCCCACGCGCTCTGCGCGGGGTCCTCCACCACCGTCCAGGTGGCCTGCCGGCCGCGCCGGCCGAGCATCCGCCACTGCATCGGAGAGAGGTCCTGGGCCTCGTCCACGACGATGTGGGCGTACTCCCGTGACTCCTCGACGCCGTCGTCCACCCGGCGCGATCGCTCCATGCGCTCGATCGTCGTGGAGAGCTCGCGCATCTGCGGCTCTCCGGAGCCGGTCCGCTCGCCGGTGAAGATGTTGATGCCGTCCGAGGCGTAGGGGTCCTCGTCCTCGTCGTCGCTCACGGCGGCGCGGCGGCGCGGCGGAGCCCCCAGCAGCTGGTCGATCTCGTCCAGCAGCGCGATGTCCTGGTAGGTCGGGCCGGCGTCGCCGGCCCAGCTCGCGGCGAGGAGCGCGACCTCGTGACCGGACAGGTCCCGCCCGGCGGCGCGCGACAGCCGGCCGGTCTCGCCGAGCGCACGGAGCACCTGGAGCGGTATGCGGACCGGCCACCACGCCGCGAGGAACTCCGCGAAGGTCCGCTGGTCCCTGACGTTGGCGGCGAACTCCTTGCGCTTGGTGTCGGGCGCGTCGGACAGGCCGCCGACCTCCACGAACCGGTCCCACAGCGCGTCGACGAGCAGTTCCCCGGCGCGTCCACGGGCCGTGTTGACGGTGCCGCGGCTGCGCCGGTGCACCTCCTGCCGGATCCGGTCCAGCCGGGGCCGGTCGAGCCTCAGAACCACACCGGCGTGTACGACGGTCACCGAGTCGGGAGCGCCCGGCGCGTGGTCGGTGACCGCCCGCCGCAGCACCCGCGCCATCGACTCGGCGCCCTTGAGCGCGGCGAGTTCGGGCGTGTCGTGCGCCGTGGCGGTCACGCCCTCGACCAGGTCGCCGAGGGAGCGCAGCGCGGCCGAGCCCTCGCCGAGCGAGGGCAGGACCCGCTGGATGTACGAGGTGAACCGTGGGTTCGGGCCCACGATGAGCACTCCCCGGGAGCCGAACCTGCGCCGGTGGCGGAACAGCAGGTAGGCCACCCGGTGCAGGGCCACCGCGGTCTTGCCGGTGCCGGGCCCGCCGCGCACGATCACGGTGCCGTCGGCCGGCGCGCGGATGACCTTGTCCTGCTCCCGCTGGATGGTGGCCACGATGTCGCGCATGGGACCTTCGCGGGTGCGGGCCAGGGAGGCCAGGAACGCGCCGTCGCCCACGATGGTGAGCCCGTCGGCGGCGGCGGGGTCGAGCAGGTCGTCCTCGATGTCGATCACTTTGTCGCCGCGCGAGTGCAGCACCCGCCGCCGGATCACCTCACGCGGGTCCTCGGGAGTGGCCTGGTAGAACGCCTCGGCGGCGGGCGCCCGCCAGTCGATGACCAGGGAGTCGTGGTCGCGGGTCCGCACCCCCACCCGCCCCACGTAGCGCGCCTCACCGCCGGTCAGGTCGAGCCGGCCGAACACCAGGCCGTCGTCGGCCACGTTGAGGGCCTGCACCCGGAGCGCCGCCTGATGGACCATGGCGTCCCGGTCGACCAGCGAGCTCTTGGTGCCCGCCTGGGCCTGCCGGTAGCCCTCTTTGATCATGTTCTTGGCGTCTTCGCGCATCTCCTCCAGCCGGGCGTACGCGACATCGACCCGCTTCTGCTCGGCGGCGATCTCCTGATCCTTGACCGCGGACGACATCCAGGCGACTCCCTGCGAACCGGCGAAAGCACACAGCTTATGCGTTGCGCGTGACGAGGGTGGGGGTGATCATCACCGGATCTCCTCGGCGTCCTCGAAGCTCATCACGACGCGGCCGACGACACCGGTGCCGAGGGCCCGCGCCCCGTCCAGCCCGAGCCGCCGCAGCTGGTCGGCCACCGGATGGTCGCCGAGCCGCACGGTCGCACCGCCCGGTCTGATCCGTACGCCGGTGGGGGTCAGCGTCCACGGCGTCCGGCGGGTCACCCCGTCCAGGCAGGAGTAGGCGTCGACCTCGGCGGCGCGAAGGGCGGCCGGCACCGGCGGGCCCGGCCGTACCGCCAGCTCGATCACGGTGCGGCCGCCAACCCGGACGGCGCCGCGTTTGATGCGGCTCTCCAGGTGGATGGGGATGTCGGCGAGCTCCTTGGGGAAGCCCCAGATCGATCGCCCGGCCTCGAGCGTGAACGTCTGGTCGACCGGCAGCCAGTGGATGAAGGCGCCGACGCGGCGCCGGCCCGCGCGCTCGCCCGGCGGTCCCGGGGGACGGACCAGGAAGGCCACCGCGAACTCGTGGTAGGCCCCGAGGTCCCCGTCCACGTACCCGATGAAGGCGAGCGAGCAGATCGCCCGGCCGGGCAGCAGCCGCGGCCGCGCCGCCTCGAGCCCGGAGTAACCGATGACCGCCTGCGCCGCGGCGGCGGGCACGGCGAACATCGCCGACGCCACCGTGGCATCCCTGATCCGCACCGGCATCGTGACCTTGCGGTCCTGAATCACATGAGCGTCCGCCACACCGTAAGTAGAACAGGTTCCCGTTTCGCTGTCACGGCGCAGGGCTCGTACGCAGGGCGCGTACGAGCGGAAGCGGTCAGATGATGGGCGGCCGGCCGGTGCGGGTCATGCGCCAGGCCGTCCGCCACCTGATCGGGCGGCGCCGGCCGGCCGGCTTGCGCCAGCCCTCGACGAAGCCGCGGCACCAGGGCTTCAGCACGGCGGGCTTGCGTTCCCTCAGCACGGTGAGGGCCACCCACACGGCGAGGTAGACGAGGGCGATCGGCCAGGGCAGGTTGCGCCGGGCCAGCCAGACCCGGTTGCGCGCGTTGTAGCGGTAGAACATGTCGTGCCGGGTCGGCAGCACCGCCGGGTGGAACATCACCGCGGAGGCGTCGTACTCGATCCGGTACCCGGCGTTGAGCGCCTGCCAGGCGAGGTCGGTCTCCTCGTGCGCGTAGAAGAACCGCTCGGGCAGTCCGCCGGCCGCGTCGAAGGCGGCCCGCCGCATCGCGCAGGCGCCGCCGAGAAAGGTCGTCACCGGCGAGGACCGCTCCGGGTCGCCGGCCCGCAACCGGGGCACGTGGCGGCGCTCGCCCAGCCCGCCCTCGGGGTCTCTCACCCGGAAGGAGACGATGCCCAGCGCAGGGTCGGCGCTGAAACGTTCACGCAGGTAGACACCAAGTCGGGTGGAGCGGTACCACCCGTCGTCGTCGAGGAACAGGACGATCCCGCCGCTCGACGCCTCGACGCCCCGGTTGCGCCCGGCCGGGATGCCGACGTTCTTCGGCAGCCGTACGATCGTCACCCGCTTGTCGTCGAAGACCTCGGCGTCGCCGGGCGTCCAGTCGCCCACGACCCCGTTGCCGACCAGCACCACCTCGACGTCGACGTGCTCCTGCTCGAGGGCGCTGCGCACCGCACGCTCGAGCTCGACGGGCCGGTTCCCCATGGTCAGGACGACCACTGAAAGCAGACCGTCCGTGCCGGCGCTCGTGGGAGCGGCATGCTCCTGCCGGCTCGCGACGCTCTCGTCCGTGGCGGGATTGGGATTCACCGCAACCTCCGCGACGCCACGATGCTGATGAAGTGCAGCACGGTCTGCAGGACGGCGACGGCAGCGACGGCCACGGTCAGCACCCGGGTGGCGGTCCATTCGTCGGCGCCGTCGGCGTGCAGGACGAGGACGTCGACCAGGGCGGCGGCCAGGATCAGCAGCGACAGCTCCACCGCGCCGATGATCCGGTGGAACCGCAGCATGGACGCGATCTGACGGGCCAGCGCGAGCCCGGTCGAGCGGGGCCGCAGCGCCCGGTCACCGGTGCCGGGCTCGGCGGGCAGCCCCGACTTGGCCCGGGCCACCACGACGTTGTCGGTCTCGGCCTTGATGAGCACCGCGCCGAGTGCTGCGATCAGACCGAGTTCGAACCATCCGCCGGACTCGAAGGCTCCCTGGGCCCGGACGCCCAGGCCGACCAGCAGGGCCACCTCGGAGAGATAGTGGCCGATCCGGTCCAGGTAGACCCCGGTGATCGAGGTCCTCTCGCTGTATCTCGCGACCTCTCCGTCGGAGCAGTCGAGCAGCAGGTACACCTGGATGAGCAGCGCGCCGACGGCGGCGGCCACCAGCCCGGCCGGACCCGAGGGGACCAGTGCGACGGCAACGCCCCCGAGCACGCCGCACACGATCATCAGGTAGGTCAGCTGGTTCGGGGAGAGCCCGACCCGTAGGAACAGCCAGGAGAAGTACGGCGACGCGGTGCGCATGTAGAGGCGACCCGCCCAGTGCTCTTCGTTGCGGCGGTCTTTCAGGCCCGGCGGCTGGCCGCCTGCGCGGACCTCTGCGACGGTGGGGGCTTTGCGCGCAGGCATCTTATTGTCCGTGCTCCCGTACATAGTCGCCGACCGTCTTGGTGACGGCACTCTCGTCGAGGTCAAGGTGCTCAAGGACCGTGTAGCGGCCCGGCCGCGTCCCAGGGGCGTGCAGCACGGCCTGGATGAACTGCTCCTCGGTCAGCCCCACGTCGCCGGGCGTGACCGGTAGCCCGTGCCGCCGCAGGCAGCCGGTGATCTCCTCCAGCCGGCCGGTGTCCTCGCCGAGGAACGCGACCCGCAGGTGGTAGCAGAACGCGGCGCCGATGCCGGCGAGCTCGCCGTGGTTGGCGGTGCCGGGATAGAGCTGGTCGATCGCGTGCAGGATCTCGTGGTCGCCGCCGCTGGACGGCCGCGAAGACCCGGCGAACGACATCGCCATGCCGGACAGCACGAGGCCCTCGGCCAGCACGGTCAGGAACCGGTCGGACTCGATCGACTCGGGCTGGAAGATCAGCGCGTTGGCGGCGTTGCGGGCCAGCGTCAGCGCCATCCGGTCGAGCGGCTCGCCTCGTTCGCGGCCGGCGAGCTCCCAGTCGTCGACCGCGGAGAAGTTGCTGAGCACATCGCCGATGCCGGCCCGGACCAGCCGCTCCGGCGCGGCTCGGACGTAGTCGAGGTCCACGATCATCGCGAGCGGCATCGCGACGCCGAACGAGCCTTTGCCCTTGTCGTGGGACAGCGAGGCGACCGGCGAGCAGATGCCGTCGTGGGACAGGTTGGTCGCCACCGACACCATCGGGATGCCGGCGAGCGTCGCGGCGTACTTGGTGGCGTCGATGGTGCGGCCGCCGCCGATGCCGACGACCGCCTCGTACGATCCGCCGCGCAGCTTGGAGCCGAGCTCCACGGCCGCGTCGACCGTCGCGCCGTCGACCTGGAACATCTCGCAGTCCCGCAGGCTCGGCCGCACGTGCTCGGCGATCTGGTCGCCCTGGCCGGGCCCGACGGCGACGGCGACGCGGCCCTCGGTGGCGATGCGCCGGTCGGCCAGCAGGTCGCCGAGCGCCGCGATCGCACCGCGCCGCACGTCGATCGACAGCGGCGCGGTGAGCATCCTGGCGAGGAGCGGCATCAGTGTCCCTTGCTCGCGTCACCCGGGCTATGGGCGGCGTCTGCCGAGGGCTCCTCACGGAGCGTCATGTACGAACGGAGCGGGTCGCTCAGTGCGCTGCCCACGATCCGGCGGGCGATCTCGAGGTCGGCGTGGTTGTCCACCTCGACCCAGTCGACGGCGCCGATGGGGGCCAGCGAGATCGGGCCGCCCCGGTCGACCAGCTCCTGGTAACCGTCCTCGTAGTACAGGCCCGGATCGCGCTTCCAGGTGGACTCGAGCGCGCTCGCGAGGGGACCGGCCGCCGCGGGCTCGATCAGTGTGGCGCCGATGTACTCGCCGTAGGCCTTCGCGGGATCCATCAGCTTGGTGATCTGCTCCAGCCGCCCGGACTCGGAGATGGTCACCTTCATCTCCTCGTCGGCCAGTGTTTTGATGTTGTCCACCGCCAGGATGATGTCAGGTCCCCGAGCCGACAATAGAGTCTTCTCGACACTTACCGGATGGACCGTGTCACCGTTCACCATGAGGACACCCTGCGCGAAATGGTCGCGGGCGAGCCACATGGAGTAGGCGTTGTTCCACTCCTCGGCCTTGTCGTTGTGCACGAGGGTGAGGGAGACCCCGTGCCGCTCCTCCAAAGCGGCCTGACGCTTCTCCACCTCGACCGCGCGGTAGCCGACGACGATGACGACGTCGGTCAACCCGACCGCGCTGAGATTGTTCAGCGCGATGTCGAGGATCGTGGTGTCGTCGCCCGGGTCGGGGCTGACGGGGACCAGCGCCTTGGGCAGCGTGTCGGTGTACGGGCGCAGCCTTCGTCCCGCACCGGCTGCGAGCACCATGCCGATCATGATCCGGTTTCCTCCTCTTTCTCGAGGTCGACCATCACGCCAGTGCCGCGCCCGGTCTTGGTCCAAGTGCGAACGCTCTCGACCCCGAACAGCACGCCGAGATAGACGGCCAGCGCGGCGTACGCGAACGGAAGAATCCCCGCGAGACCGGCGGCCGCCACGATCAGCATGCGGCCCTCCCAGCCGAGACCGGCCGTGAAGACCCATTCCTGGGGCCAGAGCTTCTGGCGCGTGCGATAAACGGTGTCGTAGTGGTGGTAGGCCAGCACCGCGATCAACAGGTAGATCAGCGGCGCCGAGAGATCATGGGCGAACCCCAATACGGCGAGGTAACCATACTCGATCGCTCTGATCATGGGCGGAACGAGCCAGTCGAGCCGTCCGCCGTGCGAGTGCGACGAGGCCGGCCCGGTCAGCAGCAGGGCGACCACCGGGGCGAACAGTGCCACCCCGGCCTGTTCGCCGCCGCCCGCGAGGAGCAGTACGGACGTCACGACGGCGGCCACGAGCACGCCAGGGAGCGGCGGCAGCTGCCCCTGGACCAGCCGTCCGAGCAGCACGCAGATGGGGCCGTCGTCCCGGTAGATCTGGAGTCGGCCGGTGCGGTCGTCGGCGGGAGCCCGCCGCGGCAGGGTGAAGGTCATCGCGCGAGGGACCTCAGCACTCGTCCGGTGAGGGTGTACGCCGTGGCAAGCGAACCCCAGATGAGCAGTGACAGGAACGTCACCTTGGCGTTGAACAGCGCGGCCGTGATCGCGATCAGGGCGAACCGCTCACCGATCGGCAGGATCACGATCTTCTTGGCCCATCGCAGGCCGCCGATCCGCTCGGTGCGCGCGGACAGCCACATCGCCAGGTGGCCGAGGCCGCCGGGCCGGCGGGCCGTTCCGGGCGCGCTGGGAGGCGGATCGAGCATGCTGTCGTCGCGGTCGGTGAGCGGGACCTCGGGCAGCGGGGCCGCCGGGCCGCGCACCCTGGCCGCCTCGAAGGAAAAATCGATCATGTGGCGTACGGTCTGCAGGATCAACGCGGCGACCGCGAGGCCCCACACGTCCCCGCCATGGGCCAGCGTGCCCGCCGCGGCCGCGGTGGAGCCCATCGCCAGGCCGACGTAGACGACGTACTCCTTGGCCCGGTCGAACGTCGCGTCGAGCCACGCGCCGAGCGTGCTGAACTGCCGGGTGTAGCGGGCCAGCTGCCCGTCGACGCAGTCGAGGACGAAGGCGAAGTAGAGCAGCAGCCCGCCGAGGACCAGGCCGAGGCGGGTGCCCGCGCTGAACCACACGGCGGCCACCACCGCGACGGCCATGGACATGGACGTCACCATGTTGGGCGTGAGCTGCCGGCGGGCGGCCCACTTGGCGATGTACCGCGAGTACGTGCTGACGGCGTAGGTGGTGAAGAACCCGTCGTTGCCCTTCACCGCGTCGTTCAGGCGCACGCGGTCCTCGTCGACCGCGTCGACGGCCGCGCGCGCGGCCGGCACCTGGCCGGCCGTGAGCACCCGGTCGCAGACCAGGTCGCGTACCGGCCGCGCCGCCACCCGTACGCCGGAGCGCACGAGCCCTACCAGCAGCAGCGCCGGTGCGTCGTCTCCCCGCGGCGGCGTGCCGCCGAGACCGGCGGCGGCCGAGCCGGCCACCGCTCGGGTGCGGAGCGCCCGCTCGACCGCGACGGCCTCGTTGTCGACGAACCGGTCGACCTCCTGCGGGGCCTGCCCCAGCGCGCGCACCGGCTCGCTGTCGGGCAGCGTGCCGACGAGGTCGGCGAGATTCTTGGCGGCCGCGGCGAGCTCCCCCGCCAGCTTGGAGCCGACCCGCAGCACGCCGCGGAACTCGGCGTCGGGGTCGGTCACCTGGTGGTGGCGCGACCCGGCGGAGACGACGAGCCCGCCCTTGGTGCGCACGACCGGCCGGAACGGCTCCTGTTCCGGGCGGCGCCCCGCGACGAGCGCGAGGGCGCCCGGTTTGGTGTCGTGCACCACACGGGCGAGCTGCTCGTTGCTCATGACCAGGTCGCCGTGCAGGACGAGCACGGGCTCCCGGGCCGCGCCGGCCAGCCGCGCGATCTCCCGCAGGTCCATGGCGACGTCGGCCGACTCGATGACGTCGTAGCCGGGGGCGTCGTAGCCGGGTTCGCCCGATTCGCCGGGATGACGAAGCGCGGCGACGGTCGCAGGCCTGGCTATGACGTGGGCGTCGTGTACGTTGAGCGAGGCCAGCTGGTCGAGCAGCCGCCGCAGCAATACCTGGTCCGTGTCGCCGTAGCGCAGCTCCGCCGTCGAGGCCGGGCCCCCCGCGGCCGCCCCCTCGACCGGTTCGGTCGCGACAACAACAGCCAAAGCCATCGACGCTCTCCGATCATCAGGACATGGGGTAATGCACCGCACTGGACATGATCAACACCGCGGGCGTCTCCACAGCGTAGCGGCTCGAACCTGTGGTGACGCGAGGGCGACACTTATGTGCATAGTGCGCATCCGGGCGGATACACACCGATGAGAACCCTCGCTGTGGTCCTGGCGGGCGGCACCGGGCAGCGCATCGGATCGGCCCTCCCGAAGCAGCTCATCGAGGTGGGCGGGCGCCCGATCCTCGCGCTCGCGATCGAGGCTTTCGACCGCTGCGAGGCCATCGACGAGATCATCGTCGTGATGGCCGCAGGGCATGTTCCGGCGGCGTCCCGGATCGCCGCGCCCTTCCCGAAGGTGCGTGCGGTGGTCGAGGGTGGCGCGAGCCGCTCGGAGTCGACCCTCGCCGCGCTCGCCGCGCTCGTGGAAGAGGCCGACGACGCCCGGGTGCTGCTGCACGATGCCGCCCGCCCGTTCGTCGACCAGGCCGTCATCGGCCGCTGCCTGGACGCGCTGGGCCGCTACGACGCCGTCGCGGTCGGCCTCCCCGCGTCCGACACGATCGTCGCTGTGGAGGGGGACGTCGTCACCGCCATGCCGGCCCGCCAGAGCCTGCGGCGGTTCCAGACCCCCCAGGGCTTCCGGCTCGGTACCGTCCGCAGGGCCTACGAGCTCGCGCTGGCCGACCCCGCGTTCACGGCCACCGACGACTGCGGAGTGGTCCACCGCTACCTGCCGGACGTGCCGATCAGAGTCGTCGAGGGCAGCGAGCGCAACCTGAAGGTCACGCATCCGCTCGACATCGCCCTCGCCGAGCACATCGCCAAGGACAACGCCGACCCCCTCCCTGGTAAGGAACACGCATGATCTTTGACTCGAAACCGGCGATCATCGGGCACCGCGGGTTCGGGACCGGGAACATCACCGTGTCGCCGGCGGCCCAGCACGCCGCGGAAGCGGCGACCCACGACATCCTGGCCGAGAACACCATCGCCTCACTGCTGGCGGCCGCCGAGGCCGGGCTGACCTGGGTCGAGATCGACGTGCAGCGCACGGCCGACGACGATCTCGTGCTCCGCCACGATCCGACCACCTCCGACGGCGTCTTCCTCATCGACGGCACCGCGGCCGACTCGGGGCTGCCCCGGCTCGTGGAGATCTTCGATGCGCTGCCGCCCGAGGTGGCCGTGGACGTCGACGTGAAGACGATCCTCGAGGACGCCGTGGACTCGCCCGCGAGGCGCACGGGGTCGCTGCTGCTGCCCGTGCTGGCCCGTGAGGCGCGGCGCAGGCCACTGCTCGTCACCTCGTTCGACCCGGCCCTGCTCCTGCATCTGCAGGAGAACCTGCCCGGCGTGCCCCTCGGCCTGCTCACCTGGCTGTCGTTCCCGCTCTGGCACGGCGTCTCGGCCGCGGCCAACCTGGGCCTGCAGGCCGTCGGCATGCACACGGGCTCGTTCGGCCTCGACCGCGAGGACGCCCGCATCCGGCCGTTGGAGCACTCCGTCGACATCGCCCACAAGGCGGGCCTCGAGGTGATGGCCTGGTGCCCGGCCCCCAAGGACGCCGCGCGCTACGCCGACGGCGGTGTCGACGCCCTCGTGGTCAACGACATTCCAGGCGTCCTGTCCGCCCTCTCCTGAGGGCGGACAGGACGGCGTCAGGAGTTCTGGTCGTCCTTGCCGGAGCCGCCGGTGCCGTACATCTGCGTCCAGCTTCCGGCGTCGCCGCCGCCCTCGTCCTCGCTCTTGCGCGCGGGCGGCCGCTGCTCCGAGTGCGGGGGCGGAGGCGGAGAGTACGCCGGTGGGGAGTAGGCCGGCGGCGGAGCGCCGGGGCCGGGTGGGTAGGGCGCGGGCGACTGGCCGGCGGACCGCTCAGGCGGGCCGGAAGGCCCGCTCGTGCCGGGCTGCCCCATGCCGGGAGGCGGCTGGTTCATGCCCGAAGGCTGACCGGGGTGAGGAGACTGACCGGGACCTGAGGGCCGACCGGCGCCGGGGACCTGGCCGTACGGCGGGGCCATGCCGCCGAACTCGTAGGGTGGGCCTCCCCCGGGCCGGGGAGCCGGTCGCGGAGTCCGAGCCGCCCACCGCGACGGGGGCAGCGAGGCGGCCACCAGAAGGCCGCCCAGCAGCAGGATCATCCCGTAGGAGCCGAACACGGAGTAGCCCCGGTCGAGCGTGTCGGGAAGCTTTCGGGAGGTGTGCTCCAGCGTGAAGCGGGGAGCGAGCACCCACAGCGCTCCCACGGTGAAGTAGACCGCCCCGGGGATGAGGGAGGCGAGAGGGGACACCCTCGACCCGGCGACCAGGCCCAGGACCACGGCGGCGAACAGGATCGCCGCGCCGCCGGTCCACCGGCTCGCGTCGTCGAGCGCGTAGTACCTGAAGAAGCGAAGCGACCGCTCGGCGCCGAAGAACAGCGCCACCGCGAGCAGCGGGGTGGCGATGAGCCCGACGACGGCGCCGATCGTGTGTCGAGCTCCGTTGGACATGCGTACTACCTCCTCGGTCGGCAGACAGGGCCGACACGCATTAAAAATAGCCCGTAATCCCCCGTTCGGGGCGGAGCGCACGCGGCTACTTGCAGAGGTTCTGCGTCGCGGTCCTGGCCTGCAGGGCCGGTGCGCCCGTTCCCGGTTCGCCGGCCGGCCCGGCCACCTTGACCTTCTTGGCGCCGTCCCAGGAGGAGCCCACGATCACCTGGATGCGGTCGCCGAGTGACGGCAGCCGCTTCACCCGTGCACCCGGAATGGCGGCGGCCAGCGTCTTCGCCGAGTCGGCCCGCCCGCCGCCGTACTGGATGACGGTCTGCTTCTGCCCGATCTGCTTGGCGACGCCGGGGACGACGATCGGGTTGAAGCCCGCCCTGCGCAGGTCGTCGGCGGCTCCTCGCGCCACCCCACGGGTACCGACGCCGTTCAGCACCCTGACCTGGATGTCGGCCGGCCGCACGGTCAGCTCGTCGGCGGCCTTGGTCGGCGTGGGCGAGGCCGACGGCGCCGGGGCGATGAGCGGCTGGTCGCGCCTGAGCTTCTGGAACAGGTCACGGGCGCCCTGCTGGTCCCACCGCACGGTCGACTGCGGCTGCGACCCGTTGATGGGCGTCATGAAGTTGGTGTCGGCGAGCGGCACGCTGGTGAACGCCACGCTGTCGGTGGACAGCCCCTTCATCTGCCGGAGCAGCGCCTGCGCGTCGTCGGCCAGCCCCTTGTCCACCCGGATCGACTTCAGCATGGCCTTGACGAACCTGGTGGCCTTGACCGGGTCGGTGAGCGTGGAGGTGCTCAGCGCCTGGCTCATGAGGGCGGACATGAACTGCTGCTGCCGGTCGATGCGGCCGAGGTCGCTGCCGCCGGTGAGCGTGTAGCGGGCACGCGCGTACGCCAGCGCCTTCTCCCCGTCCACGTGGCTCGGGCCGGCCGGCAGCCGCAGGCCGCTCTTCGGGTCGTCGATGGGCTGTTCCGTGCAGATCTTGACGCCGCCGAGAGCGTCGACGACCTTGATGAAGCCGAGGAAGTTCACCTCGACGTAGTGGTCGATCCGGACGCCGGTCGTCTGCTCGACCGTCTCGATGGTCAGCGTCGACCCACCGTAGGTGTAGGCCCAGTTGAGCTTGCCCTGCCGGGACGGGATCGAGGCGCCCTTGGCGCCCTCACTGCCGTTGGACCGGTGCGCCGGGATCGTCACCAGCGAGTCGCGGGGCAGGCTGACGACCGAGACCTTGTCGTGGTCGGCCGACAGGTGCACGAGCATCATCGTGTCGGAGCGCTCGCCCTCGAATTTCCCCAGCCTCAGCCGCCTGATCTGGTCGGGCTTCATGCCCTCACGCCGGTCGACGCCGGCGACCAGGATGTTCATCGCACCCTTGGGGCCGGCGTCCGGGCGGTTGCCGAGGCCGTCGAACGGGTCGATCTTCTCGATCTGGCCGAGCATGAAGCCCTGGAAGGCCCACGCGCCGCCCGACGTGAGCAGCACGAACGCCGACATGGTGGCCGTGACCATCAGGAACCGGCGCTGCCTGCGGGCGTTCATCGCCGACCGGGCCGCCCCGCGCCGCCGCCGACGCGGCGACCCCACCTCGACACGTGGAGCGCGGGCGCCGTCGACGATGACACCGTCCGGCTCGCCCTCGCCGGGCTCCGGGTCGGCCGAGCTCTGCCGTCCGTTCGGGCGCGGGCGGAAATAGCGCTCGAACGGATCGGAGTCGTTGTCGTTGGCCATCCTGGTGCCGCCTCCGCGCGAAACCCTTTGTTCGTTGCCTTGACCCTGGTTCCGTACAGTAGCGTGGCGCCGTCATGAATCCCTCTCCCAACGCGCGTGGTCCCGTCGAACCCCGCCAGCGCACACAGAGCAGCCGAGTGAGCATCGAAAGCCCCACAACCTGGCCCGCAGTGTCCGTCATCATGCCGGTACTGAACGAGGAACGGCACTTGGCCGACGCCGTCTCGCGCATCCTGGCCCAGGACTATCCCGGCGAACTCGAGCTGGTGCTCGCCGTCGGACCGTCCCGGGACCGTACCCAGGAGATAGCCGAACGGATCGCCGCCGAGGATCCGCGGATCATCATGGTGGCCAACCCCACCGGCCGTACGCCGCAGGGGCTGAACATCGCGATCAGAGCGTCGCAGTACTCCATCCTGGTCCGGGTGGACGGCCACTCACTGCTGCCCGCCGACTATGTGCGCGCGGCGGTCGAGACCATGGAGGAGACCAAGGCCGACAACGTCGGCGGGATCATGGCGGCTGAGGGCGTCACTCCCTTCGAGAAGGCCGTCGCCCGGGCGATGACCTCTCCCATCGGGGTGGGCAACGCCCGCTTCCACACCGGCGGAGCGCCCGGCGAGGTCGAGACCGTCTATCTCGGAACGTTCCGGCGCAGCGCGCTCGAGCGCGTCGGGGGCTATGACGAGACGTTCGTACGCGCCCAGGACTGGGAGATGAACCACCGGATCCGGCGGACCGGCGGCACGGTCTACTTCACGCCGCGGATGCGGGTCACCTACCGGCCGCGCCCCAATCTGCGGGCGCTGGCCAAGCAGTACTTCCACACCGGACGCTGGCGCCGCGTCGTCGGCCGCGAGCACCAGGGCACGCTGAACCTGCGCTACCTGGCACCGCCCATCGCCGTGGTCGCGATGGCCGTGGGCGTCGTCGCGGGCGCCGTCGGCTTCTGGCCGGGCTGGATACTGCCGGGCGGCTACGCCGTGGCCATCGTGCTCGGCGCGGTGGCGACCGGCCGTGGCCTGCCGCCGTCCGCGTGGGCACGACTGCCGCTCGTGTACGCCACCATGCACGTCTCCTGGGGTCTGGGCTTCCTGACCAGCCCGCCGCGCCTCGGCCAGCCCAAGACCTGAGCGGGCGGCCGGGCGACCGGCAGGGGCGCCCGGTCAGGGCGCCCCGGTAGCGGCGTGTCGGTGGCGGTGTGTCGGTGGCGGGCAGCGGCGGCCGGTCAGGGGCGGCCCAGCGCGCGGTAGTTCCAGCCGGCGTCACGCCAGCGTTCGGGATCGAGCGCGTTGCGCCCGTCCACGATG
Source organism: Actinomadura sp. HBU206391 (assembly GCF_014323665.1). Taxonomy (GTDB): domain Bacteria; phylum Actinomycetota; class Actinomycetes; order Streptosporangiales; family Streptosporangiaceae; genus Actinomadura_C. Next base: position 3,558 of record NZ_JABVEB010000017.1, on the reverse strand, counting down.
TTGCGCTCGGCCACGACCTCGCCGAGCGCCTCGGGATCCATGTCGCGGAACTCCGCCCACTCGGTGAGCAGCAGCACGACATGCGCGCCGCGTGCTGCGTCGAGCGCCGACTCGCCATAGCTGAGGGCCGGCTGGGCCCGGCGGGCGTTGCCGAGCGCCTGCGGGTCGTACACCGTCACCTTGGCGTCCTGCGAGCGGATCGTGACCGCCACGTCCAGCGCCGGCGAATCGCGGATGTCGTCGGAGTTCGGCTTGAACGCGGCGCCGAGCACCCCGACGGTGCGGCCGATGAACGATCCGCCGAGCAGCTCACGGGCCAGATCGACCATGCGGCTCCGGCGGCGCATGTTGATCGCGTCGACCTCGCGCAGGAACGACAGCGCCTGGTCGACGCCGAGCTCACCGGCCCGCGCCATGAACGCGCGGATGTCCTTGGGCAGGCATCCTCCGCCGAAGCCCAGCCCCGGCCCGAGGAACTTTCCGCCGATCCGGTCGTCGTGCGACAGCGCCTCCGACAGCGTGGTGACGTCCGCGTGCGCCGCCTCGCAGACCTCCGCCATCGCGTTGATGAAAGAGATCTTGGTGGCGAGGAACGCGTTGGCGGCGACCTTGACCAGCTCGGCGGTCGGGTAGTCGGACACGATGAACGGCGTCCCCCGCGCGATCATCGAGGCGTACACCTCGCGCATGATCTTCTCGGACCGATCAGAGCGCACACCCGCGACGATCCGGTCCGGGTTCAGGGTGTCCTGGACGGCGAAGCCCTCCCTGAGGAACTCGGGATTCCAGGCCAGCTCGGCGTCGGCACCGACGGGGGCGAGCGCGGCCAGCAGCTTGGCCAGGCGCGCGGCGGTGCCCACCGGGACCGTGGACTTGCCGACCACCAGGCAGGCGCGGTCGAGCAGCGGCGCCAGCTGCGAGAGGGCGGCGTCCACGTAGGTGAGGTCGGCCGCGTACTCGTCCGCCTTCTGCGGTGTGCCCACGCACAGGAAATGCACGTCGCCGAAGTCGGCTATCTCCTTGTACGACGTGGTGAAGCGCAGCCGGCCGTTGGCCAGGTTGCGACGCAGAACCGGTTCCAGCCCCGGCTCGAAGAACGGGAGGTCGCCGGCCGACAGCCGGTCGACCTTCTGTTCGTCGACATCGAGCCCTAGCACCTCGAAGCCGAGATCGGCCATACAGGCGGCATGGGTGGCGCCGAGATAGCCGGTGCCGATCACGGTGAGCCGGTGAGCCAAGGGAACTCCTTTCAGAAGACGTCCCCGCACGCCACTGATTATTCGTACTGGCCGGTAGCATTCGGGGCATGACCCCCGATTTTCCCTCGTACAGCCCCGCGGAGGAGCACGAGCTCCTGCGGCAGACGGTCCGCGAGCTCGCCGACGCCAAGATCGCGCCGCGGGCCGCGGAGATCGACGAGACCGGCGAGTTCCCTCACGACGTCCTCGCCGCACTCGTGCAGGCGGACCTGCATGCCGTCCACGTTCCGGAGGCATATGGCGGCGCCGGTGCCGATGCGCTCGCCACCGTGATCGTCATCGAGGAGGTCGCTCGTGCGTGCGCCTCGTCGTCGCTGATCCCGGCGGTGAACAAGCTCGGTACGGTGCCGATTCTGCTTTCCGGATCCGAAGAACTGAAGAAACGGTATCTGACCCCGGTGGCCCGAGGCGAAGCGATGTTCTCCTACGCGCTGTCGGAGGCCGAGGCGGGGAGCGACGCGGCGTCGATGAAGACCCGCGCGGTTCGTGACGGGGACCACTGGGTGCTCAATGGCACCAAGATGTGGATCACCAACGCCGGGGTGTCGGACTACTACACGGTCATGGCTGTGACCGATCCCACACTCGGGGCCCGCGGAATCTCCGCCTTCGTGATGGAGAAGAGCGATGAGGGCGTCAGTTTCGGCGCCCCGGAGAAGAAGCTCGGGATCAAGGGCTCGCCGACCCGCCAGGTCATCATGGACGACGTCCGGATCCCCGCCGAGCGGATCATCGGCGAGGCCGGCTCCGGCTTCAAGACCGCGCTGGCCACGCTCGACCACACCCGGATCACCATCGCCGCGCAGGCGCTGGGCATCGCCCAGGGCGCCCTCGACCACGCCGTGGGCTATGTCAAGGAGCGCAAGCAGTTCGGCAAGCCCGTCGCCGACTTCCAGGGCGTGCAGTTCATGATCGCCGACATGGCAATGAAGATCGAGGCCGCCCGGCAGCTCACCTACCACGCGGCGGCGAAGTCCGAGCGCGCCATGCACGGCGAGACGATCAAGGACCTCACCTTCTTGTCGTCGGCGTGCAAGTGCCTGGCCTCGGACGTCGCGATGGAGGTCACCACCGACGCGGTCCAGCTCCTCGGCGGGTACGGCTACGTCAAGGACTATCCGGTCGAGCGCATGATGCGCGATGCCAAGATCACCCAGATCTACGAGGGCACCAACCAGATCCAGCGCGTCGTCATGGCCCGCCAGATCCTCAAGTAGAGCTTTGAGCAAGTACCTTGATCATCTTCGGCGGCTTAACTCGCGGGTCCGGGACGTTCGGCCCTAGCCCGTCACCCTCGACTTCGGCAACGTAGGGGACATCTGCGAAGAGATGGCGATTGCCTCCGCGCCTTACGAGGCGCCCGTAGCTCCAGTACTCACATGAATCGGCCGACCTCTCTGCCCGTGACCGTTGGCGGGGCCGACGCGGGTCTCGCACGGACCGGCGACAGAGGGTCACGGCCGGAGAAGATGACGCCATATGAGCAAGATCACCTACATCCGGGGCCCGGCGGTAGCCGCGGTGGCAGCCGCCGTTGCCACTGGAGGCGTACAACTGCCGGCGGGCACCGCATCCCATGCCGGGATCCCGCAAGCAGCCGCGACGATCGTCACCGACGACCCGAATCCACCACCGCACACCGGCTCCAGCGACACCCACGGGCAACATACCGGTGAGCCGAGACCCGACCCTTACACCGACTACAGGGACACCACCGTAATCTGGCCCGGCAACCCGAACCTCGAAACGCGCCCACGCTATGACCGGTACAAGCTTGATCGTCCCAAGCGTTTCCTGGACCGCTTCCAGAAGGGGGGCTACAAGCCTCGCAAGCGCGTCTACCCCAACGATCCCTATACTCGTTCAAGCGGCATTCACGGATGATGCGCCGCTCCACCGCCGCTAGACATGACAGGATCATGGACGCGCTGGCGGGTGGCCGGCACCTTCAAGGGGGCCGGCCACCGAGCGTGCCCCGCTGCGGCCTGGTCCGAACCAGATGAGCAGCATCAGGCTTTACCGCCATCGCCACCTCCCGTACTCAAGGTCCCTGATTCGTCTTTTCATTTCCTCTTCCGCGGACCTCCGTTCGTGCCACCTTTCCATTTTCCATCGGTGCTTCTCCCGCATTGCCGCTCTCCAGTCTTTTGGATCGACTGGAGAGCGCCGCCGCACATAGTCGGGCTCCGCTGGACTGGTCCTGGGCTGGACATGGGGCTGGCCGGGGTGGGGGCTGGTGCTGGGGGGGGGGGGGGGGGGGGGCGGCACCGGTGGTCCGTCCGGCGTCAGACGAGGTGCG
>NZ_JABVEB010000169.1 GCF_014323665.1 Actinomadura sp. HBU206391 | reverse complement strand
GGGATCGAAGGGCTCTTCGGGCGCGCGCGCAGGCGCGGCCCGCAAGTCCTCGGGCACGTCCGCCCGTAAGCCGGCCACGTCGCGGGCCAAGGCGGGCGGCGGCGCGGCCCGGCCGCGCAAGCCGCAGAAGCCCGACCCCATCGCGCAGGTCATCTTCGGCCTCTTCCGGCTCATCGCCAGGATCTGGCTGCTCATCGCGCACACCGTCGGCTCGGTCTTCCGGGCCTATGGGCAGGGAGCGCGCGACCTGCGCCCCGAGCACCGGCGCGACGGCGCCGGCCTCACCCTGCTGGGCTTGTCCATCGTGCTCGCCTCGGTCACGTGGTGGCAGCCGCAGGGCACCGCCACCATCGCCCTGGAACGCGTCGTGCGCGGCGGGTTCGGTGCGTTCGCCATGCTGCTGCCGGTCCTCGTGGCGCTGCTGGCCTGGCGGCTGCTGCGCCACCCGGAGCGCAACGAGGACACCGGCCGCATGGCGATCGGAGCCAGCGCACTGCTCATCGGAGTCCTCGGCCTCACCCACATCGGGGCGGGCACTCCGTACCCCGACCGGGGCATGGGCCCGGTCCGCAGGGCCGGCGGGGTGGTCGGCTGGCTGGTGGCGGCGCTGCCCGAGAGCCTGCTCGGCGCGTGGGTGGCCGTGCCGCTGCTCGTGCTGGTCGCCGGGTTCGGGTTGCTCGTCGTCACCGCGACGCCGGTGCACCGCATTCCCGAGCGGTTGGTCCGGCTGTACGACCTGGTCATGCTCCGGGACCGGCCCGTCGCCGGAGACGCGGCCCGTGACGGCAAGGGCGGCAAGGCCGGCAAGTCCTGGTCCAGACAGCGCAAGCCCGACGACATCGAGACGGGCGACCACAAGAAGCCCTATGACACTCCGGTGGTGGCGGACAAGCGTCCCGCACCGCCCGGCAAGCCCGGCCAGGGAACCGATCCCGGGCCCGATCAGAGTCCCGACCACGAGCCCGATGCCGTCCCGGATCTGATGGACGAGCTCATGGACCCCGAGCCGGTGATCGCAGCGCCCGACCCCTCACCGGCCCCCCGGCGGTCGGAGCAACTGCCGCTGTCGTCGTCAGGCGAGATCTACGAGCTGCCGACCCCCGGGCTGCTGCGCCCGGGCTCGGTGTCCAAGCCGCGCACCAAGGCCAACGACGTCGTGGTCAGCGCCCTGACCGGGGTGCTGGAGCAGTTCGACGTCGACGCGCAGGTGACCGGGTTCACCCGCGGCCCGACGATCACGCGCTACGAGATCGAGCTGGGCCCGGCCGTGAAGGTCGAGAAGGTCACGGCGCTCACCAGGAACATCGCCCTGTCGGTCAAGAGCGGTGACGTACGGATCATCTCCCCGATCCCGGGCAAGTCCGCGATCGGCGTCGAGATCCCCAACGCCGACAAGGACATCGTCAGCCTCGGCGACGTGCTGCGCTCGCCCGCCGCGACGAACGAGCACCATCCGATGCTGGTCGGGCTGGGCAAGGACGTCGAGGGCCGCACCGTCGTCGCCAACCTCGCCAAGATGCCGCACATGCTGATCGCGGGTGCGACCGGAGCCGGCAAGTCGACCTGCATCAACGGGCTGATCACCTCGGTCCTCATGCGCTCGACCCCGGACGAGGTGCGCATGGTGCTGGTCGATCCCAAGCGCGTCGAGCTCACGTCCTACGCGGGGATCCCGCACCTCATCACCCCGATCATCACCAACCCCAAGAAGGCCGCCGAGGCCCTGCAGTGGGTCGTCGGTGAGATGGACCGGCGCTACGACGACCTCGCCGCGTCGGGATTCCGGCACATCGACGACTTCAACAAGGCCGTACGGGCGGGCAAGCTCACGGCGCCGCCCGGCAGCGAGCGCGTCTACCAGCCCTACCCCTACCTCCTGGTGATCGTCGATGAGCTCGCGGACCTCATGATGGTCGCCCCCCGCGACGTGGAGGACTCGGTCGTCCGGATCACCCAGCTGGCCCGGGCCGCCGGCATCCACCTCGTCCTCGCCACCCAGCGCCCCAGCGTCGACGTCGTGACGGGCCTGATCAAGGCCAACGTGCCGTCGCGGCTGGCGTTCGCGACGTCGTCGCTGGCCGACAGCCGGGTCATCCTCGACCAGCCCGGCGCCGAGAAGCTCGTGGGGCAGGGTGACGCGCTGTTCCTGCCCATGGGGGCCAGCAAGCCGATGCGGCTGCAGAACGCCTTCGTCTCGGAGAAGGAGACCGAGGCGGTCGTCGCCCACTGCAGGCGGCAGATGGAACCGGCCTACCGCGAGGACGTCGCCGAGGTCGCGACCCAGAAGAAGGAGATCGACGAGGACATCGGCGACGACCTCGATCTGCTCACCCAGGCGATCGAGCTGGTCGTGTCCACGCAGTTCGGGTCGACCTCGATGCTGCAGCGCAAGCTCCGGGTCGGGTTCGCCAAGGCGGGCCGGCTGATGGACTTCATGGAAAGCCGCGGCATCGTGGGGCCGAGCGAGGGTTCCAAGGCCCGAGACGTCCTGGCGAAACCGGACGATCTTCCCGAAGTGATCGCCCAGCTCAGGGGCGGGGACTGAGACCGTGGTTACCGGACAGTCGAAAACTAGGCAGTTTCGTGCCGCGTTGCGTATCGCTTAACGGGTGTCCGCGTTTCTAGACTGGGCGCGGGAGTGGGGATCGCAAGGACGCACGGCGCAGGGGGAGCGTCGGCCCGAATTTTCCCGGGAGGCTCAACGTGCGGATCGGCGAGACCTTGGCGGAGCAGCGCAGGGAGGCCGGTCTCACCGTCACGCAGGTGAGCACGCAGACCCGGATACGGGAAACCGTGATCAAGGGCATCGAGCGCGACGACTTCACCATGTGCGGCGGGAACTTCTACGCTCGCGGCCACATCCGGAGCATCTCGGAGGTCATCGGCATCGACCCCGAGCCGCTGGTCCGGGAGTACGACGCCGCGCACGGTTCGCCCGAGGCGCTGTCCGCCGTCACCGCCTTCGAGCCCGAGATCCCGGTGCAGATCCGGGAACGACGGGCGCCGAACTGGACCGCCGCGATGGCCGTCGCGCTCGTCTTCGTGGTCATCTACGGGCTGGTCCGCGTGTTCAGCGGCGACGGCACCCCCACTCGTACCGCTCACCCGCCCGCCGCCCCGCAGGCGCGGCCGCCGGCATCCACGGGCGCCGGTGACCGTGCGGCGCCGGCCGTCCCGCGCAAGCAGGTCGAGCTCAGGGTGCGGGCCAGGCGGGCCAGCTGGCTCAACGTCCGAGACGCCGGCGGAAAAGAGATCTACAGCGGTCTCATGCGGCGCGGCGACGTCAGGGAGTGGAGCACCACCAAGCGGATCCGGATTCTCATAGGCAACGGCGGCGGGGTCAAACTCACCGTCAACGGCAAGGAGCTCGGTGCTCCGGGAGCCTCCGGAGAGGTGCTCCGGCTGAGCTTCGGACCCGGCGACCCACGAGAGGCATAGAACCGTTGTCCGGCGTGGGTGGCCGGGGCCGTTACCGTTAGGGGCATGTCCACATCTCCTGCGGCGCCCACGGCCGCGCTCGTCTCGTCTTCCGGTGCGCGGGCGGCGCGGAAGGGATGCCGCGCATGAGTGCCGCCGACCGCTCCGTCTCCCTCGTCACGCTCGGCTGCGCCCGTAACGAGGTGGACTCCGAGGAACTGGCGGCCAGGCTCGAAGGCGCCGGCTGGAGCCTCGTCGACGACGCAGACGACGCCGGCGTGGTGGTCGTGAACACCTGCGGCTTCATCGACGCGGCGAAGAAGGACTCCATCGACACGCTGCTCGCCGCTCGAGACTCCGGCGCCAAGGTCGTCGCCGCCGGCTGCCTCGCCGAGCGGTACGGGGCCGAACTGGCCCGGGAGCTGCCCGAGGCCGACGCCGTGCTGAGCTTCGACGACTACGGCCGGATCGGGGAGCGGCTCGACGACGTTCTCGCGGGGCGGCGCCGCGAGGCCCACCAGCCACGCGACCGCCGTACGCTGCTGCCGCTCACGCCGGTGGAGCGCGCGTCCTCGACGGTGCACATCCCCGGCCACGGGGCGGCGGCGGACCTTCCCGACGGGATCGCGCCGGCGTCCGGCCCGCGGGTGCTGCGGCGGCGGCTCGGCGGCGGCCCGGTCGCGCCGCTCAAACTGGCCTCCGGCTGTGATCGGCGGTGCACGTTCTGCGCGATCCCGGCATTCCGCGGCGCCTACGTCTCCCGCCCGCCGGCGGAGATCCTCGAGGAGGCCCGCTGGCTGGCCGGCCACGACGTGCGCGAGCTCGTCCTGGTCAGTGAGAACTCCACGTCGTACGGCAAGGATCTGGGCGATCTACGGGCTCTCGAGGCGCTGCTGCCGGCGCTCGCCGCCGTCGACGGGATCTCGCGGGTCAGGCTCAGTTATCTCCAGCCCGCCGAGCTACGGCCCGGCCTCATCGAGGTTCTGTGCTCGACGCCGGGCGTGGCGCCGTACTTCGATCTGTCCTTCCAGCACGCGAGCGGTCCGGTGCTTCGCCGGATGCGCCGGTTCGGCGACCGGGTGCGGTTCCTGGAACTGCTCGACCAGATCCGGGGTCTCGCGCCGGAGGCCGGGGTGCGGTCCAACTTCATCGTCGGCTTCCCGGGCGAGACCGAGGAGGACCTGGGGGAGCTCACGGAGTTCCTGTCGGCCGCGCGGCTCGACGCGATCGGCGTCTTCGGCTACTCCGACGAGGACGGCACCGAGGCGGCCACCCTCGAGGGCAAGCTCGACGACGACGAGGTCGCCTGGCGGCTGGCCGAGGTCGCCGAACTCGCCGAGCAGCTCACGGCACAGCGCGCCGAGGAGCGCCTCGGCTCGGTCGTGGACGTCCTGGTGGAGGAGCGCCTTGAGCCCGGCCCGGGCGGCGGCACCGCCCAGACCCGGTACGAGGGCAGGGCGGCGCACCAGGCTCCCGAGGTCGACGGCACCGTGATCGTGACAGGCGGCGAGCTGACCGCCGGAGACATCGTCCACGCGCGCGTCACGGCTGCCGAGGGCGTCGACCTCGTCGCCGACGCCTTGGAGACCGCGAGTCCGAGATGACCGGGCCGGAACACGTCTCCGTTCCGCCTACGGAGCCGGGCAAGGATGCTCAGCCAGCCCGCCGGGCCAGTGTCTACAACGTCGCGAACCTGCTCACCATGGTTCGGCTGGCGCTCGTACCGGTGTTCGCCTGGTTGCTGTTCGCGGGCGGCACCGGCGCCCGGCTCGCCGCGCTGGTGGTGTTCTGCGTCGCCTCGGCCACCGACTGGGTGGACGGGGAACTGGCCCGTAGGCGCGACCTCGTCACCGACTTCGGCAAGATCGCCGACCCGATCGCCGACAAGGCCCTGACCGGGTCGGCCCTGATCGGCCTGTCCGCGCTCGGAGAGTTGTGGTGGTGGGTGACCGCGGTCGTCCTGGTCCGCGAGATCGGCATCACACTGCTGCGGTTCGTGGTGATCCGCTACGGGGTGATCCCGGCGAGCAAGGGCGGAAAGCTCAAGACGATGCTGCAGGTGATCGCGATCACGCTGTTCATCGTGCCGGGCCCGCTCGACCCGCTCCGTTGGGCCGTGATGGGAGCGGCGCTGATCGTCACGGTCGTCACCGGTCTCGACTACCTCGTGCGGGCCTGGCGCCTGCGCCGCGAGGCCGTCCGGTGAACCTCACCTACCAAGAGGTCGCGGCCACCCGGGACGGCCGGCTCCCGGAGGGCTACCGGCATCTGCGGCACCGGACGCTCGTCGGCACCGGGCCCGCGGTGATGGCGGCGGCCTCGGACGCCATGCTGGAGTGGTGGATGCACCGGGCGGCGGGCGTGCGGATCGCCGCCTCCGCTCCACGGGCACGGCCCGGTGTGCATGTGAACTGCGAGGTGGGCGTCGGACCACTGCGCTTCAGCGCTCCGGCCCTCGTCGTCTGGGCCGAGGAGGGCGAGCGGCGTACCGGATTCGGTTACGGCACCCTCCCGGGGCATTTCGCCGCCGGGGAGGAGGGGTTCGTCGTCGAGCGCGACGACATCGACGACGTGTGGCTGACCGTGCTGGCGTTCAGCCGGCCGGCGGAGGCCTCAGGGAGGCTCGCGCCGTTCCTCCAACGCTTTCATGCCAGGCGCTGCGGCGCGGTCCTGCGCCGCCTTGTAAGTTCCTGAGCCATGCGCGTCGAACTGCTCACCATCGGGGACGAGCTGCTGCTCGGTGACACGATCAACGGCAACGCGGCCTGGCTCGGGCAGCGGCTCGCCGAGATCGGCGTCGAGGTCACGCGCAGTGTGGTGGTCGGCGACGGGCTCGACATCATCATCGAGGCCGCCGAGGACGCGCTGAGCCGGGCCGATGCGGTGATCACTACAGGTGGGCTGGGCCCGACCTACGACGATCTCACCCGGGACGCGCTGGCCAAGGCGGCCGGGGTGCGGCTGCTGCTCGACCCCGCGTTGGAGAAGCGGCTGCGGGACCGGATCGCCGCCTCGGGCCGCCCGTTCCGGCCGATGGTCCTGCGCATGGCAGAGGTGCCCGAGGGCGCGACCTTGCTCGGCAACCCTGTGGGCGGCGCACCCGGCCTCCGGATGGATCTACCCGGCGGGGTGGTGTACGCGCTGCCCGGGGTGCCGCACGAGATGCGGGCCATCACGACGGATCGGCTCCTGCCGGAGCTGCGCGGCCGCGTGGCCGGCCAGGCTCCCCTGAGGCGCACCCTGCGCACCGCCGGCGTGTGGGAATCGGTGCTCGCGACCCGGCTCGCGCCGGTGGAGGCGCTCGAGGGGGTACGGCTCGCGTACCTGCCCGACCCGGCCGAGGTCAAGGTCCGGATCACCGCGAGCGGGCCCGACGCGAAGGTGCTGCTCGGGGAGGCCGAGGAGCTCACCCGGGACCTGCTCGGCACCGCGGTCTACGGGGCCGAGGGCGACACCCTCGACAGGGTGGTGCACCGCCTGCTGGCCGAGCGATCCGCCACCGTGGCGGTGGCGGAGTCGCTGACCGGCGGTCTCCTCGGCGCCGAGCTCACCGCCATGCCCGGTTCCTCGGCCACGTTCGCGGGCGGGATCGTCGCCTACGCGACCGCGCTGAAGGAGGCGCTGCTGGGGGTGCCCGGCGAGCTGCTCGACCGACGCGGCGCCGTCGATCCCGACGTGGCGCTGGCCATGGCGGCGGGCGCGCGCGAGCGTCTGGGCGCCTCGTACGGCCTCGCGGTGACCGGGGTGGCCGGTCCGGACCCTCAGGACGGGCGGCCCGTGGGCACCGTGCACGTGGCCGTGACCGGACCTGGCGGCATGTCGGCCGTGGAGTCACCGCCCCTTCCAGTGCACGGACCGGACGAGCGCGCACGACCCCTGATCCGCCGCATGACCGTCGTTCACGCCCTTGACCTGCTGCGACGTCAGATACTCGGAGTCGCCGCGGCGCACGAATGGGCCGATGGCCTGGAAGATCGGGAAGAAACGGCCTGATTACAGCGTTACGTTCGGAGCGAACATGAAATCTTCGGTCTGCCATGCCTACCGCGAAGGCAGGTACGGTGGAACCGTTAGAGGGTCCGAATTATGGGAGGGAGCGAGACGATGGTCCTGCTTCGCCAGCTGCTTGGTGACGTACTGCGGCAGCTGCGGCTGCGCCAGGGTCGCACCCTCCGGGAGGTGTCGGCGGCGGCCAGGGTCTCCCTCGGCTACCTGTCCGAGGTCGAGCGTGGCCAGAAAGAGGCGTCCTCGGAGTTGCTCGCGTCGATCTGCAAGGCTCTTGGCGTGCCGCTGTCCCATGTGCTCCGAGAAGTGTCGGACCTGCTGGCGCTCGCCGAGCTGCAGCACGAGCCCGTCATGGCCGGCGCGCCCCCGGCGCACGAGCGGTTGGACGGTGCCGCCATCGAGGCCGAGAGGATCTCCGCGGAGAGCATCCCGGCCACCCCGGAAGAGATCGCAGGCGACGCCTTTCGTGGCGACATGGTGGCTGCCTGACAGGGCGGACACCGCGTTCACCGGCCTACCCGCCGGCGCAGGTCGCCTGCGCGGCGGTACTGCCCCGCGGTGTCGGCCGGCCGTGCCGGTCAGTTGGGCTCAGGCTGGCATGAGGGGCACCAGTACGTGAGCCGCTCACCCTGGTCCACCTTGCGGATCGGACGGCCGCAACGCCGACAGGGCGCTCCCCGGCGGCCGTGCACGTAGCTCGTCTCGCCCCGGCGCAGTGACCCGGTGACGCTCTGGGACCAGTGGCCTCGATTGGTGTCGAGCAACCGTTGCGCCAGCGTGGTGAGGCCTTCCAGATCCGGTACGTCCCCCACCGGCGTCCACGGCCACACGCCGCGCAGGAAGAGCACCTCGCACTTGTAGAGATTGCCGATCCCGGCCAGGCAGCGCTGATCGAGCAGCGCCTCGCCGATCGCGCGTTCAGGCCGCTCGCGCAGGCGGCGTACGGCCTCGTCCAGATCCCAGTCGGGACCGAGCAGATCCGGGCCGAGGTGGCCGACGGCGCGGTCCTCCTCACCGGTGCGCAGCAACTCGACGACGCCCAGGGAATACCCGAGCGCGAGCCATTCGGCGTTGGCGAGCGCCAGCCGGATGCGGTGATCGCGCGGTGGGGGAGCGGTGGGCCGCCGGAACCGCCATGACCCGTCCATCCGCAGATGGGTATGGACGGTGAGCTCCCCTTCGACCCTGATCAGCAGATGCTTGCCGCGCGCGAGCGCCTCGTGCACGCGCCGGCCCCGCAGGTCGGTCGTCGCGAGCCTGGGGACGCGGAAGTCGCTGTGCGTGAGCGGCCGCCCGGCGAGGGCCGTGTGCAGGCGCCGCGCCGTCGACCAGACGACATCTCCCTCGGGCACGTCTACCTCAGCAGCACCTCGGTGGCATCCTCGCCAAATACGCACCGGCATCTCACCGGTGCCTCTACCGCAGGCTCGGCGGCGCTCAGCCGAAGGCCGCGGATTCCCATGCCGCCGGGTTGTCCGCCAGCTTGCGCACCGCGTCCGGGAGATCGCCGGAGGCGATGTGCGCGAGGCTGACCTGTTCGAGGATGGAGCGCTCGCTGGCTCGCAGGGCGATCCAGACGTCCTGCAGTGAGCGCGCGGCGCCGGCGTAACCGAGGTGTTCGGGTCGTTCTCCGCGGACGCCGAGCAGGGGGCCGTCGATGGCGCGGATGATGTCGGCGAGCGAGATCTGCTCGGCCGGCCTGGCCAACCAGTAGCCGCCGTCCGGGCCTCGCTGGCTGCGGATCAGACCGGACCGGCGGAGCTGGCCGAGAATGTTCTCCAGGAACTTGGGCGGGATCTGCTGCGCCTCGGCGAGCTGAACCGCCGTCACCGGGTGGGATCCCGCGACGGTGAGCTCGGCGGCCGCGCGTAGCGCGTAATCAACTCGGGCGGACAATCTCATGAGGTGATTATCTCTTACCGATCGGAGTAGTCGGGCTTCTGCCGCCTACTCCGTGCTCCCGGCTACTCCGCGGCGAGACCGAGCAGTTCGGCCGCCGCCCGCCCGTTCGCGTACGCCGCCCCGTAGGTCGCGATGAACCCGGCCGACTCGGGACGCCAGACCGGGAGCCCCATCTCCACGACGACCGCGTCGGAACGACCGGCCAGCAGCGTGGACACGATCGCGCGCTGACCGGCGTCACGGTGCGCGTCCCGGACGACCACGACGAGCGGCCGTCCGCTGGCGCGTTCCAACAGATCAGCGGGGTCGACAGGGGCGCCGTCGACCCTTATGAGATCGCCGTCCGGCAGCCAGGGGCCGAGTCCCCAGGGCACCGGCCCGACCGCGATGTTGGCCGGCGCGTGCAGTTCGATCACCACGGGAGACCCGGGCTCGGGAAGTTCACCCGACAGCCGTACCGCCCGGCGCGCGGCCTCCATGCCCACGGTCGCGTCGACGGTGCTCGCGCCGCCGAGCGCCAGCCACGCCTTGAGGCGCTCGGTCCGTTCCGCCGCCTCCGCCAGCCGACGCTCCGGCAGGCGGCCCGACCGCACCGCCGCGACGATGGCGTCGAGAATGGCCCGAACGCTGTCCTCGTATTCCTGGGAACCGAGGCAGAGCAGGTCGGCGCCGGCGATGAGGGCCCGTACCGCCGCCTCGGGGATGCCGATCTTCCCGCTGGCGCCGCGCATGTCGAGCGCGTCGGTGACGACCACCCCCTGGTAGCCGAGCCGCTCGCGGAGCAGACCCGTGATCGCCGCGCCGGACAGCGTCGCGGGCTCGCCGCCGGTGATGGAGGGCAGGTTCAGGTGCGCCGTCATCACCGCCTTGACGCCGGCCTCGATGGCGGCCCGGAACGGCACGAGCTCGCGGCGGTCGAGCAGCTCGAGATCGGCGTCCACGATCGGCACGGACAGGTGAGAATCCTCCCGGGTGGCCCCGTGCCCCGGGAAGTGCTTGGCGCAGGCGGCCACGCCGGCCTCCTGCAGGCCCGTGGTGGCCGCCGCGGCGTGCCGGGCGACGAGCAGCGGATCGGACCCGAACGCGCGGGTCCCGATGATCGGATTGTCGTCGGCGGTGTTGACGTCGACGGACGGGGCGAAGTTGAGGTTCACCCCGACGCCGGCGAGCTCGGCTCCGAGCGACCGGTGGACCCGCCGGGTGAGCTCAGGGTCGTCCACCGCGCCGAGTGCGGCGTTGCCGGGATACGGGCTGCCGGTCGTATGCGCCAGGCGGGTGACGTCACCGCCCTCCTCGTCGATCGTGATGACGGGGTCGCCCGCCTTGCGCAGCTCGGCGGTCAGCGTGGCCAGGGCTTCGTTGCCCGGCACATTGCCGTTGATGGCGAACAGCGTGACGCCGCCGAGGCCGCGTTCGAGGTGGTCGAGCACCCAGCGGGGCGGCGTGGGGCCGGCGAAGGACACGAGCAGGACGGCACGGGCCAGCCGGGCGATGTCGGCCGCGGTCATGACTCGCTGTCCCCATCGCGGTGACGCGCGGCCACGATGACGGCCGCGTCGGCCGTAATCTTCCCCAATATCACTGAAATCTCCCTGTCCGGCGTCGCCTCGCGGCTCGTGGGGCGGCCCAGACCGGCTGGAAACCCGTAAGGTCCATGCCATGTCCGGCTTGTATTCGCACTGGTCGCGGGGCGCCCTCCTACCGGTCGGCGCTGTGCGCACGCCCCCAGGGCCTGAGTCGGTAGGACGCTACGTAAAATAACAAGAAACTTTCCTAAATAATACCCGCTGTTAGCACATTGAAATAGAAGGAGCGAGCATGGCCCAGGGCCCCGGCACGCCGAGACTGCTGCGTGCGCTGAACGACCGGGCCGCACTCGAGCTTCTGCTCGCCGAGGGGCCGCTGACGCGGACCCAGATCGGCGCCCGCACGGGGCTGTCCAAGGTGACCGCCTCACAGTTGCTGTCCAGGTTGGAAGAGCGCGGGCTCGTCGAGGTCGTCGGGCAGCAGGCCAGCGGACGCGGCCCGAACGCCGCCCTGTACGCCGTTGTGCCGTCGAGCGCCTACGTCGCGGGTGTGGAGGTCGGGCCCACCGGAGTGACCGCCGGGATCGCCGACATCACGGGCCACATCATCAGCCAGGTGACCGTCGATCCCAACGGCGCCGCAGACCCGGTCGCCGTGGTGCACAACGCGGTCGTCAAGGCGTGCCGCTCCGCCAAGGTCGCGGTGTCGCGACTGAACGCCTTCGTGATCGGCTCGCCGGGCGTCGTCGACCCCCGTACGGGCGACGTCCAGTTCGCCTTCGACCTCCCCGCCTGGCACGAGGGCGTGCTGGAGGGGCTGCGGACCGATCTGCGCAGGCCGGTGGTGATCGAGAACGACGTCAACCTCGTCGCCGTGGCCGAGCGGGCCTACGGCGCGGCGGTCGGCGCCGACGACTTCGCCCTGGTCTGGGTCGATCGCGGGATCGGGCTGGCCGTCATGCTCGGAGGCCGCCTCCACCGTGGCATGTCCGGCGGCGCGGGCGAGATCGGCTACCTACCGGTCCCCGGGGTGCCGCTGCCCGAGGGCGTCACCGAATCGATGACGTGGGGCACGCCCACGCTCGCCGGAGGGTTCGGCTCGCTCGTCGGCGCCGACGCCGTGCTCGAGCTGGCCAGGGAGCACGGGTTCACCGAGCCTTCCGCGATCGAGTGCGTCCGGTCCGCTGCGGCCGACGAGGAGCGTGGGGGAGCGTTCCTCGACGAGCTCGCCACCCGGATCTCCTACGGGGTCGCCTCGGTGAACATCGTGCTCGATCCCGGGCTGATGGTGATCGCCGGTGACCTCGGGCGGGCCGGCGGCGTTCCGTTGGCCGGCCGGATCGAGGAGGCGGTCGCGCGCATCTGTCCGACGCGGCCCCAGGTCACGGTGTCCGATGTCGAGGGCAATCCGGTGCTCCGCGGTGCCCTGCACGCGGCTCTGGTGCAGGCCCGCGAAGAGGTGTTCTCCACCACCACCGAGGGCTGACGCCGTTCACCCGCGCGGTTCGCCGGCCTCGGCAGCGGTACACTCATGCATGAGTGTTCCAAATTTGGATGTTCCATGGCCTGTCGCTTGGAGGTCGGATGGACGGGTTCA
>NZ_JABVEB010000168.1 GCF_014323665.1 Actinomadura sp. HBU206391 | reverse complement strand
AACTCGATCCGGTGAAGGCGCGGGCGCTCACCAACGCGGCCGACGCGCTGATCTGGCGGGCGGCGGGCGTGCTCCCGCTGTACCAGCGGCCGCAGTTCGTCGCCGTACGCTCCTCGCTCGCCAACGTCGGAGCGCGCGGCTTCTACGACCTCGCCTACGAGGACATCGGCTTTTATGCCGGCGGCGGGCGCTGACCTCTCAGGACGGCCCGCCGCCCGGCGCGGGTACCGGATCGGTGGTATCGAAGTAGACGTGGTCGGACTCGGGGTCGAGATGGAAGGCCCCGTAGTAGGCGTCGCGCGTGATCTCACTGTCGAAGGCCGCGCTCCCCACCCAACCGGCGCCGGGAGGCATGAAGCCGGTCAGCGGATCCGGCACGCGGCTCGGCACCCGCGCACGGAAGTCCGCCCGCCGCGCCGAGACGATGGCGGCGGCTCTCCCCGCCCGGAGCCGGGCGATCCCCACGACACGCACATCGGTGGGGCCGGGAACCGACAGGCGCGAATCGACCCCCAGCGGATGACCCAGCCAGTGGGCGTCCAAGAGACGACCGAGCGCGGTGAACCGTCTTTCCAGGGGCGCGGTGTCCCGCCGTACGTCGCCAGGACCCGGGCTCGCCTTGGGCGTCGGAGCCGCCCGCACCGGCTCCACGGGCCGACATGCCCCCAAGGCGACCACCACGCCGAGCCCGAGCAATCCCCGGCGCCCCACGTCCGTCATCTCGGCCTCCCGCGACCCGGCTCGTTCATGTGCGAAGGAGTGTAGCCATACGGACACTTGAGACCTGGCGATGCGATCTCACGTTTCCGGGCCACCGGTCGTCTTCAGGGTGGAGCGGGCCGCACCGGCGGTCCCATGGTCTCGGAAGGCGAAGCGACATGGCCAGAACCCATACCGTCATCGCGTCACCGATCGGCGGCTTGACCGCGGTCGCCGAGGACGGCGTGCTGTGCGGGATGTACTTCGAACGGCACCGCCGCGGCCCCGGGCCGGAGGAGCTGGGCGCCTACGACGAGTCGGGCTTCGATGAGGTCCGCCGTCAGCTGGGCGAGTACTTCGCCGATGAGCGGACCCGCTTCGAGCTTGCCCTGGCGCCCCGAGGTGATGAGTTCCAGCAGCAGGTGTGGCGGTTGCTGACGGAGATCCCCTTCGGTGAGACGCGCTCGTACGGGGATCTCGCGCGGCGACTGGGGAACGTGTCCCTGGCGCAGGCGGTCGGCGCCGCGAACGCGCGTAATCCGATATCGGTGATCGTGCCGTGCCACCGGGTGGTGGCCGCGGACGGCGGCCTCACCGGCTATGCCGGAGGCCTCGACCGCAAGCGGTTCCTGTTGGATCTGGAGGAGCCGGCCGCGCGAAGGGAGGCGAGGCTGTTTTGACCGGCGGTCTCACGTTCTCGGAGAGCCGGGCGTCTACGAGGTGTGACCATGCGACTGTTCCAGCAGATCGTGACCGACCACGGTCCCATGGTGCTGCGCGTGTGCCGGGCCGTCCTCGGACCTCAGGACGCCGAGGACGCCTGGTCCGAGACCTTCCTCTCGGCGATGCGGGCGTACCCGGACCTGCCGTCCGGCTCGAACGTCGAGGCGTGGCTCGTGACGATCGCCCACCGCAAGGCCATCGACGTCACCCGGGCCGCCGCCCGCCGGCCCACTCCGGTGGACGAACTGCCTGAGCCTCCCAGCCGAACCGGTCGGCCGGAGGACTGGGACGGCGACCTGTGGAGCGCGCTCAAGGCACTGCCCGCCCGGCAGCGCCAGGCGGTGGCCTACCACTATCTCGCCGGGCTGCCGTACAAGGAGATCGCCGCTCTGTGCGGCGGGAGTACGGACGCGGCGCGCAGGGCGGCCGCGGACGGAATCAAGACCCTGCGAAAGACCTATCCCGGACCCATCGATCAGAGGGGAGTGGCTCGATGACCGCATCCGACTCACAGACCGGACGCCTGTTCGCGGCACTTCCCGAGCAGGACGCGCCCGCGATGGCCCGGCTGCACGACCGGCTCGTCGACCGGGTGCAGCGCGAGGGGATCCTCGACGTCGCCTACCGCACGCTCGATACGCCGGTCGGCAGCCTCCTGCTGGCGGGCACGGGCGTGGGCCTGGTCAAGGTGGCCTACGCCGTCCAGGACCACGACGCCGTGCTACAGCAGCTCGCCGACCGCGTCAGCCCCCGCATCCTGAACGCACCGCGCCGCCTGGACGAGGTGAGCCGGCAGATCGAGGAGTACCTCACCGGTCGGCGGACCCGTTTCGACCTGCCGCTGGACTGGCGGCTGTCGAAGGGCTTCCGGCGCGAGGTGCTGATGCACCTGCGTGACATCGGCTACGGCCGCACCGAGAGCTACGCCCAGGTCGCCGCCGCCGCCGGAAGCCCTCGGGCGGTCCGCGCGGTGGGCACCGCCTGCGCCACCAACCCGCTGCCCGTCGTCGTGCCCTGCCACCGGGTCGTGCGCTCCGACGGCGGCATGGGCGGCTACGCGGGCGGGGTCGAGGCCAAGCACATCCTGTTGACCATGGAGGCGGAGGTATGACCACCACCCGTACGACCGCGAAGAGCAAGACCGTTGCCGAGCCCCCGCGGACGCGTTCGCCCGCCGGGTCGCCTCGGCCGACTGGGATTCGGTGGCCGATGAGGTGGACGAGCACGGGTGCGCCCTGCTGCCGCCGCTACTGACGCCCGAGGAGTGCGCGCTGCTGGCCGGCATGTACGGCGACACCGGTCGTTTCCGCTCCACGGTGGACATGCGGCGCCACCGGTTCGGCAGTGGCGAGTACCGCTACTTCGACCGCCCCTTTCCCGAGCCCGTCCAACGGCTGCGCGAGGAGCTGTACCCGCGGCTGCTGCCCATCGCGCGGGACTGGTACGCCAAGCTCGGCCGCGAGGCGGAGTGGCCGGACACCCTCGACGAGTGGCTCGCGATCTGTCACGAGGCCGGCCAGGAGCGGCCCTCGCCGATCCTGCTGCGCTACGGAACAGGCGACTGGAACGCCCTGCACCGGGACCTCTTCGGCGACAAGGTGTTCCCTCTCCAGGTCGTGATCAACCTGAACGTCCCGGGCGAGGATCACACGGGCGGTGAGTTCCTGCTGGTCGAACAGCGCCCCAGGGCCCAGTCGCGCGGGACGGCCGTCCTCATCCCGCAGGGACACGGCCTGATCTTCACCACCCGCGACCGGCCCGTCCCGTCCAAGCGCGGCTGGTCGGCGTCCCCCGTGCGGCACGGGGTGTCCACGATCCGTTCGGGAAACAGGTACACCCTCGGGCTCGTCTTCCACGACGCCTCCTGAGGCGGCCGCCCGGACACGGCACGGCATGGAGTGGGTCGATTCGGGTGCCTCCGACCACCCCGACCTTTGATCCGTGTCGACCGTGCTGACCCATGGGCGCGCACCGAGGACGAGCTCACCGGCCGGCGAGGAAGGCGTCCCGGCCGACGCCGCGCAGGGAGGCGTCGAGCACTTCGGCGGTGTGGGCGACCGCGATCTGCTCGCCGCGTGCGCTCATCGCCGTCGTGATCTGCAGCGTGCAGCCGGGGTTGGCGGCCACCAGCAGCTCCGCCTCGGTGGCGGTGACGTTGGCCGCCTTGCGGTCGCCGAGTTCACGTGCCGCCTCCGGCTGCATGAGGTTGTAGGTGCCGGCCGAGCCGCAGCACACGTCGGCCTCCATGACCTCCTTGACGGTCAGCCCGGGGATGCCGCGCAGCAGGGCGCGCGGCTGGGCGCGGATGCCCTGGGCGTGCGCCAGGTGACAGGCGTCGTGGTAGGCCACCGTGACGAGCAGCGGATGCCGTACGGCACGCGGCCCGAGCTCTTCGAGGTATTCGGCGAGGTCGCGGGTCTTGGCGCTGACGGCGGCCGCCCGGCCCGCCCATTCCGGATCGCCGGCCAGCAGCTTCTCGTACTCCTTCATCGCCGAGCCGCACCCGGCCGCGTTGACCACGATGGCGTCGACGTGCTCGAACTCCTCGATCGCCCGGCGCGCGAAGGCCTGGGCCTCCTCCTCCCGGCCCGAGTGCAGGGACAGGGCGCCGCAGCACCCCTGAGCCTTCGGGACCAGGACCTCGCAGCCCTCCAGTGCCAGGACGCGCGCGGTGGCCTCGTTGACCCCGGGGAAGAACTCACGCTGCACGCAGCCGGTGAGCATGCCCACCGTGGCCCTGCGCTCACCGTGCGCGGAAATCCGCTCGGGCAGCCGCTTCGCCTTCCCCAGCGGCGGCGCGAGGCGCTCCATCGCCGCGAGTGTGGGCGAGATCCGTTCGAGCAGCCCGCTGCGCCGGACCAGCCGGTCGATTCCGGTGCGCTGGTAGGCGCGCAGCGGGCCGCGTAGCATCCTGAGCCGCCGGGGGTACGGGAAGAGCGCGAAGACGGCCTCGCGCAGCGCGCGCTCGCGCCTTGTCCGGGGATGCTCCTGCTCCACCTCCGCCCGGGTCGCCTCGATCAGGCGGTCGTACTGAACGCCGGACGGGCACGCGGTCACGCAGGCCATGCAGCCGAGGCAGCGGTCGAAGTGCTCGACCATCGCCCCGCTGAGCGGCTCGCCCTCCGCGTGCTGCTTCATCAGGTGGATCCGGCCGCGCGGCGAGTCCATCTCCTCGCCCCACAGCACGTACGTCGGGCAGCTCGGCAGGCAGAAGCCGCAGTGCACGCAGTCGTTGATGAGCCCGAGCATGTCCGTGCCAGGTGGCGCGTCGCTCTCCGTGCGGCCCTGCCCAGCCTCGAGCGGGTCGTCCGACCGGTTCGGCGTGTTCATCAGATGCCTCCCGCGAAGCGGCCAGGGGACAGGCGGTGCTCGGGATCGAACTGGTCCTTCACCCGGTGCATGAGCGCGAGCGCGGGGACCGGCCCCCACATGTCGAGCCGCTCGCGCACCTCGGGCGGAGCGGTGAGGACGACGGCGTGCCCCAGCGCGCGGGCGGCGTCGACGACCTCGGCGACCCGCTGGGCGCCGGCCTCGGCCGGCAGGGCGAGCTGCCAGACCCCGTTGCCCGCCGATCCCCGTGCCTGCGCACCGGCTGCCGCCTTCAGGACCTGGGACAGATCGGTGGGCTTGGCCCGCAGCTCGATGAGGCTCTGCCCGTCCAGGGCCCGCCCCCACCACGAGGGCGCGGTCTCGCCGACCTCGGCGTCCGTGCCGAGCAGCGCGGCGGCCGTGTCGGTGCGGGCGGTGACGCCGGCCGGCGCTCCCTCCACCAGTACGCCGACCGTGATCGGGCCGTCGGCGGGCGCGTCCACTTCGATGGCGCTGGGCACGATCGCCGAGTGCAGCAGAGCCTGTACGGCCTCGTCGGCGGCGACGGCGCCGGCCATCGGCGCGGTGACGAACGCCCGACCCCGGGGCAGCGGGTGCAGCCGGAAGGCCGCCTCGACGATCAGGCCGAGCGTGCCGTACGAGCCGGTCACGAGCTTGCCCAGGTCGTATCCGGCGACGTTCTTGACGACCTTGCCGCCCGCCTTGGCGACCGCTCCGTCGGCCCGGATGATGGTGACGCCGATCAGCAGGTCGCGCGGGGTGCCGTAGCGCAGCCGGAGCGGCCCGGCCGCCGCGGTGGCGAGCGTGCCGCCGACGGTCGATCCCGCGAGGGGCAGGTCGAGGGCGAGCCGCTGACCGCTCGCCTCTAGCGTCTCGCCGAGCCGGTGGAGGGGCAGGCCCGCCTCGACCTTGACGACGAGATCGCCGGCGGCATGCTCGATGACGCGGTCGAGCCGGTGGGTGTCGACGAGCAGATCGCACTGCCGGGGCGGCGCCCCCCAGTCCAGCCGGGTGCCGGCGCCGCGCGCCACCACGGCGAGACCGTGCTCGGCGGCGATCCGCATCAGCGCACTGGCCTCGGCCACCGTCGCCGGGGCCGCCACGTGTGCGGGTGCGACGCCCTGTACGGCGTCGTCGGCACCACCGGGGCGTACATCGGCGCAGACCTCGCCGAGTGCCTTGGAGGGCGTCGTCATCCTCACCTCTCTACCGGATTCGTCTTCTCTGCTGGGCATCAGAACTGCTCCGCCTGGCCCGAGGCGACGAGCGGGTGGACGCCCTTGCGCACGCCGGGCACCTCGCCGCACAGCCGCGGCGTAGGGAAGACCTTGCCGGGGTTGCAGAGCCCGGCGGGATCGAAGGCGCACCGCACCATCTGCATGGTGTCGAGATCGACGTCGGTGAACATCCGGGTCATGTGACGCGACTTGTCGACGCCGACGCCGTGCTCGCCGGTGATGGAGCCGCCGTGCTCGATGCACAGGTCGAGGATCTGCCCGGAGACCGCCTCGGCGCGTTCGCCCGCTCCGGGCTCGCCGTCGTCGAAGAGCACCAGGGGATGCAGGTTGCCGTCGCCGGCGTGGAAGACGTTGGCCACCCTCACGCCGCTGCCCCGGGAGAGCTCGTCGATCCGCGCCAGCACCTGCGGCAGCGCGGTGCGCGGGATCACGCCGTCCTGGACGATGTAGGCCGGGCTGATCCGGCCGACGGCGGCGAAGGCGGACTTGCGGCCGGTCCAGATGAGGGCCCGCGCGGTGTCGTCGGCCGCGATGCGGATCTCGAAGGAGCCCGCCTCGCGGCACAGCCGCTCGACCTCCTCGAACTGCTCCTCGACCTCGGCGGCGGGACCGTCCAGTTCGACGATGAGCACCGCGCCCGCGCCCGGCGGGTAGCCGCACTGGACGGAGGCCTCGGCCGCCTCGATGGACAGCGCGTCCATCATCTCTATCGCCGCGGGCACCACGCCGGCGCCGATGATGGCCGACACCGCCGCACCGCCCGCCTCCATCGAGTCGAACGCGGCGAGGAGCGTCTGCACCGTTTCGGGCAGCCGGGTCAGCCGCACAGTGATCTTGGTGGTGATGCCCAGCGTGCCCTCGGCGCCGATGAAGGTGCCGAGCAGGTCGTAGCCCGGCCCGTCGTCCAGGGTCACGATCTCGCCGTCGGGGGTGACGACCTCGCAGGCGAGGACATGGTGGGCGGTGAAGCCGTACTTCAGGCAGTGCGCCCCGCCGGAGTTCTCGGCGACGTTCCCGCCGATGGAGCAGATCTGCTGGCTCGACGGGTCGGGGGCGTAGTAGTACCCGTGCGGGCGCACCGCCCTGCTGACGTCGAGGTTGATCACGCCCGGTTCGACGACGGCCCGCTCGTTGGCGATGTCGATCTCGAGGATCCTGCGCATCCGCGAGGTCACGATGAGCACCCCGTCAGTGCGCGGCAGCGCCCCGCCGGACAGCCCGGTGCCCGAACCTCTGGCGACGTAGGGCACGCCGGCGGCGGCGCACTCCCGGACGATCGCGGCCACCTGCCCGGCATCGCCGGGCAGCACGACGATGCCCGGAGTCGCCCGATGGTAGGTCAGCCCGTCGCACTCGTAGGTACGGAGCCGCACGGGGTCGGTGATGACCCCTTCGGCCCCGAGCAGCTCGGTGAATCGTGCCGCCATCGCCGCAACGTCCATCGCCATCACTCCTTCAGCACACGCCTTGTCCCGCGATCACGCAATGGTCACGTACCCGGAAAGTCGCCGATTCCGTGAAAGCCGGATCAGCGGAGATACGGCAGGACCACGCCGGCCGGCCGTGGCCGTACCGGACGACGCGGTCCCGCGGCGGCCGTCTCCGCGAGCGGAGCGGCCTGATCAAGGGGCGGTGGTCTCAGGGCATGCGCTCGTAGGCGGGGACGGTCAGGAAGTCGGCGTAGTCGTCGGCCAGGGCGACCTCCTTGAACAGCGACACCGCCTCGGCGAACCGCCGCTCGTCGAAGGCGTCCCCCTGGGCCTCGCGGATCCTGCCGAGCTCCTCGTCGATGATCTGCTCGACCAGCTTCTCGGTGACCTGTGCGCCGTCGGCCAGGACGACGTCGTTGTGGATCCACTGCCAGATCTGCGAGCGGGAGATCTCCGCCGTGGCGGCGTCCTCCATGAGGTTGTGGATCCCGACCGCGCCGTTGCCGCCCAGCCACGAGGCGATGTACTGCAGGCCCACGTCGACGTTGTTGCGCAGCCCGGCCTCAGTGATCTCACCGGGCGTCTGGTCGACGGCGAGCAGGTCGGCGGCCGAGACCTGGACCTCCTCGCGGAGCCGGTCGCGCTGGTTCGGCTTGTCGCCGAGCACGCCGTCGAAGATCTCGCGGCAGATCGGCACCAGGTCCGGGTGGGCCACCCACGACCCGTCGAAGCCGTCGCCGGACTCGCGGGTCTTGTCGCCCCGCACCTTCTCGAAGGCGACCCGGTTGACCTCCTCGTCGCGGCGCGACGGGATGAACGCGGCCATGCCGCCGATCGCGTGGGCCCCGCGCTTGTGGCAGGTGCGCACGAGCAGCTCGGTGTAGGCGCGCATGAACGGGGCCGTCATGGTGATCGCGTTGCGCTCCGGCAGCAGGAAGTCCGCGCCGCGGGACCGGAACTTCTTGATCACTGAGAACAGGTAGTCCCAGCGGCCGGCGTTGAGGCCCGCGGAGTGATCGCGCAGCTCGTAGAGGATCTCCTCCATCTCGAACGCGGCGGGGATGGTCTCGATCAGCACCGTCGCGCGGATCGTGCCGCGGGGGATCTCCAGTTCGTCCTGGGCCAGATCGAAGACGTCGTTCCAGAGCCGCGCCTCGAGGTGGCTCTCGATCTTCGGCAGGTAGAAGTACGGGCCCTTGCCCTTCTCCAGCTGCCGGCGGGCGCAGTGGAAGAAGTAGAGGCCGAAGTCGAACAGCGAGCCCGACATGCGCTCGCCGTCCACGATGACGTGCTTCTCGTCCAGGTGCCAGCCTCGGGGGCGCACCACGATCGTCGCGAGCTCGTCGTCGGGCTTCAGCGCGTAGCTCTTGCCCTCGGGGGAGGTGAAGTCGATGGTGCGGTCGAGGGCGTCGCGGAGGCTGAGCTGCCCTCCGACCATGTTCTCCCAGAGCGGGGTGTTGGCGTCCTCGAAGTCGGCGAGCCACACCTTCGCGCCCGAGTTCAGCGCGTTGATCGTCATCTTGCGGTCGGTCGGCCCGGTGATCTCGACCCGCCGGTCCTCCAGCCCGGGCGCGGGCTCGGCGACCCGCCAGCCGGGCTCGCTGCGGACGCCCGCGGTCTCGGGAAGGAAGTCGAGGGTGCCGCCGGCGGCGAGCCGGCTCTCGCGCACACCGCGCTGGGCCAGGAGTTCCGTGCGGCGAGCGCCGAACTCCCGCTGGAGGGAGGCGAGGAAGCTCAGCGCCTCAGGGGTGAGGACCTCGTCGTAGCGATCGTGAAGGGGAGCGTTGATCTCCACGCCTTCGGCTCCGGCCATCAGCCTTCCCTTTCGTCTAGTGAAAACAAACTTCTGTTACGCGGAATATTAGTCCGGTATGCGGAGGGGGGTCAAAGGAGGTCACCGCGATGCCACGCGCGGGTCCCGTTCTGGCCGGTCATACCCACGGTGGGCGTCGCGCAGGGTGAGCGGGGGCACAAAAGCAGGTGAACGCGCAGGCCACGCGTGAGACGATCGAGGGAAGACCTCGCCGCGCCACGGCGTTCCATCTCTGAGGACATATGACTGCTGCTTACTCCGAAGACCACGAAGACCAGGCCATCAACGGTGACCTGGAGCTCGCCGAGCGCCAGGCGCTGCGGCGGGTCGCCGGACTGTCGACAGAGCTGCGCGACGTCACCGAGGTCGAATACCGGGCACTGCGGCTCGAGCGCGTCGTGCTCATCGGCGTCTGGACCGAGGGCGACGTACGCCAGGCCGAGAACTCGCTCCGCGAGCTCGCGCTGCTGGCCGAGACGGCCGGTTCGCAGGTGCTCGAGGGCCTGATGCAGCGCCGTTCGACGCCCGATCCCGCGACCTACGTCGGGTCCGGGAAGGCGGCCGAGCTCAGCGACATCGTCATCGCGACCGGCGCCGACACCGTGATCTGCGACGGAGAGCTCGCGCCCGGCCAGCTGCGCCAGCTGGAAGAGATCGTCAAGGTCAAGGTCATCGACCGCACCGCGCTGATCCTCGACATCTTCGCGCAGCACGCCCGCAGCCGTGAGGGCAAGGCCCAGGTCGAGCTCGCCCAGCTCAACTATCTGCTGCCCCGCCTGCGAGGCTGGGGTGGCAACCTCTCCCGGCAGGTCGGCGGACGTGCGGCGGGCGGCGTCGGCATCGGCGGCCGCGGCCCCGGTGAGACCAAGATCGAACTTGACCGGCGGCGGATCCGCACCCGGATGGCCAAGCTGCGCAGGCAGCTCTCCGGGATGGCCACGGCGCGCGACACCAAGCGGGCCGAGCGGCGCAGGCGCAAGGTGCCGTCGGTGGCCATCGCCGGCTACACCAACGCGGGTAAATCCTCGCTGCTCAACCGGCTGACCGGCGCGGGCGTGCTGGTGGAGGACGCGCTGTTCGCAACCCTGGATCCGACGGTACGGCGGGCGAGCACGCCGAGCGGCCGCGCCTTCACGCTGACCGACACGGTCGGTTTCGTACGGCATCTGCCGCACCAGCTCGTAGAGGCGTTCAGGTCCACCCTCGAGGAGGTCGGGGACGCGGATCTCATCCTCCATGTCGTGGACGGCTCCGAGGTCGACCCCGAGGCGCAGATCGACGCCGTCCGAGAGGTGCTCAGGGAGATCGGCGCCGACACGGTGCCCGAGCTCGTGGTCATCAACAAAGTGGATGCCGCGGACCCGCTCGCCGTGGTCCGGCTGCAACGCAGGGAGTCGCGCAGCGTCGTGGTGTCGGCCCGCAGCGGCGCCGGTATCGAGGACCTTCTCGTGGCCATCGAGCAGCGCCTGCCCGGTCTCGAGCACCTGGTGCAGGTGCTGGTGCCCTATGACCGCGGTGACGTGGTCGCACGGGTGCACGAGCAGGGCGAGGTGTTCGCGCAGGAGCACACCGCCGACGGAACGGCGCTGCACGCCAGGGTGCCGGTGAGCCTGGCCGCCGAACTCGAGCGGTACACCACGACGACCGCCTGACGCGGCATTTTCGGAAAGCTGAGTGGCGCGTCACTGAATGTCTGAATCAGCGGAAAACGCAGGTCGCTGAACGGTTACACATTGCGAATTCCTCTTGACGGGCCGGTGTAACTCCGTACGGTCTGATGTCCTAGAGCGGGGTGATGACGGCGGTGGCCAGGGACTGGGTTTTCTCTATGGGTTTGCCAGCTTTGAGATCTTTGTCCGGTTGTGTTGAAGGAACTTTCTCGAGTGGGGTGGCGTTTGGCGGCCAGAGGTTGAACGTCGGGCCTCTCGTGCACTACCGTGACGAAACCGATATCTCCGGGCTCGTTGCTCCCGGTGGTCAGTCGACCATCAACAACCCCCCGACGGTTCGCCGGCACCCAGTCGGCGATTTCGATCGAGAGCAGGTGACCCTCTGCATGATGTCCGGAATCCCTGTCCTTCCGCCGAACGCCACAGTCGGCCGGTGAAGCGACCATGACCGTACGGCTGTTGACGAACATCGGAAGGCTCTGGACGGGCACCGATGTCTGCAGCAACGCCGCCATCCTCATCCACGACGACCGCATCGTCTGGGCCGGGCCGGCGTCCGACCTGCCGCAGAGCGTTCCCGGCGTCATCGATGACATCGTCGACGTGGATCACGTGGAGAACCTCGGCGGAGGTCTGGTCACGCCAGGGCTCATCGACGCGCACTCCCATCCCGTCTACGCGGGCAATCGCTGGGCCGAGCTGGCGATGCGCACCAGCGGGTCGACGCACTCGGAGATCGCCGCAGCCGGCGGAGGCGTGAACTCCACCGTCACGGTGACCCGTGGGACCGATCCGTGGACGCTGTGCAACAACGTCAGGGAACGCCTGCGCCAGTGGATCGTCGGCGGAACGACGACGGTCGAGGCCAAGACCGGCTACCACCTCACCCGCGACGGCGAGCTCGCCGACATCCGGCTGCTGCGCTCCCTCGAGAGCGAGCCGGCGATGCCGCGGATCCACGCGACCTTCCTCGCCGCGCACGTGCTGCCGCCCGAGTTCTTCGGCCGCCGCCGCGACTACGTCGAGGCCGTTCGCCTTTGGGCCGGTGACGCCGCCGCGGCGGGTGCCGACAGCATGGACGTCTACTGCGACGAGGGCCACTTCACCGCTGACGAGGCACGAGCACTGCTGCTGACCGGCAAGCAGGCTGGGCTCAAGGCGCGCATCCACGCCTGTGCCCAGGACCGGGTGGGCGCGGCGCAGGTCGCCGCGGAGGTCGGTTGCTCCTCCGCCGACCTGCTCACCGAGGCCAGCGAAGAGGACATCAAGGCTCTCGCGCACGCCGGCGTCACCGCGACGGTCTGCCCCGGCAGCGCGCTGCGCACCCGGCGCACCCCGCCGGTCCGGGCCATGCTCGACCGGGGCGTGACCCTCGCCCTCGGCACCGACCACAACCCGGGCCAGTGCGGCATCACCTCGATGCCGCTGGTCATCGGGCTGTCGGTGGCCATGTTCGGCTTGAGCGTCACCGAGGCGCTGCGGGCCGCGACGCTCGGCGGCGCGGCGGCACTGCGGGTCGGCGATCGTGGGGCGCTCGCGCCCGGGATGCTGGCCGACATCGTGCTGTGGGACGCCGACCACGAGGGCGCCTTCG
>NZ_JABVEB010000167.1 GCF_014323665.1 Actinomadura sp. HBU206391 | reverse complement strand
GAGCCGCTCCTTCTTCGGCACCGACCGGTCGATGCCGTACTCGACGTTCTTCGTCACCGTCATCCACGGGAACGCGGACGCCTTCTGGAAGATCATCCCGCTGCGCGGCGGCTTGCCGTACCAACTGATCGACTCGCGGCGTTCGGGCTTCTCCAAACCCGACAGAATTCTCAGCAGCGAGCTCTTCCCGCAGCCTGACGGCCCAACGAGGCAGATGAACTCCCCCGCGGCGACGTCGAGCGTGAGGTGCGACAGCGCGGCGGTGACCTTCTTGTCCCTGCGATAACTGAAACTGAGGTCATCGAGCTTCAGGAACGGCTGGCCGACCCCCGACCGCGTCAGCACGTCAGGCAATGTGATCAACCTCCGATGATGATCCGGCCGCGGTCTCGATCGCCCGCGCACACGCGCTGATCTGCTCGACCCAGGCCGGACGCGATGTGGCACGGAATCTGACTTGTGGTGCGAAGACGGTGAGGGAGTGCACGCGGCCCGACTGCGGGTCATGCAGCGGCACGCCGACGGCCACGCTGCCCTCGCTGCGCTCTCCCTGGCTCATCGCCCAGCCGGCCGTTCGGACGCGCTGCAGTTCGGCCTCCATCTGGGCGACGTCGGTGAACGTCTGCTCGGTGTAGCGCTCCAGTGGCCGGCCGAGCACCGCCTGACGCAGTTCGTCCGGACCGAAGGCGAGCAGGATCTTGCCGCTCGCCCCCGCGTGCAGCGGACCCTGCGAACCGACCTCGTGGACATAGCGCAGTGGCTGTCTGCTCGGGAACTCGAGCATGCACACGCGGCTCGTGCCGGCGACGCTGAGCAGGCTGACCGTCTCACCGATGGAGTCGCGCAGAGCGATCATGTGCTGAGGCGCCCACCGCAGGACCGAATCGCGGCCGATCGCCTGCTGGGCGACGACCAGGAACCGCTGACCGAGGCCGTACCCGCCGTCGGGCAGATGCCAGACCCAACCCCGCTCTTCGAGCGAGCGCAGCAGGCGCAACACCGTCGGCTTGGGCAGATCGAGACGCTGGCTCAGCGCCGTGAGCGTCTGCCCATGGGCGCTGCCGAGCTCCTCGAGCAGCTCCAGGAGCCGATCACTTGATCGCAATTGTTTCACCTACCGAAACAAAGGAGTACGCTGGCCGTAACAAGAGCTTGACAGTAGCAAGGGCCCAAAAAGCAGGCAACAGTTATCCGAAAATTGGGTGTCCGAAACTTGCGCCACATTATGCGACCTGCGGGTTCTCGCCGAAGCGGCACCGAGCCGATACCGCGGACGACCCGGATACGGCACTGGACGCGGTCTTTGTGATGATGGCCAGATGAGCGTCGAACCGGTCAGCCCGCAGGCCTCGCGGCCGGTGCGCCGTTCATTTCTGGTCCAGCGCTGGCACGACCTGGCGTTCGTGCACTGGGCCGCGGCGCCGCGGACGGTACAGCCCTTCCTGCCGGAGGGCACCCGAGCGGACACGCTCGACGGCGTGACCTACGTCGGCCTGATCGGGTTCAGGATGGTCCGCATGGGCCTGCTGGCAGGCCCCGGCCTCCCGTACTTCGGCACGTTCTGTGAGACCAACGTCCGGCTGTACTCGGTCGACGGCGAGGGCAGGCGGGGCGTGGTGTTCCTGTCCCTCGACGCCGCGCGCCTCCTGCCCGTGCTCATCGCCAGGGCGAGCCTGCGGCTGCCGTATCAATGGTCGGCGATGCGGCTGGATCGCGACGGCGACGTCTACACCTACACGAGCCGGCGACGGTGGCCCGATGCGCGGGGCGCCCGGAGCCGGATGGTCGTGCGGGTCGGCGAACCGATCGCCGAGCCCACCGCCGTGGAGCACTTCGTCACCGCGCGCTGGGGTCTGCACGTACGGGCCCACGGCCGCACGCTGTACCTGCCTAACATCCACCCCCAATGGCCGCTGCACCGGGCGCGACTGCAGGACCTCGACGCGGACCTCGTCGCGGCCTCCGGTCTGCCCGCGTTCACGGAGCCGCCCGCCAGCGTGCTGTACTCCCCCGCCGTGGCGGTGCGTTTCGGCGCTCCGATGGCCTTGCGGCGGTCGCCGCCGGCCCTCGAATAGTTCGGCTCCATGACGCGGGGGCGATCCGTCACCGGCATGCCGGTGTACGTCCACGCGGCCCGTGACGTACGGGTGCGCGGCCACCGGATCCAGCTGATCCGGATCCTGGACAACCTGCTCGACAACGCCCGCCGGCACGCCCGGGCCACGGTCGAGGACTCACCACACGGCGCCCGATTCGTCCTCAGACTGCCACCTCTGGACACCCGCCCGGCCGGGGTCTGACCGCCCTTGCGCGTGCGCCGTCAGGTCGTCGCACCGAGCGCTCGGCCTTGACCGGACGTGAAGTGGTCACGCAGGGCAGGCGGTCCGCAGTTTGGTCCTCGCTCTGGTGATGGCGGTCAGATCCGGCGCACCGTCGAGATCGCCCGTATTCATCCGGCGCAGTCCGGCGGCCACGTCACCGTAGGCGGCAGCGACCTCGTCGGCGGCCGCTTCGATATCGCCGCGCGCCTTCTGTCCCTCCGCGACGATCTCGAGACTGGCCTTCTCGTACGCCTGGATCACGGACCGTATGTCGCCGCGAGCCGTGGAATGCCGGACCTGCACGGCGTCCATGGTCGAAATGATCTTCCGGCAGGCCTCTTTGTCCTCGCCGCCGGAACCGCATGCGGTGACGGCGGCCACAGCCACTCCGGTCAGAAGAGTTCCAAGGAACCTGTTGGGCGTCCCGCGCATCGACATCTCCATTGACTGGCTCATGGTCACGTTGGCTCTTGGACGCCTCGGCGGCACCTTCGGTTGCCCTGCTCGAAACGCGGAGCCGGCGGACGTCGTCAGAGGGACCCGACCAGGCCTCCGTCACAGCGGATCTGCGCACCGGTCACGTACGACGCCGGTTCGCCGCAGAGGAAGGCGACGACTGCGGCGAACTCCTCCGGCGTGCCGTAACGGCCCATCGGGATGGCCGCCTGCGAGCGCCGTCGCGCCTCCTCGGCCGAGACCCCCTCGCGCTCGGCCCGGCCGGCGTCGATCTGCACCACCCGCGCCGTGTCGATCCGGCCGGGCAGCACCATGTTGACGGTCACGCCCAGTGCCGCCACCTCGCTGGAGAGCGTCTTGAGGTAAGCCGCGAGCCCGGCGCGCGCCACGTTGGACAGCGCGAGGTTCTCGATGGGCTGCTGTACGCCGCTGGACCCGATCGCGACGATGCGGCCCCAACCGCGATCGCACATGCCGGGCAGGACGAGGGAGACCAGCCTGATCTGCTGCGTGACGAGCTGATGGAGGGCCTTCTCCAGATGGTCGGGGGACATGTCCTTCGCGGTGGAGGGCGGCGGCCCGCCGCTGTTCAGTACGAGCACGTCGACCTGGCCGAAGTGGTCGAGTGCCGCCGCGACCAGCCGGTCGGGGGCGTCCGGCGCGGCGAGGTCCACCTCCAGTCCGCGCCCGTTGGACAGCCGTGCGGCCTCTCGTTCGGCGACGTCTCCGCGCCGTCCGCTGATGACGACGTTGGCGCCCTCGGCGTCAAGGGCACGGCCGACGGCCAGTCCCAGTCCCGAGGTGGATCCGGCCACGATCGCGGTCTTGCCCCTCAGCCCGATGTCCATCAGATTCCGGTCTCCTTCGACGCGTCGAGATGTGCTCGCAGAATAGGGCGGAGCGCGTCGGAACGGTCGCGGCTGTGGTGAAGGCGTCGAAGGGTGAGATATAACTAACGTACTAGTTCGTCCATGTGCGAGAAGGCGAGTGTCGCCATGCGCAAGTCCATCGCCACGGTGTCACTCAGCGGCTCGCTGGCCGACAAGCTCACGGCCGCCGCCAGTGCCGGCTTCGACGGCGTCGAGGTCTTCGAAAGCGATCTGCTCACCAGCCCGATGCGGCCGGAGGACGTGCGGCGGCGGGCCGCCGACCTCGGCCTGAGCGTCGACCTCTACCAGCCGTTCCGGGATTTCGAAGCGGTCCCCGCCGACGTGCTCGGCCGCAACCTGCGCCGCGCCGAGGGCAAGTTCGAGGTGATGGGACGTCTCGGCGTCCAGCAGCTGCTCGTCTGCTCGAACGTCTCACCCGACGCCGTCGACGACGACGCGCTCGCCGCCGAACACCTGCGGCTCCTCGCCGAGCGGGCCGCCGAGCACGGGATCAGGATCGCGTACGAAGCGCTCGCCTGGGGCCGTCATGTCGACGACTTTCGCACACGCCTGGCCGATCGTGCGGATGGCCGACCACCCGCATCTCGGGATGTGCCTGGACAGCTTTCACATCCTGTCGCGCGACTCCGACCCAGGCGGCATCGAGGAGATCCCCGCCGGCAAGGTCCTCTTCCTCCAGCTAGCCGATGCCCCACTGCTGGCGATGGACGTTCTGCAGTGGAGCCGCCACTACCGATGCTTTCCCGGGCAGGGCGACCTCGACGTGCCCGGCCTGGTCGCCCATGTACTGAGAACCGGCTACTCGGGACCGCTGTCGCTGGAGGTGTTCAACGACGTCTTCCGGCAGGCCGCCGCCGTCCGTACCGCCAGGGACGCCATGCGCTCCCTCATCGCGTTGGAGGAGTCGGTCGCCGAGCGCCTCGCTGACTCGCCTCATGCGGCCGCGCTGACCGTCCCGCCCGGCCCGGTGGTCCCGACCGGCTTCGCCTTCGTCGAGCTGGCCACCCCGGGCACCGGCCGGCTCGGGAGGCTGCTCGCCGCCCTCGGATTCGTCCGTACCGGAGTGCACACCGGCAAGCCGGTCGAGCTCTGGGAGCAGGGGCAGGCCAGAATTCTGCTGAACACCGGCGACCCGGAGAGCGACGACGGCCCGGCGCTCACCGCGATCGGATTGGAGAGTCCCGACCCCGCGAGCTCGGTCAAGCGCGCCGAGTCGCTGCTCTCGCCGGTGCTGCCGCGGCTGCGCGCGCCACATGACGCGCCCCTGGACGCGGTCGCGGCGCCCGACGGCACCGAGCTGTTCTTCTGCCGTACGGCCCGGCCGGACCATCCGAGCTGGACCGACGACTTCACAGGCGACGCCGCCGAAGCCCTCCGTGACCCCGCCGCCGAGATCACCCACATCGACCATGTGGCCCTCACCCAGCCGTGGCACCATTTCGACGAGGCCTCGCTCTTCTACCGCAGCGTCCTCGGTCTCCGGCCGCACGAAAGCCTGGAACTGCCCGACCCCTACGGCCTGCTCCGCAGCCGGGCGGTCTCGAGCGCCGACGGCGGGATCCGGGTGGCCCTCAACGTCGCCTACGTCGGGTCCCACCCAAGTGCTCCTGACACGCCCTGGCAGCATGTCGCGCTGGCCAGCCGGGACATCATCGCCACGGCCCGCCGGCTGCGCGCCGCCGGCACGGTGCCGCTGCCGATCCCGGCCAACTATTACGACGACCTCGAAGCCCCCTACGACCTGGGCTCCGAACGCCACCAGGCGCTCCGGGAGTTCGGCCTGCTCTACGACCGCGACGATCACGGCGAGTTCCTGCACCTCTACACGGTCACCACCGGCCGGGTCTTCTTCGAGATCGTTCAACGGGTCGGCGGCTACCGTGGATACGGCGCGCTCAACGCGCCGATCCGGCTGGCCGTCCAGCATGTCCAGCCCGGTGCGCACCCCGGATGACGGCCTACCGCACGGACCGTCCCGGCCGTGGCGGGCGGCACCCGCCGGTCAGAGCCGGAGAGAGCGTCGGGTACGGAGTGGCTTCACGCCGTGCCAATAAGATGAATTCGCGTCCACTCGTCATTTCTGATGGAGCCACATGCCCTCGCAGCCCGTCACCCCGACATCGGGGGAACGCCAGCGTGACCCCGACCGCACCAAGGCCGAGATCCTCGAGATCGCCCAGCGGGAGTTCGCGCGGCACGGGTTCGCCGGCGCCAGGGTGGACGAGATCGCCGCGCTCACGCGCACGACCAAGCGGATGATCTACTACTACTTCGGCGGCAAGGAACAGCTCTACATCGCCGTTCTGGAAAAGGCCCATACCGAGGTCCGGACCACCGAAGCGACCATCGACGTCAAGCATCTCGCCCCGATCGAGGCCATCCGCACCCTGGCCGAACTGACCTTCGACCACCACGACGCCCATCAGGACTTCATCAAGCTGGTCAGCATCGAGAACATCCACCAGGCCGAGCATCTGCGTAAGTCGGAGGTGCTGGTGAACCTCGGTACTCCGGTGACCGACCTCATCTCGCAGATCCTCGATGCCGGCCGGGCCGCCGGGGATTTCGTCACCACCGCCGACGCCGTCGACGTGCACATGATGATCAGTGCGTTCTGTTTCTTCCGCATCGCCAATCAGCACACGTTCGGCACGCTGTTCAGGCGCGACCTGACCGCGACCGAACACCGCACCCGGCACCGCGAAATGATCGGCGAGATGGTCGTCGCCTACCTGACGGGGGCGGGCGGCCGCGCGCTGCGCTGAGGTCGGATCGGAAGAGAAAGACGACGGGCATCGTGAGCCTGCGCCGTCATGCGAGCTGAATGGGGGCTGTGGAAAGGACATGGATCGATCTGCACCCGCACCCCGGCTGGTGCGGCTTCCCGAACCACCGTTGATCGATCTGATCACGCCGCTGGTCACCGCAAAATCTGTCGGAGGGCCGCTGGAAGCCCTGGTCGTCCTGCCCGACGGCGACACCTGCGTCGCGGACACCGGTCGCCTCGATGTCGTGTCGCTGTCCACCGGCGAAACGGTCAGGCAAGTCTGCGTCAGCGACTACGGGGTCGGCACAATGGCGCTGGCCGGCGGCAGCCGACTGGTGACCACCGGTGGCTTCGCCTTGCAGGTCTGGGATACCGACCGCTGGATCGTGACCAAGCACCTGGCCGATCTCGACCGCACGGTCACCGGCATCGCCGCCGCCGGAGATGTCGTCGTCACCGGTGGCTGGAACGGCGCGCGAGTGTGGGACCTTGCCGCCGGTTCGTGTCGGTTCGAACTCCCCGACGCCGGAGAAGTGACCGCCGTCGCGGTCACTGCCGACGGCTCGCATGCCATCACGTTGAACCACGACGACCGTGTCGTGGTGTGGGAGTTGAAAAACGGCACCGCCGTACGGACACTGCGCGCCGCCGATCCGCGGATCGCGCCCGTCGACTGGAATCGGAAGGTCGATTGGGAACATGAACCGCCGTTGGACGAACTCGCCCGATCCACCGTGCTCGTCGACCCCGGCACCGATCGGGTATTCGTCGCCAAGGGTGGTATCGCCTCCGGCCCGATCGCCGACCGACTCCGCCCATGGGGCGCCGCTGTTGATCACCCGGCGAAGGTGATGGCGTTGCGGCCTTCGGACGGGGTCGTCGCGGTCGGTGACGATGAATCGGTCCGTCTGTTCGATCGCGACGGTGGTCTGATCGGTGTCCTGGGTCCGACGTTCACTCCCGTACGCGCACTCGCGTTCGCTCCGGACGGTCGTCTCGTCTGCGGCCTGGCGATCGGCCAGATCGAAGTATGGTCCTCCGACCTCGACCCGCACTGGTCCCACCGGCAAGCGCACACCAAACCCGTGTGGCGCACGAGCACTGATCGCACCGGTCGATACGGCATGTCCGTCGCTCGCGGCCGCGACCAGGAGACCCGGCTGTGGGACCTTACCCACGGCCGTCCGCTCATCGACACCGACCTGCCGAGGGACATCAGCTGGTACCGCCCGGCCGGCGTCGCTTCCATCGCGGACGCCGATCCCCGGCTCGACAGCGACGACGGAACCCGCACCGTGACCCTCGAAAAGGCCTCCGAGCCAGAACGCGGATACCTGGTGAGCTGCCGCGACCTGCCCACCGGGACACCGCGGTGGAGCCGGGCCGCGGAACGAGATCGCCATCGTGAGCGCGGGTGGTATCCGGCCTGGATGGTGCTGCCACCTGAAGCTGACGTGGTCCTGCTCTGCACCGATGATCCCACCGACGACGATCCGGCCCACGTGACCGTACTCGACCTGAATACCGGGCGAGAACGCGGCCGGTTCGAGATCCCGGACTGTCGCCGACCCCAGCCACAGGTCCGTGCGGATGGTTCGGTGTTCCTCCGCCACGACGGCCCGAATCGGACGGTTCGCCTTACACGGCTGGACTGGCGCGCCGGCACCACCGAGCCCTACGCGGAGCTTCCCGGCCGTTGGAACGCCCTGGTATGCGTCGACGGCCTCGTCCTCACCACCGTCGACAACGAGGTCCAGCTCATCGAACCAGAGACCTCCCGGCTGGTCGCCTGCCTCACCCTCCCAACGAAACTCAATCCCTGGTCGCTGGCCGCCGGCCCCGACGGACGCGTGGCCCTCGCCGGCGACGACCACGGTTGCATCCACATCTTCCAGATCGAACCAGCCTGAACACCGCACACTCACCGACGCGATCGTGTCCGGCCTGCCATCCCGCGTACATCCAGCAGCGTCGTCAACGAACGTCCTTGCCTCGGCCCTCCTCGTACAGCGGATGCTCGTGGGGGTATGGCTCGCGTACGAGGTGAAGACAGCGGCGGTCACTGGCTCCGTACGCGGCGAAGTTGCGGCGGGCCTGGGTGAGACTGAGGTCGTAATTGGGGCCGCCGCGTACTTCGCCGGCGTCATGGTCGTCTTGGTCGTCGTCCTCCCAGAAGCACACGCGGCAGATCTCGTGCATGCCGCGTTCACGAAGGGTGAGGTATCCGCAGCACGGGCATGGATAAGGCTCGTCCCGGGGTGGGCGGCGCACGTTGAAGAACACGCCTGCATTCTTCCCAGAGGCGGGCGCTCTCGCCTACGCCATCCGCCCGGTCATCTCGTCTACCTCTGAATTCATACCGGCCGCGCGCTGGGCCTCCGCCAGGAGGCCTTGTGTAGTGAAACCGGCAGACAGCGACACAGTTTGATCTTACGGACGGGAGATGAGCAACGACGGCATGTGGAGTGAGTACGACCCGAGTCGCCCCGAGAGAAGGCTGCGATGGAAACGCGTGGCGATGAGCGCCGTGCCCGTACTGGGTGTTTGCTGGATCCTGTACCTGTTGCTGGACCCCCCAGAAGTCCGAATGGACGCGGACAACCGGCAAGAATGCGACAGCGTCATGGCTTCAAAGGACAGCGCCCAGATCGCTTGGAATGAAACGGCGGCAGACCCTGGCCTTGTTCTATGCCAGGGGGCCGCTTTGCAGCGGCTGGGTTGGTCGGTTCTACTGGCCGTGCCCACCACGATTCTAGGGGTTACTGTGGCGTTTCGGTGGCCACGCAAGGAGCGATGAGTTCCACTGGTCATTGGTCACATCCTGAGTCATCATCCTCAGCTGCTGAGCCTGGGGGCGATAGTTGGCCTCTAGGGTGATCGTCGGCCCAGATCCGGGCTGTGCCGGAAGATCGGCGAGCTGTTTGAGCGCCTGGTTGATCGTGTCTTGCCCGGCGGGTAGCAGCGGCAGTCGTACGTTCGGAGTGGGGATGTGGCCTTGCGCGTGCAGGACGCCCTTGATCACGGTGGGGTTGGGTTCGGCGAACGCGGCGGCCGACAGGGCGGACAGGCGGTGTCCGAGGTCCCGGGCCCGCGGGAGGTCCCCGCTGAGCCAGGCGGCGGCCAGTTCGGTGAACCGGCCGGTGGCCAGGTGGGCGGAGGCCAGGATGCCGCCGGTAGCGCCGAGCGCGAGGAGCGGTGAGACGAACAGGTCGTCCCCGGCCAGGACGGCGAAGTCCGGCGGAAGGTCGCCGAGCAACTCCACCGCGTGCGGGTCGATGCCGCCGACCGCGTACTTGACTCCGACGATCCCGGGCAGTCGACCCAGCGCGCGCAGGCAGGCCGCGTCGAGTTGCTGCCCGGTGCGATACGGGACGTGGTAGACGATCAACGGTACGGGGCTGGTGGCCGCCAGATGAGTGAAGTGGGCCAGCACACCGGCGTGCGTCGGCCGGGTGAAGTACGGCACGGGGACCAGCGCGGCCGTCACGTCCGGCCACGCCGCGAGCTGCGCGAGGGCGGTCGCGCTGGCGCGTGTGTCGTTGCTGCCCGCACCGATGATCAGGGTCGCGTCACGCTCGCGGCAGACCCGGGCGCACACGTCGATGACCGCGCGCCTCTCGGTTTCGGCGAGGGTGGCGGCCTCGGCGGTCGTCCCCAGCGCGACGATCCCGGTGGCGCCCTCAGCCAGAACATCGTGAGCGAGCTGCTCCAGGGCGTCCGTCGCGAGCCGGCCGTCAGCGGTCAACGGCGTGATCAGCGGTACATGAATCCCACGGAGGGCGGTGTTCAAGGTCATGGTCACCAGCGTGTCCCGGCGGCCTTGTGCAGGTCCAGTTCGCTTTTGTGGACTCGAGCGTAAGCTGAGATGATGCTCGACGTTCGTCGTCTGCGCCTGCTGCGCGAACTCGCCCTGCGTGGCACCATCGCCGCCGTCGCCCAGGCGCTGTCGTTCAGCCCCTCGGCGGTCTCCCAGCAACTGGCCGTCCTGGAACGCGAGGCGGGCGTACCGCTGCTGGAACGGACAGGGCGACGGGTGCGGCTGACCCCCGCCGGGCAGAACCTGGTCCGTCACGCCGAGGTGGTCCTGCAACGCCTGGAACAGGCCGCCGGCGAGCTGGTCGACGCCCGCCACGGCCTGGCCGGCCCGCTGCGCATCGGCACCTTTCCGACAGCGGCGCGAGCGATCCTCCCGACCGCTCTGACCGCCCTCGCCCGTGAGCACCCCGGCCTGGAGCCGATGGTCTCGGAGGTTGATCCGGCCGACGTCGCCGACGCGCTGCGCGCCGGTGACCTGGACCTCGCACTGATCCACGACTACGACTTCGTACCTCAGCCGACCGAACCAGGCCTGGCCACCCACCCACTGTGCAGCGAATCGGTGTATCTGGCGTCGGCTGCTCCGATAGGGGCCTCTGACGACCCGGCGATCACCGACTGCGAGGACATGCCCTGGATCACGGCGATCCCGGGCACGGCCTGCCACGCGATGACCATCCGGGCCTGTCAGGCCGCCGGTTTCACCCCACGCGTCCGGCATCACATCGATGAGTTCGCCACCGTGCTGGCCCTGGTCGCCGCCGGGCAGGGAGTCGCGCTGATCCCGCAACTCGGCGCGGTGAATCCGCCACCCGGCGTGGTGCTGACCCGAATGCCGATCCGCAGGCGGACCATGACCGCCCACCGCGCGGGAGCCGACGCGCACCCCGCTGTCGCCACCGTCACCGCCGCCCTGCGCACCGCTGTCCCCGCAGGACTCGAAACCGAACAATGACCGGGGTGCCATTGCGAGTTCGCCGCAAACAACGAGGAACCCGTCGTATCGACCGGCGAGGCTCGAGGGCATGTTCCCTCCGATTCCTGGCACCTCGACGGCACTCCCAGCCAAACCCCAGCCACGGAATCGGCGACAGCTTTCGCATCACCAACGCCGGGCAACTCCTCGCCGAGGTCGCCCGCAGCACCACCAAAGTGGTCGCCGATTCAAAGCCCGAAAGCCTGAGAACGCCCGGCAAAACGGCAGCCTTTATGACCTCGCCGCCGCATCCTCGGCAACTGCAGCACGCTCGGCCCGAGACGAGGCACGAGCGACCGCTGGGTGCCGGTATCAGTAACGTTTACGGGTGCTTCCCGAACCGTCTGGCCTCGATCGCCTTACCGTCCTGGCTGATCACGGCCAGTTCTATCTGCAAGATCTCCAAGCTCACGGGTTGTGGATGCGCTCGCACGCTGCAGACGACCTCCACGCTCCCGCCGGATGGACTCAAGAGGCCGTAGACCTCCACCGCATCGGCGTGCAGCCGCACTCGATCGCAGTCGGAACGGCCAGAAGCGACATAGTCGAGACGACGCTGCTCTTCCACTCCGCCGCACCCCCGATGAGCCTTCAGGATGCCGAACACGTCGTCGAGGCCGGCATCGACCTGCCCAACAGTGACCTGGCCATCTACGGCCCCGCAGATGATCCCGGTCAAGAACGGCACATCAGCGTCACCGCAGGTCACTACCGGGTGCGGGTGTCCTACATCCCTTCTGACCTACCAGCCGCCGGGTTCGATGACTCCGAGTACGGCGACCATTTCCGCTACCAACTCGACCTGTGGCCAGCGGACGAGCGGGCACCCCTCGCCGTGTTGAAACAAGGCCCGAATCCCTGGGCCACTTGATCTTGATCGCTGCTCATGACTGCCACCCACTGCCGATCGCCTTCACTGCGCACACTGACCCGATCCGGCGCGATGCACTACGGATCCTAGATCCGGCGTCAAGCCTCGACCGAGGTTGCACACGGATTGGCGCTGTTTGCCGCTCTTGTCCTGGCGCTGTTCACTCAGGGCTCGCCTGGTCAGTCGTGGCGTGGTGATTGCCGGCTTTTAGCTTGCCTGGTCACAGACTTGGGTGTCACTTTTTCTGCTTGATCGTCCTGTTTAAAGTCGTACCCTCTCCGTGTTCATTCAGCTGCGGAGGGCGATATGACCGAGGTCAGGGAGCAACTGGAGAAGCTTGGCGCGGCGCTGACAGATCGGGGACTCAGGGTCCGGTTGGCGGTGGATGATCCGCCGCTGTTGCATGTGGTGAACCCTGGGCCGCCGCTGCTTCAAGAGCAG
>NZ_JABVEB010000166.1 GCF_014323665.1 Actinomadura sp. HBU206391 | reverse complement strand
GCCGGCGTGCGCGGGTCCGTCGGTCACCGTCGATGTCCCGTCGGCCGTAGTGCGTACCGTCGCGGGAGCGGTGTGCTCGGTCTCCAAGGCTTCGCCGCCGACCAGTTCCCGGCCGCGGCGAGGCTGCCGATCCAGCCTTCGTATTTCTTGCGGTATGCGATCCGGTCGGCCTGGATCCGGCGGCGTGACTCGTCCGTCTCGAAGATCACGAGTGCGTATTTCATGGAACTTCCTCTCCGGCTGCCGTGCGGGCGGCCGCTGTTGACGGTAGGTGAAGGGGGGCGGGTCTGTTCAGGTGGTGCTGCCCGCCGGAGCGATGCGGGCGAGCGCGCCGATCTCGAGCGCGGTCCACAGGGCGCCGTCGGGACCGACGGTGATGCCGTGCGGTTCGGAGCGGGGAGTGGGCAGGTCGTGGACGGTGACGGAGCCGTCGGGGTGATCGTGCCGACGCGGTTGCCTCCCCATTCGGTGAACCAGGCGGTGCCGTCGCCGTCGCCGTCGACGGTGACGGCGTGCGGCCGTGCGGCGCGGTCGGGCAGCGGGAACTCGGTGATCTGCCCGTCGGGAGTGATCCGGCCGATCTGGCCGGCGGCGATCTCGACGAACCACAGCGCACCGTCGCGGCCCGCGGCGATTCCCACCGGCGCCGCTTCCTTCGTCGGCAGGGAGTGGAGGGTGACCGCGCCGTTCATGTCGATTCGGCCGATGGCGTCGGCCTGGTTGAGGGTGAACCACATCCCACCGTCGCCACCAGCGGTGATCGCGGACGGGAACGCGCCCGTGATGGGGAGCGGGAACTCGGTGACGTCGCCGTCGACGGTGATGCGGCCGATGCGGTCAGCGGCGGTCTCGGTGAACCACAGCGCACAGTCAGGCCCCGCCGCGATGCCGAACGGCCCGCAGCCGGGGGTGGGCATGCTGAATTCGTCGATGACGCCGTCGGTGGTGATCCGCCCGATCCGGTCCGCCCGGTACTCGGTGAACCACAGGGCGCCGTCCGGGCCGGGGGTGATGACGGTCGGCCCGCAGGTGGGGTCGAGCCGGTGGCTCATCGGCTCCTCGCCGGGGACGAGCCGGCCGATCCGGCCGCTGTGGACGAGGGTAAACCACAGGGCGCCGTCCGGTCCCGTGATGAGGGCGTAGGGTCCGGCCGCGCTGTCGGCCACCGTGTGCTCTTCGACAGTCACGTGGGTCACAGGGGCCTCCCCAGGGCGTGCTCGGCGGCAATGCGTGCGATGTCGGCCGGGCTTCCGGCCATGATGGTGCGGGCGTGCTCGGTGACCAGGTCGGCGGGCCAGTCCCACCAGGAGGCGCCCCGCAGCCGCTCGACGTCGGCGTCGTCGAAGCGCTGCCGGATCGGCCTGGCCGGGTTGCCGCCGACGATCGTGTACGGCGGGACGTCGGCGGTGACCACCGCTCCAGCCGCGATGATGGCGCCGTCGCCGATCCGTACGCCGGGCATGACGGTCGCTCGGTAGCCGAACCAGACGTCGTTGCCGACGACCGTGTCGCCGCGGCTGGGCATGGCGGTGACGATGTCCAGAGTCTGCTCGGTCCACCGGCCGCCGAACATGGTGAACGGGTAGGTGGACACCCCCATCGTCGGATGCTCGGCACCGGCCATCAGGAAGGTGGTCCCCGAGGCGATCGCGCAGTACCTGCCGATGACGAGACGCTCCGGACCGTAGGCGTACAGGACGTTGCGGCGCTCGAAGTCCGTGGCGCCGTCCGGATCGTCGTAGTAC
Organism: Actinomadura sp. HBU206391; assembly: GCF_014323665.1. Lineage (GTDB taxonomy): Bacteria > Actinomycetota > Actinomycetes > Streptosporangiales > Streptosporangiaceae > Actinomadura_C. The sequence goes on along the minus strand of NZ_JABVEB010000166.1, from coordinate 10,800 downwards.
GTGTAATCGCCTACGTCGATGTTCGGCGAGGTGACCAGTGGTCTGAGGAACACCACGCGCTCGTGTGCGGGCAGCGGGTGAACGGTGGTCGGATCAGGCGACAAGGTGCGTTCCTTTGCCGGGGCAGGACCAGGATTCGGCGGAAACGGGCCATGGGATGATCTTGGTCTAGTTCGGGCTGTTCGCGAATGCCTCGTTCGAGGTGGTGACCGCATCCGGATCGGTGGAACGTCGCGGGACCGCGGAGCCTTTCGCGGGCTTGGACCTGGCCAGCCACAGGCCGGTGAACACGGCGGTGGCCAACGTGACGGCGCCGGCAGCGAGGAAGGCGCTGTTGAGACCGGTCTCGAAGGAGGCGCCGCCGGATTCCCGGGTGCGGACGATGGCTCCGAGTACCGCCACGCCGAGCACCGCGCCGATCTGCCGGGTGGTGCTGCTGATGCCCGATGCGAGGCCGCCTTCCTGCGGACTGACCGCTTGGATGGCGGCTCCCGTCAGTGGGGACATCGTCAGGGCGAAGCCGATGCCGACGACTCCCAGCCGCCACCACACGTTCCCGTAGCCGGTGTCGGCGTGCACCATGCCGAGCGTCAGCAGTCCCAGGCCGGCCAAGGCCAGGCCGATCGTGACCACGATTCGGAAGCCGTACCGGGCGGCGAGCCGACCCGCGTACGGACTGACGATCACCATGGCGAGAGAGACGGGCAGGGTCTGCAGGCCGGCGCGCAGGATCGAGCTGCCCTGAACGTACACGAAGAACTGGGAGAAGAAGAACGACGAACCCATGAGCGCGAACCCCACCACGACCATGGCGGTGTTGGACACGGTGAACAGCCGCTGCCGGAACAGCCGCAGCGGCAACATCGGAGCGGAACGACGCGCTTCGACGGCGACGAAGGCGGCCAGGAGGATCACCGCGGCGGTGAAGCTGCCCAGGATCACCGGCGACGTCCAACCGCGGGCGCCACCCTCGATCAGCCCGTAGGTCATCGCCCCCACCCCCAGAACGGACAACACCGTTCCCGGGACATCGATCGCGGGGGCGTTCGGATTGCGGGCCTCCTCAAGGCTGCGCAGACCGACCAGCAGAAGGACCACACCGATGGGCAGATTGACCAGGAAGATGGCGGGCCAGCCGAAGGTATCGGTCAGCACGCCGCCCGCCACGGGGCCTACGGCCAGACCGATTCCGCTGATACCGGCCCACAGCCCGATCGCCTTGATTCGTTCTTGCGGCACGGGATAGGCGGCGGCCACCAGGGCCAGCGAGGCAGGGCTCAGCGCCGCGGCCCCGACGCCCTGCAGCACCCGGCCGGCGACCAGCCAGCCGACCAAGGGCGCGAGGCTGCACAGCACCGACGCGGCGGTGAACACCGCCACGCCGGTCAGGTACACCCGCTTGCGGCCGAACCGGTCGGCGAAGACACCGCCGGACAGCAGCAGCATGGCGACCAGAAGTACGTACGCGTCGACGATCCACTGCAGACCGGTCAGCTGAGTGTGCAGCCGGTGCTGCATATCGGGCAGTGCCGCTCCAACAATCGTGTTGTCGAGCAGGACCATGAATTGGCCTAGGCAGGTCACCGTGAGCAGCACGGCCCGGTTTGATCGACTGCCTACGGCCGCAGGCGATGAAGCCATGGGATCCCCCTCAATCGTTAGTTGCGCCCGGTCGCGGTCGACGCGGGTGGCGATACACATGAGCTGCCCTAAAGCAGTCAGCGACTGCGTTAGGTGACTATAGGGAGGATCGCCTCGCAAACGCAAGTCGTGACTGCGTTAAGGTGGGGGCATGAACGAGCGACAGCGAGCCCGGCGGCCCGGCGGGCGCAGCGCCCGCGTCGGCGCGCAGGTGCACCAGGCCGTCACCGACCTGATCAGTGAGCGCGGCTACGGCAACTTCACCGTCGGCGAGGTCGCAGCCCGCGCAGGCGTAGCCGACACCAGCATCTACCGCCGGTGGGGCGGCCTGGAAACCCTGCTCACCGACGTGGCGCTCACCCGCCTCAACGCGCAGTCGCCGATGCCCGACACCGGGAGCCTCGTCGGCGACCTGCGCACTTACGCGGCCCAAGTGGCCCGCGAGATCACCGGACCCGACGGTCCGGCGGTGCTGCACCTGGCCGTCGCCCTGTCGAGCAGCGGTCAGCAGGGCCTGCAGGCTGGTGCCGACCTCCGCGCCGAACGCACCCGGCAACTGCAGTCCATGCTCGATCGCGCCCGCGACCGTGGCGAGCACGCACCCGACGCGTTCGACGTGCTGGACCACATCCTGGCCCCGATGTATATCCGCGTCTTGTTCGGCATGGTCCCGCTCACCCCGGACTACATCGACGGGCTGGTCGACCGATTGCTGTGACCTCAACCCGGTTCCCGCGATCAGCCCTCGGACGCGGTGGCCAGGGCTCCGCGAGGTGCTCGCCGACACGCGCCCGGCCAGCTCAGGCATCCGGCCCTTGGCTGGCTCACGCGGCCTGGCTGAATCCGTCGGTCGGCGGGCCGTCGCCGCGGATCAGAGTGAAGTCGACGTCCAGGAGTGGGTCGTAGGCGTCGGGTTCGTCGGCGAGTGGGGAGGTCGGTGATGTCCAGGCACCGATCGGTCCGGAGTTGGATCTCCCCGTGGTTCCGGATCACCGCCCCACCCACGCCCGTGAGTCAACAGATCGATGAGGAGAGTCGGCAAGGGCAGTCCGCAAACATGTGTTGGAGTTCGGGGTTCCCCAGCATGGTCCAGACGGTTCACGGGATGGAGCCTCCCATGTCGTGATCTGCGTTGCCTATGCCGTCCGCGGTGTCGGGTTGGGGCCAGTTATCGTCCTGATTCCCAGTCGCGAGCAGAACGGTTCAGGCGGTCTGGTCAGTTCGATCAACTCGTCGGAGGGCCGTTGGTTTGCCGCGAGCGCGGTGACGTAGAGGTTGGCCTGTGACATGAGCAGGGGCGTCGCTCGTCGGCGGAGTAGGCGGATCGCAGCGATCCGGCCCTCACTTTCCAGTGCTTCACGGATCTCGGTTGCAAACGGGACGTCGCCAAGGGGGTCCTGCTCGACGGTGTGGATTGGTTTGATGCGCTGCTTGTAGTCCTCTTCCCAAAGCCCGCCCATGTAGTCGGTGCCGGGGATGAAGTGGATGCTGCCGTCGTAGCGGTCGACGAGATAAGGGCCGGTGCCAATCAGCGCATCGCGATGGTCCCCGCTGAGGATGAAGGCCCGGGACTGGTAGTGGATGATCCAGCCAAGGCGGTGTTCGGTGATCTTACTGATCCCTAGGGCGACTGCGCGGCCTTCGTCGGCGTATTCGCTTTCCTCAGCGCGTAGCAACTCCTCGATGAGCTGGACGGCGTGGGCTCTGTTGATCACCAGCACATCATCGACGGGTCGAGGCCTGCCGCCAACCAAGCTTCCTGATCATCGCTCCTGCGCTGCTTCGGCGGCGAGGCGCATGCGTTGGCGGGCGTAGGGCCCTGGCCGCGGGTAGTAGGTCTCGATGACGGGGGCGCCGGGATGCTGGTGATAGATCAGGGTGTTGGCGGCGTGGCGTTTGCCAGTGAAGTATCGGGCGGCTTGGTGGTGCTTGCGGAGTGCGCGGACCGGCGGGCCGGGTGAGACGCCGTCGATGCTGCCCACTCGATGCTCGGGGAAAGTGGTGGGGATCAGCCAGGGTCGGGGTGCGTGCTGGTCGGCCCAGAGGTGGACGGGGTGTTTTTGGTCTTCGGGGTAGTAGTCATCCAGGCCCAGGCGTCGGCCGAACTCGCAGGTGAAGTCCCAGCGGTGGTCGGTGTCGGGGTCGCCGAGGGGGAAGGTGGCTCGGGCCCGCCAGATCGGGCGGACAAGGAGCCCGGCGATGGTGACGGCTTCGGGATAGACGGCGGCGTAGCACCGTGAGTGACTGAACGCGTTCCGCGAATTCTTCTTGGGGATGAGCTGGTCTAGGCGCTGGTCCCAGTGCCACCAGCGGCTATGGCCGAAGGTTTCTTCGGGGCCCCTCTTCCAGAGCACCGAGGAGATCTTGAAGGCGTGGATGAGTGCGTCGAAGACCGGGATCGGACCCCAGGTGTGCACCAGTCGTGCATGCTTGCGCTGGGCGGCCAGCAGTACGGGAAGGTCGTCCAGGCGGCGATAGGAGTCTTCGCCGACGTCGGGTGGCCCGAGCCAGTATCGGTGTCGGCGGCATGCGTAGGCGTGAAGGGGGAACAGCCGCATGACCGCGCCGCCGGGGTGACGGGCGGAGCAGCGCGGACAGGCCGGTTGAGGGGAGTCGCGCAGGTGCAGCCATTCGGTGTCGGGGGCGAGTTCGGGCAGCGCCTTGGCCAGGTGGTCCGGCGGGTAGCCGGTGGCGTCGGCGAGCCGTTGCCCGACGATGATCCGGCGCTTGGGGTCGCCGTCGATCGGGGTGCTGACCCAGATCCAGAGTTCGCCGTAGATCACGTCGTGCAGGGTCGCCAGGCGCATCAGGTAGGACTTGACAGTTTCGCCAGCGGCGGGCGGGACGGCGAGCGGGAGACGGCGCGGCATCACACCGCCTTGGCCGATCGGCGTGCCGGGCTGGTGGACGTCTGCGCGGCGTAGTCGAGGGGGACGAGCTCCAGGTGATCGCGGGTGATCTGCTCGGTGCCGTCCTCGATCGCCAGCAGGGCCGCGCCACGAATCAATTGGGACAGGCTGCCGATCATCCCGCCGCTGCGGCGGTAGAGGTCCTCGGCCATGGCGGTCAGCGTCCCGGACTTGTGTCGGCGCAGCCGCAATGTGGATTCCAGGCTCGCGATCAGCGCTCGCCAGGCGTCGCGTTGCTCGGTGGTGCCGTAGGCGAACGCGTCGGCAGGGACGACGGTGAACCGCCCGGCAATCTGCCGGCCGCGCGGCCCGGCGAACAGGCCCTGGGCTTCGACCTCGACCCCGGCATAGACAAACGTGGCCGGGAGCCGTTCGGCGAAGTACTTCAGCTGATCGGAGACTTCGGCGCCGGTGCGAGTGGCCAGGGAAATGTTGTGGATTTCGTCGACCAGGACCAGGTCGACGTGGGTGTGCGCGGCGACCGAGCAAACCGCGTTGGTGACGTCGGTTAGGTTGTAGCGGCTGGTGAACTCCAGCCCCAGGAACCGGGCGAACTCGAGACCGCCAGCATCCGGGAGGTGGCGGCGGGCGGAACGGTGACGTAGATGACCGGGATCCGGGTCTGGTTGTCGGGTTGGCGTTTGCGGACGGCCAGCTCATGCGCGCGGCCGAACTGGGTGAGCGCGGTGGTCTTGCCTGTCCCCGACGCGCTGCTGAGGACGATGCCGCGGCGGGCGGAGATCTGCCGCCGGTTCAGCTGGACCAGCAGCCGCCCGGTGGAGATGACCTTCTGGAGGATCGGAGTGTTCACCAGCGGCAGATCGGCGTGATAGTCCCGCCGCAATTGCTCGTGGGCCGCCTGCTGGCGGGGAGGGAATGCCGCCAGCTCCTTGAGGGAGAGCAGCGTGGGCGGTTCGGGGGTGTGCCTAACGAACGCCGACCAGCCTTCCCTGGTGGTCAGGGGGGTGTCGGGCGGAACATCGTCATCGATCTCGGGGAGGCCCGTCATATCCATTTCTCGGCTTCGGCGTGGGCATCGAAGATCCCGAACGGGATTACGGTTGCGGAGGACTCCCCGTTGTCGTCGGCAAGATCAGGGTTGCTCTCCTGGTCGGCGGGTTGCCGGGTCGGCGGCTGGTGCGTGGCGGCCGCGACCTTGGTGCGCGCGACGATCCGTTCACTGCGTCGTCCGGCGGAGTCGCGTGCCGGACCCTGGCCGGCGCGGGTGAGCAGCTCGTCCAGCACTCGGGCGAGCTCGGTTTCGTTCTTGTCGTTCAAGCCTCTGGCTGCGGTCTCCTGCCGGGCCAGGTTCCAGGTGAAGTCGGCGAACGGGCCGGTCACCATCGCCCGGTGCGTCCAGGGGACGGTGATCCAGCCATCGGGTGTGCGTACGAAACGAATACCTGCGACAGGTCGTAGGGGTCGTAGTGGACCTCCCAGAGCCCCTTCATCCGCGTGTTTCCCGAGTGCTGGCGCCGGTATGGCCAGAGCTCCCGACAGTCGTAGGTGCGGTAGTCGATGCGGATGCCGTAGGCGTTGATCGCGCGGCGCTTCACCGGCAGCAGTTCCAGGTAATCCTCGGCCGCCAGGACCAGTGGGAGATACCCGCAGGCGGCGACCAGCGCGCTGTACTTCTCGTTCGGTGACATCATCCGGCGCGGGAAGAAAGGATCCCGGAGAGCGTCATGCGGGCGGTGCTGCCACCCGGCGATCAACCATTCGTCCAGCAGGTCCTGCAACTCCGGGACCGTCCAGGCCGCTTGCTCCTCCACCCGCCGGCCTCGGCGGTCGGTATTGGACCCGGTGTGGGCCGCCAGATACTGGGTGAACTGGCTGTTGATCGACGGGAACGTCGCCTCCACCACGGCCTTGTCGGTCGGGGTGTTAGGCCGCGCCTTTTGCACCGAGATCCCGAGCCGGTTGCAGGCCCGCATGAAGGTGTCCGAGACGAAAACCCTGCCACCATCGATGACCACGCCGTCAGGAACGATCACCGGTTTGGCGGCCGCCGCCTCCATCCGCGCATCGATGTCCATCAGTCGCCCGTGCGGCATCAGCGACGCCGCCATGCTCAGCGCCTGCGACCAGCCCGGCCGCATCGGCTCGGGCACCAGCATCTTGGCCAACAACAGTGAGGCGTCCACCGCCTTGGTGCCCACCGGCCGCAACACCGCCGCGCAGATCGTCCGCGTCGCGACATCCACCGCGATCGTCAGATCCGCCCGGACCGCCACCCCGCTGTCGAGCAGCACCATCACATCAAGCGGCGTGGAATCGATCTGCACCTGCTCGCCCGGCCGGTCAGCCAGCGTCGGCGTGAACGGCCCCTCCGGCCGGTTGTCCAACTGCCGCCGCGTGGATGCCGACCCGAACGTATGACGGCCCGGCGAGAGCGTGTCGATCAGCCTGTAGAAGGTCGTCTTCCCAGGCAGCGGCACCACCCCCGGCCCGTAGGCCGTCTCAAGCGCCTTGGTGACCTTCCAAATCAACCGCGAACGAGTCCCCGTCGAGGCGTCCGTCTCAGCGGCCAGCGCCTCCCTAACGGCCTCCACGACCCGCGCGTCGCCCCGCCCGGTCGCCTGCCATTCCCGCACCATCCGCTGATCGACCAATCCCCACAGGCCTTGTTCAACGTAGCGAGCTCGGCGAGCGAAGACCGTCCGTGACGTGACTCCGAGCTCGGCGGCTTTGGCTCGGGCCCGGTCCTCAAGCGTCTGGGTTTGCGGGTCGTATTCCGGCCGAGAAACAACCCCAGGCTCCGAGTTTGGCGGCAGCCCTGTTACCACCTCGACGATGTGGCGTTCCCAAGTCTTCGCTGCGGCCAGAACATCCTCGGGCAGCATCTCAAGCAGCCCGAACGGCTCCATTTCGGGAAACGGCTCCCCATCGATGACGGAGAAACCCGGAGAGCTGAGCAGGTAAGGCAGCAAGACCACCGCGTCCGAGCCGCCCGACGACCTCAGCCGTACCGATGTCCCGGTGAGCGCGACCACTTGGTGCTCGCCGTCGTCGTAATCCACCCAATCGCCCACCCGCAGCACTGGCCGGGAGAATCGCCCGCTGCTCACGCCAGCTCCGGTTGTGACACAACCGTCGACATGTGCAACGGGGCCGTCAGATCCGCCGTCAGCTCATGCGACCAGAGCAGATGAAACAGCCTGGGCAACACTGCGATCGGGTCACCCACCGCCCGCGCCCCAGCCAGCAGGGGAGTGCCTTCAGCAAATACCTCCCGTAGCCTCCAGGCCACCTGTGCGTCGTGGTGGCGTGGGTGCCGATAACCCGACAGCCACCGCAAATTCCGCACCAGCACCTCGTCCAGCGACCCCACCAGGCGGTACTCCCACCCGAGCACCTCATAGGCGCCTCGGGTCGCTTCGAAAGCGACCAGATCGCGAGGCTTTCGCCTCTTCACCGGACGGCAGTCGACCACCAATCCCGACCCGTCCCGTCGCCGGGCGAAGTAATCGGGCGCGTGCGATCGAGTCACGCCCTCCTCCGCCACCCAATACAGCCAGAACGGCTGCGACGCGATCCCCGTCACCGAAGGCTCGAAGTCCAGCAGCATCAGGTGATCTCGTTCCAGCCACGACTCGAACCCCACCAGGTGGCCGTCGGTCCCCGACCACCAGTCGCCCGGCAGGTGCCGCTGCCCCTTATACGGACGCAAGCGCCGAACCGGCCGGCCCTCCTCCAGCCGCGTCCCCCAGGCCTCGGTGAGCCCCCGCCGAACCTTCGTGCCGTCTACCGTCACGTACTCGAACTCGAAGGCGTCAACAGGCCGAACAGTCACCTCGGGCGCTGCAGACGAATCAGCCACCCGCGACATCCTGCCCCGTCGACAGCTATCGCACTGAAGGTTTCAACCGAACACTGCAAGATCCCCTGAAGAGTTAGTCCGGAACCTGAAGAGATGACGTGGACCGGACACAGGCTGTTGATCGCTGTGGGCGAACGCCGCTGCGGAAATTTAATCGTGCTCCGTTTTCTTGAGTGAAAGTGACTCAAGTTCGTAGACGAAGACGGAGCACAGCATGAGCGAGACTCTGACGCTGCCGGTACTGCCGCTGGACGATGCGGTCGTGCTGCCCGGGATGGTCGTGCCTGTCGACCTCTCCGACGGGGAGACGCGGGCCGCGGTCGAGGCCGCCCGTGCCGCCGTCCACGAGCCCGGCGCGGCCGCCTCACGCGGCTCCAAGCCGGCCGTCAAGCCGCGCGTCCTCCTGGTCACCCGGGTGGACGCCGGCGCCGCCGTGGGCGACGGCGTGGGCGGTTCCACATGGGCGGCGGTCGGCACGCTCGGCGTGATCGAGCAGGAGGGCCGGTTGCCCGGCGGCGAGCTGGGGGCCATCGTGCGGGCCGTCTCACGGGTCCGGATCGGGGTCGGCACGACCGGTCCCGGCGCGGCGCTGTGGGTCGAGGGCACCGAGCTGGACGAGCCCGCGGCCGGACTTGCCGCCGAGGAACTGGCCAAGGAGTACAAGGGGCTGGTGGCGGCCATCCTGCAGAAGCGCGGGGCCTGGCAGCTCGTCGACATCCTGCAGCAGATCGACGACCCGTCGACCCTGGCCGACCAGTCCGGCTACGCGCCGTACCTCTCCATCGAGCAGAAGATCGAGGTGCTCGAGACCGTCGACGTCGTCGAGCGGCTCAACCTGGTCATCGCGGCGGCGCGGGAGCACCTCGCCGAACTGGACGTCGCCGAGACCATCCGCAAGGACGTCCAAGAGGGCATGGACCGGCAGCAGCGCGAGTTCCTGCTCCGCCAGCAGCTCGCCGCCGTACGCAAGGAACTGGCCGAGCTGAACGGCGACCCGGCCGACGAGGAGGACGACTACCGCGCCCGGATCGAGGCCGCCGACCTGCCCGAGAAGGTCCGCGCGGCCGCCCTCAAGGAGGTCGACAAGCTGGAGCGAACCGGCGACGCCTCGCCGGAGAGCGGCTGGATCCGTACCTGGCTCGACACCGTCCTCGACATCCCGTGGAACGAGCGGACCGAGGACTCCTACGACATCGCGGGCGCCCGTGAGATCCTCGACGCCGACCACGCCGGGCTGGACGACGTCAAGGAGCGGATCGTCGAATACCTCGCGGTGCGCAAGCGGCGCGCGGATCGCGGGCTGGGCGTCGTGGGCGGCCGCCGGTCGGGTGCCGTCCTGGCGCTGACCGGCCCGCCAGGCGTCGGCAAGACCTCCCTCGGGGAGTCGGTCGCGCGCGCGATGGGCCGCAAGTTCGTCCGGGTCGCGCTCGGCGGTGTACGGGACGAGGCGGAGATCCGCGGGCACCGGCGCACCTACGTCGGCGCGCTTCCCGGCCGGATCGTCCGGGCCGTTCGCGAGGCGGGGTCGATGAACCCCGTCGTGCTGCTCGACGAGGTGGACAAGGTCGGAGCCGACTACCGGGGCGACCCCACGGCAGCGCTGCTGGAGGTGCTCGACCCGGCGCAGAACCACACGTTCAGGGATCACTACCTGGAGGTGGAGCTGGACCTGTCGGACGTGCTCTTCCTGGCCACCGCCAACGTGCTGGAGGCCATCCCGGGACCGCTGCTGGACCGGATGGAGCTGGTGCAGCTCGACGGCTACACCGAGGACGAGAAGGTCGTCATCGCCCGTGACCACCTGCTGCCGCGACAGCTGGAAAAGGCGGGGCTCGAGCCGGCCGAGGCGGCGTTCGGCGAGGACGCGCTGCGGCTCCTCGCCGGGGAGTACACCCGCGAGGCCGGCGTCCGCTCGCTGGAGCGGTCGATCGCCAGGGTGCTGCGCAAGGTCGCGGCGAACGTGGCTCTGGACAAGGCCGCGCTCCCGGTGGCCGTCTCGGCGGGCGATCTGAAGGACTACCTGGGCCGCCCCCGGTTCACCCCGGAGTCGGCGCTGGAGGAATCCGAGCGGCGTACGGCCGTACCGGGGGTGGCGACCGGGCTCGCCGTCACCGGCGCGGGCGGCGACGTGCTGTACGTCGAGGCGTCACTGGCGGACGCCGAGACCGGCGACACCGGCGTGACCCTCACCGGGCAGCTCGGCGACGTCATGAAGGAGTCGGCCCGCATCGCGCTCTCCTACCTGCGGTCGCGCGGGGCCGAGCTGGAACTGCCGGTCGGCGACCTCAAGGACCGGGGCGTGCACATCCACGTTCCGGCCGGGGCGGTGCCCAAGGACGGGCCGAGCGCGGGCGTCACCATGACCACGGCGCTGGCCTCGCTGCTGTCCGGCCGGCCGGTGCGCTCGGACGTGGCCATGACCGGCGAGGT
>NZ_JABVEB010000165.1 GCF_014323665.1 Actinomadura sp. HBU206391 | reverse complement strand
CTGCCCTATGACCGGCCCGCCACGACGATGGGCGGCTTCCCGATGTGCGCGGCCTGCGCGGCCGAGTACGCCGACCCGGCCGACCGCCGCTTCCACGCCCAGCCGCTGTGCTGCCCGGCCTGCGGCCCGCGCCTCTCGTTCGCCCGCGGCCGGGCCGTCGTGACCGGCTCCGACGACGTGCTCGCCGCCGCCCATCGAGCGCTCGCCGCCGAACTGGTCGTCGCGGTCAAGGGCATCGGCGGCCATCACCTCGCCTGCCGGGCCGACAGCGCCGTGGCCGTGCGGCGGCTGCGCGAGCGCAAGGCCCGGGGCGGAAAGGCCTTCGCGGTGATGGCGCGCGACCTGGCGACGGCGCGGCGGCTCGCCGACATCGACGAGCCCGAGGCCGCGGTGCTGCTCAGCGCCGCCCGGCCGATCGTGCTGCTGAACCGCCGGGCGGACGCACCCGTCGCCGCGGAGGTTGCGCCGGGCAACCCGCTGATCGGCGTGATGCTGCCCTACTCTCCGCTGCACCACCTGCTGTTCGCCCCCGTGCCCGGCGGCGCGACCCCGCCGCCCGAGGTCCTGGTGCTGACGAGCGCGAACCTGTCGGAGGAACCGATCTGCTTCGGCGACGAGGACGCGCGGACGCGGCTGCCCGCACTGGCCGACGCCGTCCTGACCCACGACCGGCCGATCCACGTGCCGTGCGACGACTCGGTCGTACGGGTGGTCGACGGCCGCGAACTGCCCATCCGCCGGTCGCGCGGGTACGCGCCGCTGCCGGTCCGGCTGGGGGTCGCCGCCGAGCCGATCCTGGCGGTCGGTGGCGAGCTGAAGAACACCTTCTGCGTCACCGAGGGACACCACGCGTTCTGCTCGGCGCACATCGGCGACATGGGCAACTTCGAGACCTTGCGCGCGTTCGAACGGTCGGCGGCCCAGCTGGAGGAGCTGTGCGGCTCCCGCCCGGCCCGGCTGGCGGCCGACGCCCATCCCGGCTACCTCACCCGCGCCTGGGCGGAACGCCACGCCGGCGACCGGCCCGTGCACCTGGTGCAGCATCACCACGCGCACATCGCCTCGCTGCTCGCCGAGCGGGGCCGGCTGGGCGAACCCGTCATCGGGGTCGCCTTCGACGGCACCGGCTACGGCGCCGACGGGGCCGTCTGGGGCGGTGAGGTGCTGCTGCTGGGCCCGGACAGCCATCGCTTCACCAGAGCGGGGCACCTGCGCGCGGTGCCGCTGCCGGGCGGCGACGCGGCGGTGCGCAATCCCTGCCGCATGGCGCTGTCGCACCTCACGGCCGCGGGAATCCCCTGGGACGCCGACCTGCCGCCCGTGCGGGCCTGTGAGGCGGCCGAGATCCGCGCGCTGCGGTCCCAGCTCGCGAGCGGCCTCGGCTGCGCCGACTGCACCAGCATGGGCCGGCTGTTCGACGCCGTCTCGTCCCTGCTGGGGGTCCGTCACCGGATCGGGTACGAGGGGCAGGCGGCGATCGAGCTCGAGGCACTCGCCGGCACGGCCGCCGAGGCGCCGCCCCTGCGGCTCGCCGTCGGCTCCGACGGCGTGCTCGACCCCGGCCCCCTGCTGCACGCTCTCGTGGCGGGCCTGCGGGCCGGAGCGTCCGTGGCCGAGCTCGCAGCGGGTTTCCACGAGGCCGTGGCCGTGGCCGTGGCCGAGGTCGCGACCGCCGTCGGCCGGCGGAGCGGCGTGGCCCTGGCCGGGCTGTCGGGCGGGGTCTTCCAGAACGTGCTGCTGCTGCGAGCGTGCCGCGAACGGCTAGAGGAAGCGGGCTTCGAGGTGCTGATCCACCGGGTCGTGCCGCCCAATGACGGAGGCCTGGCACTCGGGCAGGCGGCCGTCGCCGCGCTGCAAGTAAATGATCAATGAAACGCTCAAGTAATGATCAGAACGGACCCTGATATTCACGGCGATCACCTTGATTTCTAAAGGTTTTCTTGACGTTTAACTCCGCCGTGTCCTCGCAGGTCATAAACGCTGACAGGACGCCTATGGGCGGCTTAATGATCGACTCATCCCCGGACAGGATGAGCCCGTGAGCCGGGCAATTTACGGTCGTCCACATTCCGCGGCCGATGTCTCTTTTGCCTCTTGCGGACACCACGGAGCGGAGGTACGGTCGGTGAGTGATCTACCACAAGTCGTGATCAGGGAAGTGATCTTTAGTGCCGTCTGCATCCGTTCAGATGGCTCGCCTTTTCGGCAAAAGAGAGAAGCCTGGGCGAGAACTCGCGGATGCCGCCGGAGCGATCGCGGCGACCTGTCATTCGATGGCGATTCGGTTCCATCGCGGCGGGCGGCTGTTCACCTTTGGGAATGGCGGGGCGGCCACCGACGCCCAGCATATCGCCGTCGAGTTCGTGCATCCGGTCATCGTGGGAAAACAGGCGCTGCCGGCATTGTCGTTGACGGGCGACATCGCCACTCTCACGGGCGTGGGCGCGGCGGCCGGATTCGGTGACGTCTTCGCCCACCAGCTCCGCTACCTCGCGCAGGCCGGCGACATCGCGCTCGGCGTCTCTCCTGCCGGCCGGTGCGACAACGTGCTCCGCGGGCTCGAGGCGGCCAAGGAATCCGGCCTGCTGACGGTCGCGCTCCTCGGCGGCGACGGCGGCGACATCGCGCTCAGCCCGGCCGTCGACCATGCCCTCGTGGTGCGTTCCGACGATCGGCGGGTCGTCAAGGAGGTGCACGTCACCATGTACCACGTGCTCTGGGAGCTGGTGCACGTGTTCTTCGAGCGGCCGAGCGTCCTCGCGCCCGGTGCGGTCTCGTGAACCACTGCGAGGGCGACCACTGCGTCACCTGCTCCGACGAGGCGGTTCAGGTGACCGTCGTGCGGCTGCTGGGCGACGACCTCGCTGAGGCCGACTTCGGCGACGGCCGCACCGAGGAGGTCAGCGTCGCGCTGGTCGACGTCTCCGTCGGCGACGTCATCCTCGTCCATGCGAAAGAGGCGATAGGGGTCGTCGCGTGACGGAGATGCGAGACCTCTACCCCTTCCTGTACTCCGGTGACTCGGATCTCGAGGCCGTGCTCGAGGACGTCCGGCGGTCGACGGTCGACAAGGCGAACGAGATCGTGGCGCTCCGCCGCGAGGTGCTGGATCGGGACGGCGCCAAGATCGCCTCGTGCGCCGGACGGATGGCCGAGGCGTTCAGAGCCGGCGGCCGGCTGTTCACCTTCGGCAACGGGGGAAGTTCGACGGACGCCCAGGACGTCGCAGCGCTGTTCCTCAACCCCGGCGGCGAGGCGCGTCCACTGCCGGCGCTCGCGCTCACGACCGACATCGCCGTGGTGACCGCGCTGTCGAACGATGTCGGCTTCGAGGTCGCGTTCGCGCGCCAGCTCGCGGCGTTCGGCCGTCCCGGCGACATCGCGTTCGGGTTGTCCACGAGCGGCAACTCGGTCAATCTGATCCGCGCCTTCGAGGAGGCGATGCGGCGAGGAATGCTCACAGTCGGAATGGCGGGATACACCGGCGGACAGATTGCAGGGCTGGAGGGCCTCGATTTCCTTTTCGTCGTGCCCTCTCCATCCGTGCACCGCATCCAAGAAGCCCAGACGACCGTCTTCCACGTTCTGTGGGAGCTCACTCAAGAAGCGCTCTGGTCCCGGGCGCACCCGGGGGCTTACGACCCTCCTGAATGACCGCCCTTGCCACGGTGGTAGGAAATGACAGCGGAAACATAAGAAGCCGTCGTCCACATTCTCTGGATCAACGCGGGCCTCAGCTGCGACGGTGATTCGGTCGCCCTGACGGCGGCCACGTAGCCGAGCATCGAGGAGGTAGTCCTCGGTGCGCTGCCGGGCCTTCCCAAGATCGCCGTACATTGGCCGCTGATCGACTTCGAGTGCGGGCCCGACAAGGGCGCCGACACCTTCATCGACTGGTTCTACAAGGCCGAACGCGGCGAGCTCGAGCCCTTCGTCCTCGTCATCGAAGGGTCGATCCCGAACGAGTCGATCAAGGAAGAGGGCTACTGGTGCGGATTCGGGAACAACCCCGAGACCGGCCAGCCCCGTACCACCAGCGAATGGCTGGACATTCTCGCCCCGAAGGCGACGGGCGTGCCGGCCGTCGGCACCTGCGCCACCTACGGCGGCATCCACGCGATGGCGGGAAATCCGACCGGCGCCATGGGCGTGGCCGACTACCTGGGCTGGGACTGGAAGTCCAAGGCCGGGCTGCCGATCGTCAACGTGCCCGGCTGCCCGATCCACCCGGACAACCTGTCCGAGACGATCGTCTACCTGCTCTACCAGGTCGCGGGCCAGGCTCCGATGATCCCCCTCGACGAGGCGCTCCGGCCGACGTGGCTGTTCGGCGCGACCGTCCACGAGGGCTGCGACCGGGCCGGCTACTACGAGCAGGGCCAGTTCGCCACCGAGTACGGCTCGCCCAAGTGCCTGGTGAAGATCGGCTGCTGGGGGCCGGTCGTGAAGTGCAACGTCCCCAAGCGCGGCTGGATCAACGGGATCGGCGGGTGCCCGAACGTGGGCGGCATCTGCATCGCCTGCACGATGCCCGGCTTCCCGGACAAGTTCATGCTCTTCATGGACGAACCGCCCGGCGCTCGCGTCTCCTCCTGGGCCAGCGGCGCGTACGGCGGGGTGATCCGCACCCTGCGCGGGATCACCGCCCGCAAGGTCGACAAAGAGCCCAAGTGGCGCAAGAAGGGCAAGGAACTGACCACCGGTTACAAACCCTCGTGGTGATCGGAGACGCGCAGATGGCTTCACAGGACGGCATCGTCGAGATGGCGTGGGACCCGATCAACCGCATCGTCGGGAGTCTCGGGATCTACGCGAAGGTGGACTTCAACAAGGGCACGGTCGCGGACTGCTACAGCACCTCGTCGGTGTTCCGTGGCTACAGCATCTTCATGAAGGGCAAGGACCCGCGCGACGCGCACTTCATCACCAGCCGGATCTGCGGGATCTGCGGCGACAACCACGCCACCTGCTCGGTTTATGCCCAGAACATGGCGTACGGCGTCAGGCCGCCGCACCTCGGTGAGTGGATCCTCAATCTCGGCGAGGCAGCCGAGTACATGTTCGACCACAACATCTTCCAGGAGAACCTGGTCGGGGTCGACTACTGCGAGAAGATGGTCAGGGAGACCAACCCGGGCGTCCTCGACCTCGCCGAGCGCACCGAGGCGCCGCACGCGGCCGACCACGGCTACAAGACCATCGCCGGCATCATGCGGTCGCTGAACCCCCTCGAAGGTGAGTTCTACCGCGAGGCGCTGCAGGTCAGCCGGAGCACCCGGGAGATGTTCTGCCTCATGGAGGGTCGCCATGTGCACCCCTCCACGCTGTATCCGGGCGGCGTCGGCACGATCGCGACGGTGCAGCTGTTCACCGACTACCTCACCCGGCTGATGCGGTACGTCGAGTTCATGAAGCGGGTCGTGCCCATGCACGACGACCTGTTCGACTTCTTCTACGAGGCCCTGCCGGGCTACCAGAAGGTCGGGCAGCGGCGTGTGCTGCTGAACTGCTGGGGCTCGTTCAACGACCCGGAGCACTGCGACTTCACGTACGAGAACATGGCCGACTGGGGCCGCAAGATGTTCGTCACCCCGGGCGTGATCGTCGACGGCAAGCTCATCACCAACGACCTGGTGAACATCAACCTCGGCATCCGGATCCTGCTGGGCAGTTCCTACTACGAGAACTGGACAGACCAGGACAAGTTCGTCACCCATGACCCGCTCGGGAACCCGGTGGACATCCACCACTCGTGGAACCAGCACACGATTCCGCGGCCCGGCAAGCGTGACTTCGGGGACAAGTACAGCTGGGTCATGTCGCCGCGATGGTTCGACGGCACGGATCATCTCGCACTCGACACCGGCGGCGGCCCGATCGCGCGCCTGTGGTCCACCGCGCTCTCCGGACTCGTCGACACCGGGTACGTCAAGGCCACCGGCCACAGCGTCGTGATCAACCTGCCCAAGACCATGGGCCTGCCGGAGAAGACGTTCGAGTGGAAGATCCCCATGTGGAACGGGGAACCGCTGTCGAACGCGATCGAGCGCAACCGAGCGCGCACCTACTTCCAGGCGTACGCGGCCGCGCAGGCGCTCTACTTCGTGGAGAAGGCGCTCGCCGAGATCCGGGCCGGCCACACCAAGACGTGGTCCCCGTTCAAGGTGCCGGACGAGGCGGTCAGCGTCGGTTTCACCGAGGCGGTCCGCGGCGTGCTGTCCCACCACATGGTCATCAAGGGCGGGAAGATCGCGAACTATCACCTGTACCCGCCGACCCCGTGGAACGCCAGCGTTCGTGACGAGTACGGCACCCCCGGGCCGTATGAGGACGCGGTGCAGAACACCCCGATCTTTGAGGAGAACCCGCCGGAGACCTTCAAGGGCATCGACATCATGCGGGCCGTCCGCAGCTTCGACCCCTGCCTTCCGTGCGGCGTGCACATGTACCTCGGCAAGGGGAAGTCGCTGGACCGCATTCAATCGCCGCACGCCTTCACCGGCGAGGGCTGAGCCGCCTGGAGGCGCTCCGCCGTGACCCCGTCCGTGGCGGGGTCACGGCCGGGCGTCGCAACGTGCGAGGTAACGGCCCGGCGCCGCACCGGGACCGATCGGAAAGGGACAGCCGATGCCTGGATCCAAGGACGTACAAGAGGTGGGCGCACGCGTGGAGCGGCTGCTCGCCGAGATCGACGACCCGGCCGACCGCAACCGGGCCGAGGAGCTCGTCAGCGCACTCATCGAGGTCTACGGGGGCGGGCTGGCCCGGATCCTGGAGATGGTCGGCGACGGCACCGCCCGCGAGCTCGCCGGTGACGAGCTGATCGGCTCCCTGCTGATCGTGCACGACCTGCATCCCCTCAGCACCGCCGAACGGGTCCGCGGGGCGCTTGAGCGCGTGCGGCCCTATCTCGGATCGCATGCGGGCGGTGTCGAGCTGCTCGGCATCGACCCGGCCG
Source organism: Actinomadura sp. HBU206391 (assembly GCF_014323665.1). Taxonomy (GTDB): domain Bacteria; phylum Actinomycetota; class Actinomycetes; order Streptosporangiales; family Streptosporangiaceae; genus Actinomadura_C. The sequence goes on along the minus strand of NZ_JABVEB010000165.1, from coordinate 5,659 downwards.
GGATCGTCCGGCTGCGACTCGAGGGCAACTGCCATGGCTGCCCTTCGTCGCAGGTCACCGCCACGATGGCGATCGAGCGCGCCATCCTCGAGGACGCTCCCGAGATCACCGAGGTGGTCGTCGAAGGCGTCGCGGCCGAACCCGCGCTGCTACAGATCCACCCGTACCAGGGCAAGGAGTGCGCGTTGCCGGAGGAGGTCACCACGTGAGCCACCAGATGGACGGGACCGCCAGGGCCGACAGGGAGGACCGGACGTGAGCCTGCGCCGGTTCGCCGCCGGGAGGGAAGAGCTCGAGCGCGAGCGTGCGGCCGCCAGGGCCGCCCGGGAGCCGTCCCCCGAGCGATGTGAGATGTGCGCCGAGCCGATCGACGACAGGCACGGTGATGTCGTGAACCTCGAGGACCGGCGCATCATGTGCACCTGCCGGCCGTGCACGCTGCTGTTCACCCACGCGGGAGCGGGCTCCGAATGCCGTGCCGCCGAGGACGGCGAGACGCCGCTGCGTCGGTTCCGCGCGGTGCCCGAGCGCTACCGGTACGACGCCGACTTCGCGATGTCGGAGGGCGACTGGGATGAACTGGCCATCCCGGTACGGATGGCGTTCTTCTTCCGCAATTCCGGCATGGGCCGCACCGTCGCCTTCTATCCGAGCCCGGGCGGGGCGACCGAGTCGGAGCTGCCGCTGGACGCCTGGGTGCGGGTGCTGGCCGCGAACCCGGCGGTCGCCGACGTCGAGCCGGACGTCGAGGCCCTCCTCGTCGACCGAGGCTCCGGCGCCTACCTGGTGCCGATCGACGTCTGCTACGAGCCGGTGGGGCTGGTCCGGCTGCACTGGAAGGGCTTCGACGGCGGTGAGGAGGCGTGGGAGCGGATCGACGCCTTCTTCGCCGGCCTGCGGGATCGCAGCGAGCCGGTGGTCAGGGCGGACTCACATGGCTGACCTCGCCTTCGACTGCATCGGTGTGCGCCCGGACCCCGTACGCCGCGATGCCCACCCTGGTCTTCCGGTTGCGCGTGAGCGAGAACAGCGGCCAGGTCGTGAACGCGATCGCGCTCCGCTGCCAGTTCCGCATCGAGCCGCAGCGCCGTACCTATTCCGAGGTCGAGACGCCGCTGCTCGCCGACCTGTTCGGCACCACCGACCGCTGGGGAGACACCCTCAAACCGCTGCAGTTCGCCGGGGTCGCGGTGATGGTGCCCGGGTTCACCGGCGCCACGGAGATCGACGTGGCGGTGCCGTGCTCCTATGACCTCGAGGTCGCGGCCAACAAGTACTTCGCCTTGCTCGAGGACGGCGAGATCCCACTGCTGCTGCTGTTCAGCGGCACCGTCTTCGTCAAGCGGCCGACCGGCTTCGCCGTCGACCAGGTCTCGTGGAACTGCGAGGCCCGGCAGCGGGTGCCGGTCGCGGCCTGGCGCGAAATGATGGACCGCTATTTCCCGGGCACGGGCTGACTGCGGCTGCGCCGGGACACCATCGCCGAGCTGCAGCGCTACAAGGCGGCGAAAGCCCTGCCGGGCTGGGACGACGTGGTCGCCGACCTGCTCGCCCAGGCGAGGGAGCCGCGGCCGTGAGAGACCTGGACAACGCGCGCAAGATCGCCGACGCCGTTCTGTACGAGGGTTACCTGCTCTGTCCCTACCGGGCCAGCGCGGTGAAGAACCAGGTGCGGTGGCAGTTCGGGGTGCTCGTTCCGTCCGGCTTCACCGTGACCGAGGAGCCGTCCGCCTCCCAGACCGAGTGCCTGCTCGAAGGCGGCGAGCTCCTGCATCTGCGATCCCGCTTCCTGCACGTCCGGCACAGGACGTCCGAGGGCGCCCCGCCGTTCGACGAGGCGTCCGAGCGCGAGATCGACGTCGTCGCGGCGATCACCGACCTGCTCGAGGGCGAGCGGATCATTGACACCGTCGTGGCCGGCGGCCGGGAGACCGACGGACCCGTCACGCGGACCTCGCACCCGCTCGACGTGCGGCTGCGCGCCTCGGCCGAGCGGCTGCCGGGACCGTACGGGCTTCTGCGGCTGCGCCTGCGGCTCGAGAACACCACCGAGTGGACCGGCGACGAACGTCCCGAGGCACTGCGGCGGTCGCTGGTCGCCCGCGCACACGTTGCTCGCCGTCACCGGCGGGACGTTCGTGTCGATGCTCGACCCGCCCGAGTGGGCGCGGCTGGCCGTGGACGGCTGCGCGAACCTGCACACCTGGCCGGTGCTCATCGAGGACGACGTGATGCTGTCCTCACCGATCATCCTCTATGACCGGCCGGAGATCGCGCCGGAGAGCCCCGGCGACCTGTTCGACGCCACCGAGATCGACGAGATCCTCAGCCTGCGCACTCTCACCCTCACCGAGGACGAGAAGCGAGAGGCACGCGAGACCGACCCGAAGGCCGCCGAGATCATCGACCGGGTCGACGCCATGCCGCCCGAGCTGCTCGAACGCCTGCACGGCGCGATCCGCTCACCCGGGCCGCGGCGCGGCTGGGACACCGGCACCGACCAGGTGCCCGTCTTCACCACCGACAAGCCCTGGTGGGACCCGGGCGCCGACGCGTCCGTGTCGCCGGAGACCGACAGCGTGACGGTGGCCGGGACATCCGTCGCCAGGGGCGACAAGGTGCGGCTCCGCCCGGCCGGCCGGGCCGACGCCCAGGACATGTTCCTGGCCGGCCGCGTCGCGACGGTCGAGGCGGTCCTGTTCGACGTCGACGGCTCGACCCACCTCGCCGTGACCATCGACGACGACCCCGGCACGGACCTGCGCCGGGCACAGGGGCGCTACTGGTACTTCGCCCCCGACGACGTGGAGCCGCTGTGAAGATCCTCGTGGCGGGCGTCGGCAACGTCTTCCTCGGCGACGACGGGTTCGGCGTCGAGGTGGCCCGGAGATTGACCGAGACCGAGCTTCCCGCGGGCGTGGAGGTCGGCGACTTCGGCATCCGCGGCATCCATCTCGCGTACGAGCTGTCGGAATACGACACGACGATCCTGGTCGACGCCACGCCGCGCGGCGGCCCGCCCGGTGGCCTGTACGCCCTCGAACTCGAGGAGGGCAGCCCCCAGGACGTCATCGACGCGCACGGGATGACGCCCGACGCCGTACTCGACCTGGTCGGGGTCATCGGCGGGGAGATGCGGCGGGTCCTGCTCGTCGGCTGCGAGCCCGCGGACGTCTCACCCGGGATGGAACTGAGCGCGCCCGTCCGCGCCGCGATCGAACCCGCCGTGCGCCTGGTCCGCGAACTCGTCGAGAAGGAGATGCGCACCGCCGAGGCCGCCGAACCGAGCGGTTCGCACGGCGGCGACCGGGCCGGCGCGGTTCCGGCCGGACACGGCGCGGCACCTGGAGATCACGACAGGACGAAATGAACCCGCAGCACGACGTTCGCAGAGGAGTAAGTCATGGGCAATCCCGAGGATCCCGCCGTGAAGGGCGCCGACAAGGCGTTCGAAGGTGCCTGGGGTGAGCCAGGCCCCGGCCGCGACGTCTCCGACGAGGAACGCGAGGGCGTCGAGTCCACCGACACCGAGGCGCGCACGCCTCTCGGCGTCGGCGAGAGCTCGACGCGCAGCGCCGAGGAGATCGCCGAGAAGGAGGACGAGGAGGGCCGCACCACCGAGGGCACCAAGGGCCGGTCCGACCGGCCCTACGGCACGTCAGAGCCGGAGAGCGCCACCGGGGTCGACCCGCAGGGCCCCGCCGCCGGTGGTCCGAAGGCGCCGCCGGGCGACCAGGACGGGTGAGCGGCCGCGAGGCGGCGGCGCCGCCCGCGGAAGGCGCCGCACCGGTTGGCGAGCCCGCCGAGGAGGAATACAAGAGGAGGAACGATGCTCAAGAACGTGCTGATAGGGGTGGTTCTGGTGGGCGTCGTGGGCGTGGGGGGACTGGTGCTGTATTCGCTCCCGGACCTCGTCCGCTACCTCAAGATCAGCAGGATGTGACATGAGGTGTCGAGGTTCGTGCGGGAGCGCGGGCGAGACGGGGGAGGTGACGTCCCGATGCATGAGATAGGCCTCGCCGAGGCGGTCCTCGAGGCGGTCGAGAAGCGGGCCGGCGGACGCCGGGTGGCGCGGGCGAAGGTCCGGGCGGGCGCGCTGCTGCGTGTCGTCGAACCGTCCATGGACCAGGCGTTCCGCCTTGTGGCGGAGGGCACCGTGGCCGAGGGCGCGGCCGTCGAGCTGGTGGTGACGCCGGCGCAGGTCACCTGCCGGTCATGCGGTCACCGGGACGGCACGTACGACCCGCTGGCCGTCTGCCCTTCCTGTGGCGGTGGCGACGTCGATCTGTCCGGCGGCGACGAACTGGTGCTGGAATCCATCGAGATAGCGGAGGCGCGCGATGTGCCTGGGAATTCCCGGCGTGATCGTGGAGATCCTGCAGGATCAGCCTGACCTCGCCACGGTCGACGTCAGCGGCGTCCGCCGGGCGATCAACATCGGGCTGATCACCGATGACAAGCCGGAGCCCGGCGACTGGATCCTCATCCATGTCGGATTCGCCCTGTCCAAGATCGACGAAGCCGAGGCCAAGGCGGCGATGGACTTCCTGGAAGGGATCGGCCAGGCCTACGAGGACGAGATCGAGGCCCTGAAGGAATCGAGGATCGAGTGATGCGTTTCGTCGACGAATACCGCGACGCGGGGAAGGCGCGGGCGCTGGCCGCCTCGATCGCGGCGCTGTGCGAGCCGGGCCGGTCGTACAAGTTCATGGAGGTCTGCGGCGGGCACACTCACACGATCTACAAGCACGGCCTCGAGGACTACCTTCCCGAGAACGTCACGCTCGTGCACGGTCCCGGCTGCCCGGTCTGTGTGATCCCGATGGGCCGGGTGGACGACACCATCCACATCGCCGAGCAGCCCGGCGTCATCATGACCTCGTTCGGCGACATGATGCGGGTGCCCGGCGGGCGCGGATCGTTCTTCGACTCCAAGGCCCAGGGCGCCGACATCCGGATGGTCTACTCGCCGCTGGACGCCCTCAAGATCGCACGGAAGAACCCGGACAAGAAGGTCGTCTTCATGGCGATCGGGTTCGAGACCACCGCGCCATCGACGGCGATGACCATGCTGCGCGCGAAGGCCGAGGGGCTGCGGAACTTCTCGATCTTCTGCAACCACGTCACGATCATCCCGGCGATCAAGGCGATCCTGGACTCACCGGACCTTCGGCTGGACGGATTCATCGGCCCCGGCCACGTGTCGACCGTCATCGGCTGCCGCCCGTACGACTTCATCGCGCGGGCCTACGGCAAGCCGCTCGTGGTGGCGGGATTCGAGCCGCTGGACATCCTGCAGTCGATCCACATGCTGCTGACGCAACTCGCCGAGGGCCGGTCGGAGGTCGAGAACCAGTACGGCCGGGTGGTGCCATGGGACGGCAACCTCAAGGCTTTGAAGGTCATCAACGAGACGATGGAACTGCGGCCCTACTTCGAGTGGCGCGGGCTGGGCTCGATCTCGCACTCGGCGCTGCAGGTGCGCGACTCCTATGCCGAGTTCGACGCTGAGCGGATCTTCCAGATCCCGGGTGTGCGGGTCGCCGACCCGAAGGCCTGCCAGTGCGGTGAGGTGCTCAAGGGCGTGCTCAAGCCGTGGGAGTGCAAGGTCTTCGGCACCGCCTGTACCCCCGAGACCCCGATCGGGACCTGCATGGTG
>NZ_JABVEB010000164.1 GCF_014323665.1 Actinomadura sp. HBU206391 | reverse complement strand
CCAGCACCGATCTTGGGCCTGGTGATCGATCGGCCGTCGCGTCGGAGGCTGTGACCTGACGGTGAGAACGGTGTGCCGCCGTGAACCGAATGGAGTAGACCAGCGTCAAAGCTCCAGGTTTACCCGCCAGCTAGGAGAGCGAGTCGCCATGATCCCAGGTCACAGGGCTTCCCGACGCGCTGCGCCGACTGTGCTGAGGAACCGTGCACATCCCGCGATCACAGGCGATCGCGGTACCGATCAAGGGCCCTTAGACCTAATTCGCCGCCTATTCGCATGGGCCCAGGAGCCTTGACTCCAAGCTGTCAGATCGGGCGGTGACCAGCGCATTTATCGATGCGCGCTTGTAATGCCCAGGCCCACCGGGTCGACGCTGATGAGTGAAGCGTTGTTGGCTGCCAATAGTCCTAGATATCGTTAGTTAGTCCGTAACGGCGACCGGTGGGCTCTGACCGTGGGGCCGGGCGTAGCGAGCGGCGCGTCAAGATACTCATTGATATCGTCCGGACACTCAGTGGAAGGCATGCGGTGAAGCCGGCTACCTGTGGGGATCGACCATGACTGCCGTCATGCTTCTCGGTGATATCCCGAGCGCGGGGGTCATCCGGGAAATCCAGGCGGACAGGCTGGCGCTTCCCGCCGAGATGACACCAGCGGCCACGCTGGCGGTCGTCGACCACCTCGCTCGTGGTCTGCAGGCCCGTGGGGCGGTGCTGGTCCTCTATCCCTCCTGGCGGCCTGGCCCGGGCATCCGGTTGGTCCGGTTCGCACGAGCGATCCTGCGTACGGACCGGATCGCAGGGGTCGGGCTGGGACTGCCGCCGGTCGCGTTCTCGCTGGTCGCCGACCAGCTCGCCTATCTCGCGCGGTATGTGAAGCCCGGGATGCTCGCCAGCCTGGCCTACCGGCTGGCGCAAGAGGTCTTCGCGGGCGCCTGGGTCAAGAGCGTCGCCCGCCTCGAGCACATTCAGACGGGCATCGGGGAGCATGTCTCCTCCTACCTGCCGGGCACGGGCTTCATGGTCTCTGCCACGCCGCAGCCCGGGGTTCACCGCATCACCTCGGCGCACCCGGTCGCGCCGATCGTTCACCGGCCGGTCGAGCCGATCTTTCTCCTGGCCACCCGAGAAGGCGGCGACGCCGACTGGCTGCAGAACAAACTCGCGTTCGCGATCGGTGCCCAGTCGGTGAGTTTCGTGGGCGGGCAACCGCTCAGCACGGAGTTCTGGGGGACTAAGAAGTACGTCGAGTTCGTCGCGTTCAGCGGTCACCAGTACGCATTGCAGAATGTCCTGCGTGACACGCTGACCCACCCCTGCCCCTGGTGCCAGGAGCCGACCGCCGTACGGATCTGTCCCTTCTGCGCCATGGTCCAGCCGACGGCCTCCATCGCGCAGCCGCAGCCCTCGCAGCCCTCTCAGTCACCGTCGGCTCAGCCGCAGTCCCTTCTGGCCAAGGCGCCTCAGCCTCAGCCGGTTCAGCCCCAGCGGGTTCAGCCCCAGCCCCAGCAGGTTCAGCCTCAGGCACAGCCGGTTCAGCCTCGGGCACAGTTCCCTCAGCCGTCTGGGCAGCAGCAACCGGCCCACCCCCGAGCGGCGGAACCTCAGCATCCGCAGCCTCGAATGCCGAATGGGGCCGCGGCACCTGCGCCGGAGGGTGCACGGCCGGACGAGGCCGTGCGGCCGGCGGCCGCCTCACCCGCCGATCGAGCCGTCTCCGTGCGCCCGCCACCACGGTTCAACGATGTCGAATTCCCTCCGGCACGGACCCGCCAGCCACAACGAACTCCCGATTAGGAACGAATAGATAATGAACCCCCGTCAGCGTCGTGGAGTGCTGCTCATGGTCGTGGCATCACTTGGCGCCATCTTCGTCTTCATCACGGTGCTCGGCTACGTCGGCAATGTGCGGACCCAGGCGCGTGCCGAGGTCGGTGAGATGACCACCGCCCTTCAGCTGCAGAGCCCGGTCGATGCGTTCACCCCCATCACGGCCGCAGCTCTGAAGGAAGTGCAGATCCCGCGCCGGTGGGCCACCGACGCCTTCGTCCGCAGCGTCGCCGAGCTCCAGGGCAAGGTCGCCGCCGCCGACCTGAGCGCGGGTGCATATCTGCAGCAGGGGATGGTCGTCAGCGCGCCGACCCTCACGCCGGGCCAGCGCGAGATCGCCATCATGATCGACGCCGAGACCGGAGTCGCCGGCAAGGTCCAGCCGGGCTCGATCGTCGACGTCTACTCCTCCTTCGACTCGACGACCAACGGCCGGACCAGGACCGCCGCATGTGCCGTCCGGATTCTCGATCGTGTGCAGGTCATCGACGTGGGTCAACTCCGGCAGGAGAGGGGGAACGGCCAGCAGCAGGCCGTCTCCTCGGTCGTGCCGGTGACCTTCGCGCTCGACTCCGACGAGACTCTTCGGCTGACCTATGCCGAGAGCTTCGCGCGCAAGGTGCGACTGGCGCTGGTCGGCGGTTCACGAGACGCGAGGAAGCCCTTCAACCGGCTCTGCGAGACGCCTGAGGCAGGCCGATGACCGTTCAAGTCGTCATCGGCAGCGGCGATCAGGAGCTCGTCACGGCTCTGAGCGCCCAGTTCGCCGAACTCACGGGCATCGAGGTCATCGGGGTGGAGACGACCTCCGCCGAAGTGCTCGGCGTCGTCAACGCGGAGCAGGACTTCGACGTCGTCCTGGTCGACGATGAGATCGGTCCGCTGTCGGCGCACGAACTCGTACGGGAGATCGGGATGCGCCGCCCGCACGGCGCGGCGGTGCTGCTCAGCGCCAAGGTCGACGAGGATCTGCTGACCCGGGCCCTCGAGGCGGGCGCCAAGGGGGTGCTGGCGCGGCAGCCCAGCCTCGAGGAGTTGCGGGCCCGGGTCGTGGCGGCCGCCGAATGGTCCCGGGGAATGCGTCGCCGGCTCGGCACCGCCATGGCCGACGACTTCCCGGACGGACGGCGGGGCCGCATGGTCGCGGTCTGCGGGGCGAAGGGCGGTACGGGGGCGACCACCGTTGCCGTGCAGCTCGCGCTGGCGGTCGCGGCGCACAAGAGCGTCTGCCTGGTCGATATGGATCTGCAGACGGGCGACATCCCCAGCTACCTCGATCTCGTCCACCGCCGCAGCATCGCCGACCTGGTCGGCGTGGCCACCGAGATCACCGGAACGGTCCTCGGAGATGCGCTGTTCATCCACGAGTCCGGTCCGCACGTTCTGCTCGCACCGGCGGAAGGGGAGCGCGCCGAGGACGTCACCGCGCTCGCGGCCCGCCAGATCCTGGGTGCGCTCAGAGCCCGCTACGAGGTAGTGATCGTCGACTGCGGGGCGTTCATGACCGAAGGTTCGATGACGGCGGTGGAGTACGCCGATCGGGTCATCATGACGGTGACCCCGGATCTGCCCGCTCTGCGCGCGGCGAAGCGGATGGCGCAGCTGTGGGCGCGTCTCAAGGCCCGCAAGGAAGAGGAGATCTACGTGCTCCTGACGCGCCTGGGTCGCCGCAGTGAGATCCAGCCGGACTTCGCGGCCCGGATTCTCAACCTGCCGCTGACCAAGACCACTATTCCGTCGTCCTTCCGCGCGCTGGAGAAGGCGATCAACAACGGCACGCTGGCACGCGTGGAAGACGACGGATACCGGCGGGCCATCGCCGCGCTCGGCATCGAGGTCGGCGTGCTGCCCGTGGACACCGGTGGTGAGGTTCGGGCGGGCCGCCGGGCGAAGGTGGACACGTGAGAAAGCGACCCGACGCCGGGATGGTGGAGTTCACGGCGATGCTGCCGATCGTGCTCACCACCCTGATGCTGATCTGGGAGACCTTCCTGCTCGGCATGTCGGCGACGTACGCCGGTCACGCGGCGAACGAGGGCGCCAGGGTCGCGGCCGTGGGCGGCGGCCAGAAGGCCATCGAAGAAGAGGCCGTGCGCCGCATCTCCGGGGCGTGGGCCAAGGAGGAGAACATCAAAGTCGAGTATCCCACCGACAAGCGGGATCCCGACTACGGCTATGTCCGGGTGACCATCAAGCCGCCGTTGTTGTTCCCCGGGGTCCTGCTGCCGATGTCGGTCAGCGCGCGTTCCCGGGTGGTGTACGAGGGGCCGGAATGAAAGACAAGGGCTCGGCGGCGGTGGAGTACCTGTCCACCATCGGATTGTTCCTCTTCGTGCTGGTCGTATGCATCGAGGCCTACGTCTCCTTCAGCACGATCGAGAAGGTGGAGAACGCGGCCCGTACCGGCGCGCGTACGGCGAGCATGGCCGAGAACGCGGACGGCCGGGAGGCCGAGGGCAGGGCGGCCGCCGACGCGGCCATGCCCGATTGGATCAACAGCAAGACGATCACGGTGACCGAGATCGGCGTCGACAGCGTTCAGTGCACCATCCGGGCCAAGGTGCCGCTGCTGGCCAAGGGCGTCCCGTTCGATTTCACGGTCACACGACGTGTCGAAATGCCGGTGGGGTGACCATGGGACTCAAGAACCGCCTGGGTGCGGAGCCCAACGGCGATCAACCGTCGAGCGGGGGGACCGTAGCCCACTGGCGACGGCGGCTGCTCGAGGAGATCAATCTCGACGACCTCGCATCGCTTGACCTGGCGCAGCGCCGCGCCCGGCTGGAGAAGGTCGTCGGGCACATTCTGAGCCGCGAGGGGCCGGTGCTCTCGACCAGGGAGCGCAGCACCTTCATTCGGCGCATCGTCGACGAGGCGCTCGGTCTCGGTGTTCTCGAGCCGCTGCTGGCCGACACGACCATCACGGAGATCATGGTCAACGGCCCCAACGACGTCTACGTGGAGCGTGGCGGCCGGCTCGCGCGCATCAACGCCTCGTTCGCCAGCGAGAACCAGCTCTATCAGACCATCGACCGGATCGTGGCGCAGGTCAACCGGCGGGTGGACGAGTCGAGCCCGATGGTCGACGCGCGTCTGCCCACGGGCGAGCGGGTCAACGTGATCGTCCCGCCGCTGTCCCTGTCCGGCCCGGTACTGACCATCCGGCGATTTCCGCGGCCGTACCGCATGGACGAGCTGGTCGGGATGGGTTCCCTCGACGAGCACACGGCGGTGCTGCTCGCCGCGTTCATCCGGGCGCGGCTCAACATCGTCATCACCGGCGGTACGGGCACCGGTAAGACCACCTTCCTCAACGCGCTGTCGGGGTTCATCCCCGATCATGAGCGGATCATCACGATCGAGGACTCCGCCGAACTGCAGCTCCAGCAGGACCACGTCGTCCGGCTGGAATCGAGGCCGCCCAACATCGAGGGTGAGGGCTCGGTCGCGATCCGGGACCTCGTCCGTAACGCGCTGCGGATGCGGCCCGACCGGGTCATCGTCGGTGAGGTCCGCGGAGCCGAGACCCTCGACATGCTGCAGGCCATGAACACCGGTCACGACGGCTCGCTCGTGACGGTGCACGCCAACTCGGCCGAGGACGCCATCTACCGGCTCGAGACCCTGGCCTCGATGAGCGAGGTCAAGATCCCGTACGAGGCCGTTCGCGACCAGATCAACAATGCCGTCGACGTCATCGTGTACCTGGGCCGAGGGGCCGACGGCTCACGGCGCATCGTGGAGGTCGCCGTCATCTCCTCCGGCCGGCGAGAGAGCGTCAAGCTCGTCAACATCATGCGATTCGAGCACCAGCCCATCGGTCCGGACCGTCTGGTGCGCGGCTGGTACCGCCACTCCCCGCTGCCGCGGGTCCTGGCGCAAAAGCTCATGTACGCGGGCGAGACGGTGCCGCCCGCTTTCGGGGTCGTCGCAGAGGAGATGCCGTGAACCTGTCCACCATCACGCTGCTCCTGATCGTCGTGCTCGTGCTCGCGGTCTGGGCGGCATGGGAGTTCGGCCGAGGGCTCGACCAGCGCAAGGCGCTCGCCGAACGAGGGACCCGCGGATATGACCAGCGGCGGATGTCGACCGCGCTCGACCGGCTCGACGCCCGATTGCGTCGCACCACCATCGGTCGGCAGATCGCCCGGCGCCTTGTCGCGTCGGGGTTGCGGATCCGGCTGTCGACACTGGTGCTCGGGGTCGGGGGCGGCGGTGCGGCCATCGGGCTGCTGCTCGGCCGGTTCCTCTCGCCGCTTCTCGGAGTGGTCATAGCGCTCGGGGTCGGCGCGGCCACCTTCGGCTACATGCGGCATCAGGAGGACCGGCGCCGTGAGGAGTTCGTCGGGCAGCTGCCCGAGCTTGCCCGGGTGCTGGGCAACGCGACGGGCGCGGGGCTGTCCATCCGCACCGCCATCGAGATGGCCGCGGACGAGCTCGACGAGCCGGCTCGCACGGAGCTGAGCCGCAGCGCCGAGGCACTACGGCTCGGGCAGTCGTTCGACGATGCCATGAACGACCTGCGGGACCGGCTGCCCTCACGTGAACTGGCCGTTCTGGTCAGCACCCTCGTCGTGTCGTCACGCTCGGGAGGCTCTCTGATCACCTCCCTGCGCAATATCTCGACGACGCTGGAGCAGCGCAAGGAGACACGACGCGAGGTCAAGACCATTCTCGGCCAGTCGGTCGTCGCCGGCTGGGCGATCGCGGGGATGGGCGGCGCCATGTTGCTCGGAATCGCGGTCCTCAACCCCGCGATGCTCGATCGGATGACGGGTTCGGTGGTGGGGTCGATCATCCTCGCGATCGTGATCGGGCTGTTCGCCGGTGCCCTAGTGCTCATTCGCCGCATGACAAGGATCGATGTGTGATGCCCCTTTTCATCGCAGCGGCGGCTGCGCTCGTGGTGCCGATGTTCATGTGGGGTTACGTCCTGAAGTTCAGGCCGCAGGAGGTGCCCGACGATCTGGTCGTAGCGGCCAGGCAGAACAAGCGGGAGGGGTTCGGCCCGTTCGGCGCCTTCATCGACCCGCTGGGCCGGCCGTTCGGTCCCTTGATCCTCGCGCTGATCCCTCCTACCGCCCGTGGCCGGCTGCGCGCCCGTATCGAACGCGCCGGCCGGCCCGGAGGCCTTACCCTGGACGGCTATGCCCGCAACAAGGCGGGCAACCTGGTGGTCTACGGCACTGCCGGTGTGATCGGCATGCTCTCGGGGCAGTTGCTGGTCGGCATAGCGCTGCTCGCGGTCGGCGTGGTGCAGACGGACATCGTGCTGTGGAACCTCGGCCGCGAACGGCAGACCGAGATCCAGAAGGCGCTGCCGGACTTTCTCGACGTGCTCACCGTCACGGTGTCGGCCGGTCTCGGGTTCCGTCACGCGCTGGCGCGGGTGGCCGAGAGCATGCCCGGGCCGCTCTCGGACGAGATGCTGAAGGCACTGCGTCAGATGGAGCTCGGCACGCCACTCCGTGACGCGTTCGAGGAGCTGCGGCAACGCAATGACAGCGAGTCGCTCTCCAACTTCGTCACCGCCATCCTGCAGGCCGAGGAGCTGGGCGCGCCGCTGGCGAGCGCGCTCGCCGAGATCAGCATCGACATGCGCCGGGACGCCTTCCAGCACGCCCGACGGCGTGCCCAGCGCGCTGATCCACAGGTGACCATCATCGTGACGTTCTTCATGGTGCCGGCCATGATGCTGCTGATCGTGGCGATGCTGTGGTACGGAACCGACGGGTCCTTCAGCCGTGTCTTCAGTTGATCCGCTGGGCATCGCGGCGGGCGCCCGGATCGGCGCCACCTTCCGCCTGCTCATGCAGGTGAGATTCCTGCTGGCGATCGTGTCGCTCCTGCTGGTGCCGTACGAGCGGCGGATGCTGAGCGACTTCCTGATCGTGGCGGGCATCGCGCTCTTGTCCGTGCTCGCGGCCTTCGGCTGGCGGCAGATCGTGCCTTCGCTGGTGAAACATCCTGTGCTCATCGGTTTCGACGTCTTCGTCTCGTACGCGGTGCTGGAGACCGCCGGAGTGCTCGGTCCGTTCTTCCTGTTCACCGTCGTGACGTCGGCGGTCGCCGGCCTGCTGTATCGTCTGCCGGGCCTGCTTCTCGTCTGCACCCTGCAGGTGATGCTCTATTACACCGCCGCCGTAGGGGGCACCGAACTGGTCGTCGTCTTCCAGACCGCCATCGCGATGCCGGCCTTCTACCTCATCGTGGGGTTCGTCGGCATCGGGCTTCGCGGCCTCTATGACGAGTACGCGGCCCTCGACGAGGCCCGCCACAGGGCCGAGATAGGTGCGGCCGCCGCGGAGGAGCGGACCCGGCTGGCGCGCGAGATGCACGACTCGCTCGCGAAGACCCTGCGCGGTATCGCCCTGTCGGCCATCGCGCTGCCGATCTGGGTCAACAGATCGCCGCGTCGCGCCGAGGACGAGGCACGTCGTATCGCCGCGGCCGCTGAGATCGCCTCCAGAGAGGTGCGAGAGCTCATCTCGGATCTGCGTGACTACGCGATCGATCGGCCGCTCGCCGTGGCGCTCAGAGAGATCGTCGAATCGTGGGCGGAGTCGGCCGGAATCAGCGCCGACGTCAGGACGGGGCCTGATATCGATCTGCCGCTTCGGCAGCGTTACGAGGTGCTTGCCATCCTTAAAGAGGCGCTCGAGAATGTCGCGCGACACGCGGGCGCGTCCTCGGTGACGGTAGAGCTGACCGCGGTGACCGGTCGTCAGGTGGTGATGATCGTCAGTGATGACGGCAATGGGTTCTCCATGACCGAGGATCTCTCCGGTCTGGTTCGCAACGGTCACTACGGACTGGTCGGGATGCGAGAACGCGCCTCCACCATGGGCGCCGCACTCAGTGTGACCTCAAAGCCCGGAGAAGGAACGACGGTCACGGTCACCGTCGCCGCGGACGAGCCGGAGTCACGTCGGCACTTGGAGGTGGCATGAGTCAGATCAGGGTCGTCGTCGCGGATGACAATCCGGTGGTGCGCTCCGGTCTCGTCGCACTGCTCGAGGCGACCGGCGAAGCCGAGGTCGTCGCCGAGGCGGGCGACGGAGCCTATGCGATCGAGCTCACTGAGCGCCTCAAGCCCGATCTCGTCCTGCTGGACGTGCGGATGCCGCTCATGGACGGAATCGCCGCCGTGGAGAAGCTCAGCCGCCTGACGCGTGTGCTGATGCTGACATACACCGATGATCCCGAGGTGATCCGCTCAGCCGTCCGCAACGGCGCCAGCGGTTACCTGGTCTACGGCTCCTTCACGGTCGATGAGCTGGCCGCCGCGATCCGCGATACGGCCGCGGGCTCTGGCAACCCGCTCTCGCCCGCGGCGGTGGCCGCGTTGATGGCGGCGGTGAAGGAGCCCGCACAGAGCCGGGTCGGCCGCACGAGCGGCAAGGCCCGCTTCGGACTCTCCGCGCGAGAGGCCGAGGTCATGGACCTGATCGCACAAGGCCGGGTGAACCGGCAGATCGCCGCTGAACTGTTCCTCACCGAGAAGACGGTGAAGAACCACGTTAACCGCATCTTCGCGAAACTGGCCGTGGAGAACCGTGCGGCCGCGATCGCACGCTGGCTAGGCACCGCTGTGGGGGACCGGTGATAGGTCCCCACAATGGGCCTAGTTTGGGTCTCCGGACCCTGGGGGGCGCGTCTTCAACTCCGTATTGTCAATGTTCAACGGCGGAGCTGATAACGCGGGAGACAAAAAATGAAGCCAATCCGTACCTCCTACGCATGGCTGGGCGCACGACTCACCACCCTTCCCGAGCGCGACCGGAAGGACCGGGGAGAAGGCCCGGTGTCGTACATCGCAGTGGTCCTGCTCATCGCGATCATCGCGCTGGCGATCTCCCAGACGAAGATCGGCGAAACCATCATGAGCTACATCTCCCAGGCGGTCGACAAGGTCTTCCAGAACGGCACCAAGTCCGGCTGACGGAACATCTCAATCTTCAAGACGGAGGGTCGGGTACGCCCGACCCTCTGTTTTGGCGTTGTATCGCAGCCTCGGGCCCGGTCTATTGTGGAGGAGAAGCTGTTGCCTCATGCGAACCCCAACCTCCTCAAGGAAGTTCGAGATGAACGCTTTCCATTCGTTCGTCCGGCTCGTCGTTGTCATTGGCGCCGTCTCCCTGGCGGTCGGGTCCTGTAGTGATTCAGGGGAAAAGGCCAAGACCACGCCGCCTGGATCTTCGCCCCAGAGCGGACCGAGTTCTCCGGGGTCCTCTTCTGCGGTACTCCGGTCCGCGACTCTCATGCAGAGTCCCAAGGCGCGGCTCGATCTACTGGCTCTCGATCGCGTCTCGGACAAGGTCGTCGTGGCGAGAATGCGGGTGGTGAACCAGGATCTGCGCGAAATCGACTTCGGTACCACATTGGCGGCGTCGGCCACCGTCAGCGCTCCCGGGACCACCGATGCGAACGCGGTATCGGCGATCGCGCTGCTCGACGGAGCCAACTCGCGGCTGCATTACCCATTGCTCGGTACGGATGGGAAATGCCTCTGTACGCAGGTGATCCTGCCGAAGGTGCCACCTGGAACGTCGTTGGATCTCGCGGCGGCCTTTCCGGCGCCCGTTGCCGGCGTGAACAGCCTCGGTGTCGTGTTCCCGGGTGCGCCGCCGCTGCTCGACATCCCGGTGGTAGATCGGCCGGGCGGGACCCTCGCCGTGAAGGCCGGTCAAGCGGCCGTCGATCCGACGAAGGTGCCGACCAGGGATGCTCAGATATTCCCGGTCATCGCCACCGTCGAGAACGACTCCAGCGCCGAGGACGACACGGGCACCGAGCTCAGCGTCCGCATGTCGGCTGATGTGTTGTTCGCCCTGAACAAGGCGGATCTGACTCCGCGCGCGCAGAAGGTCCTCAAGGACGTCGCTGCCAAGATCGACAAGTCCACCGGCAGCACGGTACGTGTGGACGGGCACACGGACATCAGTGGAAACGATGCGATCAACAATCCGCTGTCGGAGCGCCGGGCGAAGAGTGTGGAGAGCGAGCTCAAGAAACTCGTCACCAGATCCGGCGTGACCTACCAGAGCAAGGGATACGGTTCGTCGCAACCGGTCGCCTCGAACGACTCGGCGAAGGGTCGCCAGCTCAATCGCCGGGTCGCCGTGACCTTCACGCGACCCAAGCCGGCGGCCGTGCAGACCCCGCTCCCGGCCGCTCCGTCCGCATCGCCGTCCGGCCTCGTCGCCAAGATCCAGGCGGCCCCGCCGGCAGGTCATGTTGGGAACTGGCCGAAAAGCGCCACCGTCCGCTTCGACGGCCTGCGGCGCGGTGGCGCCGGATACGCCGTCCTCACGTGGACGGTGCGCAATGACGGTCCCGCGACCCTGGACGTCAATTCACTGTTCACCGCCGACCCCGGAGACACCTACCGGGGGAACAGCGTCAGCGGCGTCGTGCTCACCGCGGCGGATCGGCGCTACCGGGCACTACGTGACAATCGCGGAGAGTGCATCGGCCCTAGGTTCGAGGTGGTGGACGGGAGCATCAAGCAGGTCGCGAAGGGTGAGGAGCTCACCCTGTCCGCGATGTTCAAGCTCCCAGACGACCTGACCTCCGTGGACGTCGAAGTCCCCGGGTTCGACAAGGTCGAGGGTCTGCCGGTCGGATAGCGGCATCGAACCACGGGCGGGTGGCGGGCGAAGTCAGCTCGCCACCCGGCCCTGCCGGTACCGCCCTATTTGCGGATGAAGACCGTCGCCTTGTCGTCCTGGTAGATCTGTTGCCAGGCTGCCGCTTCGGTGAGAACCGCCGACAACGATGCACCGCGCGGCCAGAGCACGATGTCGATCCGATGCCTGTTGAGGGTCTCCGACCAGGACAGATCCGCGCCCAGCAGCTTGAAGTAGTCGTGCACGACCGCTGCCGGGTACATGTCGTAGCGATCGTCGATGAAGACCTCTTGCCGTGGCCAGTACGCATGGATGATGTATCCACTCCAATCGTCGGTGGTGGCGATCCGGCGCCCGAGCATGCCCCTCTGCTCGAGGGCCTGCATCGCCTGAACCGGATAGCGTCGCAGGTCGAAGTCGGGCTTGTTCAGCTGAGAGACCGTGTTCTGCACGCCAATAAAGATGATCAGCGGGATGAGTAGGTAATTGAGCGCTCTCCCGCGATCACGGAGTTCGTCGATGGCCGAGATGCGAGCGATGATGGGGAGCCCGACGAGCGGTGTGAGTGCGACGTTGCGCTGTGCCCACAGCGCCAGAAGCACAAATGCCAAGAATACCAGTACGTCGCGTCGACTGGGACGCCGTGACGCGAGGAGAAGTACACCGAGGAAAGAGGCTATCCAGATCGCGAAGAGGATGCCTATGACGTTATGGAAGTCGGGCGAACTCCATTCGATGACATAGCTGAGTATGTTTCCTCTCGACAGCATTTGCACCGGGAAAATGATGATGTCGAGCCCATAGGGATTGACGAAGCAAAGGCCGAAGGCGACGAGGGTGGCTATGCTCAGCCTCTTCTCTCGCCCCCTGATCGGCGGATGTCCGTCAAGCCATTGGCCGGCGATGTGCAGCGCGAGATAGAGGAAGCCCAGGGCGAAGGTGCCGTGGAGATTCGCCCACAGCCACATGACACCGCAGATGCTGACCAGCGGATAGGCCCCCACCCTCGAGTCCGGCACTTCGACGATCCATAGAAGAACGAGCATCGCCAGGATTCCGAACACCAGAGGCCGTCCCGACCAGAAGGGAACGGAAGCGGCCACGGCCGCGGTGGTCATGAAGGCGGCTCTGGCCGTATGCCGGGTGAGGCGCAATGCGAGCCGGTAGGC
>NZ_JABVEB010000163.1 GCF_014323665.1 Actinomadura sp. HBU206391 | reverse complement strand
TTGGTCATCTCCACCTCCAGAAGGTCTGCGCGCACCGCGAGCCGCAGGACCACCGGCACCGTTCCCGCGTGCCTCAGCGCGTTGGTCAGCCCCTCCTGCACGATCCGGTACGCCTCGCGGGAGACGACCGCAGGGACGTCCCCGAGGTTCCCGTCGATATGGGCGTCGAGTTCCACTCCGGCCAGCCGGGTCTGGTCCAGCAGGCCGGTCAGGTCGGCCAGGGTGGGCTGCGGCGCCATCGAGGTGGTGTCCTCGCGCAGGAGGCCGAGCACGTGATCGAGATCCTCGAGGGCGCTGCGCGCCGACTCCTCGATCGCGCCGAGAGCCTGCCGGGCGAAGGCAGGGGCGCTGTCGAGCACCCGGCTCGCCGCACCGGCCTGCAGGGTGACGACGCTGAGGGCGTGCCCCACGGAGTCGTGCAGTTCGCGGGCGAGCCGGTTGCGTTCGGCGAGCCGCATCGCGCGCTCCTCGAGGACGGTCAGCCGCTCCGCCGGGGTCGGGCCGAGGAACACCGGCGCCAGCCGGGCGAGCAGCGCACCAGACCCGGCGATCAGGTAGACCAGTCCGACCGCGAGCAGTACACCGCCCACCGGCCCGACGATCTGGGCCCAGCCCTGGTGATCCCAGATCCATGCCCAGCCGTCGTACATGCTCCGCTCCTGCCGCCTACCCCAGACCGGCAGCAGTGCGAGCGCGATGGCACCGGACGGGACGGCCAGGCTCAGAATGCTGACGAGCATGCCGAGCCAGAGGTGGCCGGAGTA
This sequence comes from Actinomadura sp. HBU206391, assembly GCF_014323665.1. GTDB lineage: Bacteria > Actinomycetota > Actinomycetes > Streptosporangiales > Streptosporangiaceae > Actinomadura_C. The sequence goes on along the minus strand of NZ_JABVEB010000163.1, from coordinate 12,018 downwards.
CCAGCATGCGGTGCGCAGGCGAGCGGCCCACGACCGCGCGGCGACGACCACCTCCTCTGTGATCCCGCCGCCCACCAGTTCCTTGGCCGCAGTGCCCTCGAGCACCCGCACGGCGGGGACCAGCCCGGTCACGAAGACGGCGGGGATCGGGAGCAGCAGCACGGCCAGCAGCCCGATCCAGATCGCGGCGAGACCCACCTGCTGGGACAGCTGGCCCATGAGGAGCATGCTGAGGATCCAGTACGGCAGGAGCAGCGCTCCGCCCGCGACGAGATAGGCCCACCGCCGCCAGGTGGACCGGGCGATCAGTGGGCGCAGGGCCCTGGCTCCGGACACCGTCCGATCATCTCGCGACGGCCCGGCCGCCGCCTCCCCCGCCCGCATCGGTCGCCGTTCGCCCTGCTCCCCCGTGCGGGGGACGCCGTCCGAAGGGTCATGCGTCAGGCGGCGACCAGGCCCAGCCGGACCACCGTTCGACGAGGACGCTGATCACGGGTCCTTCCGGGCGGTGCCCCTCGTACTGCCGGTAGCGCCGCACGAGAAGGTCGATCGGGCGCGCCGCCTCATCGGGATCGCCGACGACCCGCGCGATGCCGTCCGCGCGCACCCACCAGAGCCGCTCCCAGTCGCCGCCGTAGTGGTCGGCGAGCAGCGCCACCCTGGGCTCGCCCTCGATGTTGCGCAGCCGCTTGAGATCGCCGGTCCGCTTGGGCTTGTGATCGACCGCCGCGTAGACGCGGTCGCCGTCGACCGCGAAGGTCGTGGGCACGATGTGCGGACGCCCGTCGTCGCCCACCGTGGCCAGCCGCACGACCGGCACGGAGGCGAAACGGGCCCGGGCGACATCCTCCGGCAGGCCGGGCATCAGCGCTCACCGTCCACGTAACGGTCGTACCCGCGTCAGGCTAGTCGCGAGCGTCGCCGCCGTCCGCCGACTCCGCCGCCTTCCCTGCCGGCTCCGGCCCGTCACGCCTCCCGGAGATCTCCGCCGCCTTCCCCGCGGGCTCGGATCCGTCGCCGGTGCCGAGGGGCCCGGCCGCCGTCCGGCCCGAGCGGCGGTCGAGCGACTCGAGGTAGGCGTTGTAGTCGGAGAGCTCGTCGTCCTCCTTGAGCGCCTCGGCCCGGTCGGCCTTGCGCTCCAGGCGGCGGGCCAGCCGTTCGTCCTCCACGAACCACTGGAACACCAGGGCGATCAGCACGATGAAGGTCGGGATCTCCCCGAAGGCCCATGCCATGGCCCCGCCGGTGCTCTGGTCGGACACCAGCGAGGCGCCCCAGGGCCGGTCGAGCACCGTGTACCAGCCCTTCGCCAGGGGCTGCCCCATGTTCATGATCGCGATTCCGAAGAAGGCGTGGAAGGGCATGGTGACGAAGAGCACGAGCAGCCGCCCGATGTACGGCAGCCGCACCGGGGCGGGATCCACGCCGATGAGCACCCAGAAGAACAGGATCCCGGACAGCATGAAGTGGGTGAGCATCGCGATGTGCCCCAGATGGGCGCGCATCGCCTTCTCGAACAGCGGGCTGAAGTACAGGGCGTACGTGCTGACGATGAAGACCGCCGTGGCCACCGCGGGATGCGTGACGACCTTGGCGACCCGGCTGTGCAGGAACACCGTCAGCCACTCTCGCGGCCCCCGGTCGCCTCTGATCGCCGCGGGCTTCAGCGCCCGCAGCGCGAGCGTGACCGGCGCGCCGAGGACCAGGAAGATGGGCGTGAGCATCGCCAGCACCATGTGCTGCGCCATGTGCACGCTGAACAGCACCGGGGCGTAGGTCGCCACGCCGCTCAGGGTCACGCTCGCGATGGACAGCAGCCCGACCGCCCAGGCGGCGGTGCGCCCGACCGGCCAGCGATCGCCGCGCCGCCGCAGCCGCATGATCCCGGCGATGTAGAGGCCGCCGAGCACGACGATCATGAGCGCGAAGAAGAAGTCGAACCGCCACAGCGTGAGCAGCCGCAGTGCGGTGACGGGCGGCGGCATGTCGTAGCCGAGCAGTTCCTTGACCGTGCCGCCGGTGCTGTCGACGGCCGGCGGGGCGGTACGTGACAGCGCCACCGCCAGGCCCATGGTGGCCGCCATCACGGCGGCCTCGACCGTCGCCAGCCGCGCGAACGCCCCCGGCCGCCGCGCCGCCACGGCGGGCAGCGTACGCGTGCGGTGCCACCAGCCGAACCAGCCGAGCACGGCGAATGCCGCGATCTTGGCCAGCACGAGACGGCCGTAGTCACTGGTGAACAGCTCGACCGGGTCGGGCAGCCGGGAGACGACGTTGGCCAGTCCGCTGACCCCGACGGCGACGTAGCACCACAGTGCCATGCGGCTGAACCGCTCGGCCGCGACGTGCAGGTCGCCGCCGCCTTGCCTGCGGCCGGAATCGGTCCACGCGTGCCAGCAGAGCACCGCGAGGCCGCCCACCCAGGGGGTCACCGCGGCGATGTGCAGGGCCAGCCCGACGATGGCGACCGAGTGGTTGGGCGAGGCCGCCGAATGCCCGTTCAGGGGCGGCGGCAGGAGGGCTATACCGGCGAGGAGGAGCAGGCCCAGCGCACCGCCCGCCGATGTGGCCGTGCGGGAGAGCAGGGCGATGACGGCGGTCAGCATGACGACGAACATCAGCGCGGTGCCCTGCGGCAACTGCCCTATGTAGCTGCTCAGCTCGCTTCCGGCCACGACCTGGCCGACCGGCTCGCCGAGGATGTCCGAGACGGTGAGGACCAGCGTCGCCGCCGCCGCGGCGGCCCAGCCGGCCGCGAGCCATGAGGCGGCCCGCAGGTAACCGAGAGCCGACGGGCCGAGCAGATTTCCGCCCTTGGCGCGTTCGCTGGGGACCAGGACCGTCGCGGCGAGCAGGGCGCCCACCGTCAGGACGGCGCCGATGTCCATGGCCAGCCTGGCCAGCGGCAGGCCCCACCTGGTGAGGTCTCCGGCGTCGCCGAGCCCGGGAACGATCTTCTCGGTGACCGCGCCCCCGACGAAGAGCGCCGCGACCAGGACGATCCCCGCGGAGGCCGCGGCGATGACCGCGGCCCGGACGGCTCCCGCAGGCGGTCTACTCACCGCTGGAGGCCGGAGCGGACTTGCGCTTGCGCACGAACACCACGCCCACCCCGATGAGGATGCCGATCAGCAGCCCTCCGCCGGCCATCAACCAGTTCGCCGTGCCTGACGACTTCTCGGGCGCCGGCGTCGGCGCCGCCGCCTCGCCGCCGTCGACCGCCGGGGCCACGGGATCCGCGGGCGCCGGAGCCACCTGCTCGCCCTCGCTGCCGCCCGAGGGCCCGGTCAGGGTGAACGGCACCTCCCCGGTCACGGGGTGGCCGTCGGCGGACACGACCCGGTAGGCGATCGTGTAGTCACCGGGCTTGAGGTCGGGTGCGGCCGGCTGCGTCACGGTGGCGCCCTTGACGCGGGGAGGCGTGGAGGCGCCGCCCTGGGCACCGCCGGCGCCGCGGATCTGTACCTTCGCGACCGATGCGTTGATGTTCTCGCTGAACACGAGCGTGACCTCGGTCAGCGTCTTGACCGAGGAGCCTCGGGCGGGCGTGCTCTTGATCAGTTTGGTGTGCGCGGAGGCCGGCGCGACGAACAGCGCGGCGGAGGCGAGGACGATCGCGGTGACGACGCCCAGCCTGCGCAGACCGATTCGTGGTGTGGTTGTCATCACTGTTCCGGGAGACCTTCGACGGATGCGGGGCGGACGCCTTCACTGTAGTGACACTTCCACGCGGCACGTGCCCGGGGCGCTGAAGCCGCTCGCTAGCAGTCGCAGCCGCAACAGTCACAGTCGCACCCGTCGCAGCAGTTACAGCAATCGCAGCAGTTACAGCAATCGCAGTCGCAGTACCGCGAACACCAGCACCGGTCGCCGCAGCCCTCGCCGTGATGTTCGCTCCACGGGGGCTGCCACATGCCGCACGTGCACGCCACCATCGACCAGGCGAGGCAGAGCACCGGCGGGCCCTGCCGCGGCGGCCGACGGCGCGGCGGGTGCGGGGGCTGGTGGTGCGGCGGGTGCGGGGGCTGGTGGTGCGGCGGGGGCGGCGGGTACCCGCCGGGGCCGTACGCCTGCGCCGCGAACACGCGGTCGACCGAGCGGCGTGCTTCCCGGTCGAGCAGCGCCGTGACCAGGCGCGGGCTCTCCAGATCGAGGTCTGCGACGGCCAGCCGCAGCCCGTGCAGCGCGGCGTCGCAGTGACGGCGTGCCTCGTCCAGGCCGGCGCCCGTCGCCAGCAGCGGATTGTAGGCGCCTGCCGCGCGGTCGTCCGCCAGGTCCTCGACGGCGTCGATCAGATGGGCGATCCGGCCGAAGAACCGGCCGGCCTCGGCCAATGTCTCGGCGTTGTGCGGCTTTCCCGCGAGCACGGCCGTGTGCGCGAAGGCCGCCGCCACCGCGTCCTCGGTCGGTGCGGTGAGCTCGATCAGGCTCCGCCCGGGCGCGGACTCGAGCGCGCTCTGCCGCTCGACCACCTCGCGCAGCACGGCCGGATCGAAGCCGGTGGCCACGCTCGTACGGACCCCGGCCGTGTCCCAGCGGTCGGCCATGCGCCCCGCGGTCGCCGCCACCGCCTTCCGCGCGTACATGCCGTCGCGGTCGGCCACGTGGTCGCGGATCTTTCCCGCGGCCAGCAGCAGCGAGACGGCGGCGGCCAGCCGGGCCCCCTCGGCACGTGCGTCCACCACCTCGGCGCCGCGCATCCCGCGCAGCGCGCACGGCCCGGCCTTGCGACGCGGGGACCGGTCCGCGCTCTGCGCCTCGACCAGCACCGACACCAACAGCCCGTCGTAGTTCGTCACCAGCCGGGCGGCCTGCCCGTGCTCGGCGCGCAGCGTCAGGCACAGCCCGCACAGGTGCGCCATCCAGTCCTTGAACAACGATCCGCACATCCCGTGCTTGCACGGGCGAATGACCCCGAACATCCTTCGACTCTGTCCTCGTTCCTTGACCCGTTCTCGACCTCAGAGACCGACGCAGCTGAGGGCACGGCGATACGCGGCGAGCCGGGGCGCCTCGGCGCCCGTCTCACCGAACAGTTCGGCCAGGTCGAACCAGGCCTGGGCCGCCTGACGCGTCGACTCCATCGTCTCCAGGTGCGTCGCGGTCTGGGTCAGCACGCCCACCGCCTCGGTGCGCAGTCCGAGCCGTACGTAGGCCTCGCCGAGGACGGCGAGCGCCCAGGCGGCGGCTCTGCGAGGTGACTCGCCGAGCATCTCGACCGCCTCGCTGGCCAGTTCGACGGCCTTCTCCGGGCGGCCGAGAACGGTCTCGGCCTGGGCCAGCATCGTCAGGCACCACGCGACATCGATCTCACTGGCCGCGCTGGCGGCGATGTCGTCCTTCGTCCGCAGCAGCAGCTCGTGAGCATGCTGGGCCTTCTCGGGCCGGGCCCGCAGCAGAAGGCTCGCGTAGGCCAGGCGAAGCCGGCAGAGGTTGCGGGGTTCGTCCTGCTCACCGTGCAGCGCCAGCGCCCGCTCGATCCAGGCCATGCCATCGTCGTACTCACCGCGCATCTCGGCGACGTAGGCGGCCTCCCAGTAGGCCCAGATGCGCGCCCTCGGGCTGCCGATCCGCTCGGCGCGCTCGATCAGCTGACCGGCCAGTTGATGGGCCCGCACCAGGTCGCCGCGCACGATGAGCGCCGCCAGCAGGGTCGCCGCCAGGTGCACCGCGGAGTCGGTGGACTCCGAGCCGACGGCCGTGAGCTGGCGTAGCGCCTCTTCGGCGAGGTTCACGCTGGCGCTGACGTCACCTCGTTCGCGCAGGCACCGGCTCAGCGCGACGTGCACCCGCGCCCATTGGTCGCGATCGTCGTCGAGGGACGCGGTGTCCTTCAGCCGTTCAAGCTCGGTGATCGCGGGTTCGAGTTGCCCGTCGGCCTCCAGCGCCAGGGCATGCCCCCACCGGGCCTGGTGCAGCAGCTCGGGCAGCGCCGCCGCGTCGGCGCTCTCCAGCACCTCGGCGAAGCGCGCGCGGGCCTCGGCGGCCGCGCCGTTCTGCAAGGCGATCTCGGCGTAGTCCAGGGTGACCCGGAGCCCGTCGACGATCTCCTCGCTCACCCCGCTCACCAGATAGGTGGGCGAGCAGTGCAGTTTGCTGGCGAGCAGCTCGACCACGCTCGGGGCCGGAACCCGCTTATCGCTCTCGATCAACGAGATATAGCTGTCCGACAGCTCCGGAAAGGCGAGCTGAGCCTGGCTGACTCCCTGCCGGATCCGCAGCATCCGAATACGTTGACCGAACGATTCCTGACCGTCCACGACCACTCCTTTACGCCCAGGAAGACAATCCTGTATGTCCTACCTCGCCCGCAAGGCCAAAAACAGGTCGACCCGATTCTCCAGCGTGCTCAAGTCCCGCCCGGTCAGTTCCTCGATCCGCCGAATCCGGTAGCGCAGCGTGTTCACATGGATGTGCAGACGGGCGGCGCAGCGGCTCCAGGACCCGGAGCAGTCCAGGAACGCCTCCAGTGTGGACATGAGGTCGGAGTGGTGCTCGGCGTCATAATCCCGCAGCGGACGCAGCAGCCGGTCCCGGAACGACGTGCGCACCGCGGCGGGCACGTTGGCCAGGAGCAGCGCATGCGATTGGACCTCGTCGCTCGTGACGACGTGCGGCAGGTCCGGGCGCCCGCCCGCCATTCTCCTGGTGTGCCGCGCCTCCTCGACCGCCCCGCGCAGCGCGGCCGGACCGTCCGCCGGGCCGCTGACGCCGATGGTGAGCCGACCGCCCGCCATCGAAGGTTCCAGGAAGCGCGACGTCGCGCGCATACCCGCCACCACCTCGGAGATCCCTGCCGCAGGCACGAGGGCGATCGCCTCGCCGCCCAGGCCGCCGATCACCGCCCTCGCACCGGACAACAGCTCTTCGAGCACCACGCATTCGTCCGGATGCGCGACCTCGCCGACCGACGCCGACACGGCGACGTACGGCTCGACCGGCGACAGCCCGCAGGCCCGCATCCGTGCCGCCACCTCGCCGGGATCGACCAGCCGGGCGGGTTCGGAGGATCGTTGCGCCGAGCCGGCGGAGTCGGCGGGTCCGGGCAACTCGGCCAGTTCGGCCACCATCCGCCGCTCGACCCTGCGGCCCTCCTCGATCCGCGCGCGCTCGAGCGCGGCCAGCGCCGCCAGTTCATAGGCCGACTCCGTGACCTCCTCGTCGGCGTGACCCAGTTCGCCCTCACAGGCCAGGAACCAGGCCGCCGCCCGGTGACGGGCCCGGGTGCCCACCGGCAGCAGCGTGTACGCGCGGCCCGTCCGTACCACGTGCGGCAACCGATCGGCGGTGAGGAACCCGGCGGCCAGCCGCCGGGCGTCGTCGGACGTGAGGCCGGTCTCCGGACCGGCGACGACGCGGCCGGTGGGCGTCACTATCCAGCAGCCGCGGCCGAGGTCCTCCCGGGTCCCGGCGAAGACGGCGTCGAGCCCGGCGCCGTCCGCCATGCTGGAGATCATCCGGCGGTGTCGGCCCATCGCCGTCGTGAGCCCGGCGGTGCGCTCGGCCATCAGCCGGCGGGTGACGACCTCGTTCACGGTGCCGAAGGAGACCTCCGCGGGCACCTCGATCAACGGAAGCCCGCGCCGGCGGCAGGCGACGACGATGCCGGGCGGCACGAGGCCGTGCACCGCCGTGCCGACCCCGAGCGCCGACGCACCGGCCTCGACGAGCGTCGCCACGAGCCAGTCGGGGTCCTCGTGTCCCTTGCGCCACATCAGCCCGGTCAGCACGAACTCGTCACCGATGAGATAGCGACCGGGCAGCACCAGTTCCGTCGTGTAGACCCACCGGACCGGACGCTCCAGCGCCCGCTCGCCGGTGCGCAGAACGAGCCGTAGCTCACTGATGTCCAGGAGATCCCGCAACAGCACGGGATCAGGCTATCGACCACGTCTTGGGGGACATGGAGGTCTTTGGAGGAACCTCCAAAGAGGCGGGTGCCTCGGCGCGCCCGGTTCATGAGATCCGCCGCTGGTGGAGCCCGGCCCGGCCTGCTGTACTGGCCAGATGACCGGCCGACCGCAGGGCCTGGAGTGGCTCAACGAGCTCTCCGAGCAGGACGCCGAGCAGGAGCTCATGAGCTGCTGCGGGTCGAAGGCATGGGCGGCCGCCGTGGCGGCGGCACGACCCTTCGAGGACGAGGCCGCGCTCACCCGCGCCGCCGACAGCGCGTTCTCGGACCTCGGCTGGCGCGGCGTGGAGGAGGCACTGGCGCACCACCCCCGCATCGGAGACCGGCCGAAGGGGGTGGACCGCCCGTCTGCCTGGTCGCGCGCCGAGCAGTCCGGCGTGATCGACTCTGATGGCGAGGTGGCCGGCGCGCTGCACGAGGGGAACCTCGCCTACGAGCGGCGGTTCGGCCGGGTGTTCCTCATCTGCGCGACGGGCCTGCCGGCCGAGGAGCTGCTCTCGGCCCTCCGGGAACGCCTCGGCAACGACGACGCCACCGAACGCGGGATCGTACGCGCCGAGCTCTTGAAGATCACCCACCTGCGTCTGACCAAACTGCTGGAGCGGCCGTAGTGACCCTGAGCACCCATGTCCTCGACACCGGCCGCGGCCGGCCGGCCGCCGGCGTGCCGATCCGGCTGGATCGCCATGACGGCGAGACCTGGCGGCCACTGGCCGAGAACGTCACCGACGCCGACGGGCGCCTCGGCGATCTGCCCGCGCCGGACGCCGGGACCTACCGGTTGCGGTTCGGCACCGGCCCCTACTTCGCGGCCCACGGGACCGAGACGTTCTACCCGGAGGTGAGCGTGGTGTTCGTCGTCTCCGATCCGGGCGAGCACCATCACGTACCGCTGCTGGTCAGCGCGTACGGCTACTCGACCTACCGGGGGAGCTGACGGCCGATGGGGCAGACGGCCGATGGGGCAGGCGGGCTGATGGGGCTGATGAGCTGATGGGCATCGCGCTGGGACCGAACCAGTACGGCAAGGCCGAGACCCGCGTCGTACGGGTGAGCCGGGACGGCGACCACCACGAGATCAAGGATCTCAACGTCAGCGTCGCGCTCTCTGGCGCGATGGAGGCCGTGCACCTGACCGGCGACAACTCCGCCGTGCTCCCGACCGACACGCAGAAGAACACGGTCTTCGCCTTCGCCCGCGAGCACGGCATCGCCTCGGCGGAGGAGTTCGCCCTCCTGCTGGCCCGGCACTTCGTGAACTCCCAGCCGACGGTCCACCGGGCCCGGCTGAGCGTCGAGGAGTACGCCTGGGACCGCATCCCGGTGACCGGCCACTCCTTCGTCCGGCGCGGCCAGGAGATCCGCACCGCCCGGGTGGCGGCCTACGAGGGTGAACGCGCCCACGTCGTCTCCGGACTGCGGGACCTGACCGTCCTGAACTCCACCGGCTCGGAGTTCTGGGGCTTCCTGAAGGACGGGTACACGACCCTGCCGGAGACCCGGGACCGGATCCTCGCCACCACGGTGAACGCCGAGTGGCGGCACACCGATCTCGGCACCGCTTGGGACACCTCGTACGGCACGGTCCGGCGGCTCCTGCTGGAGACCTTCGCGGGCACCCACAGCCTTTCCCTGCAGCAGACCCTGTACGCGATGGGCCGGCGGGTGCTCGAGGAGTGCCCGGCAATCTGCGAGGTCCGCCTGGCGATGCCCAACAAGCACCATTTCGCCGTCGATCTCGAGCCCTTCGGGATGGACAACCCGAACGAGGTCTTCCACGCCGCCGACCGCCCGTACGGCGTCATCGAGGGCTCCGTCCTGCGCGACGACGCCCCAGGCGACGAACGCTCCGCCGACCAGGCATGGTGGTGAACATGGACTTCCTCCGGCCCGCCACCTGGGCCGAGGCGCTCGCCCTGAAGGCCGAGCACCCCGGCGCACGCCCGATCGCGGGCGGCACCGACGTGATGGTCGAGCTGAACTTCGACCGGTCCCGGCCTCCGGCGCTGCTCGACCTCACGGCGATCCGCGAGCTCGCGACCTGGGAGCGCGACGGCGACCGGATCCGGATCGGCGCGGGGCTGCCGTACGCCCGGATCATCGACGAGCTCGGCGGCGCGCTGCCGGGGCTCGCGATCGCGTCCCGTACGGTCGGATCACCGCAGATCCGCAACCGCGGAACGGTCGGCGGCAATCTCGGCTCCGCCTCCCCCGCCGGCGACGCGCACCCGCCGCTGCTGGCCAGTGACGCCTCGGTCGAGGTCGAGTCGGTGCGCGGTTCACGTGTGCTCCCGGTCGTGGCGTTCTTTCTGCGGCCCAAGGTCAGCGCACTGGAGCCGGACGAGCTGATCCGCGCCGTACGGGTGCCGAGGGCGGACGGGCCGCAGCAGTTCGCCAAGATCGGCACGCGCAACGCGATGGTGATCGCGGTCTGCTCGTTCGCCGTGGCCCTGCGCCCGTCCGAGCGACGGGTCGGCACCGGCATCGGCTCCGCGGCTCCCACCCCCCTGCGGGCCCGCGACGCCGAGGGGTTCCTCGCCGCCGAGCTGGACTGGGACGGGGCCGGCCCTCTCGACGACGGGGTGGCCCGTCGCTTCGGCGAACTCGTCGCGGCGGCGGCGAACCCCATCGACGACGTGCGCGGCACCGCCGGCTACCGCCGCCACGCACTGTCGGTGATGGCCCGGCGAACGCTGGGCTGGACCTGGGCCGAGTACCGGAAGGGGGCGGCGGAATGCGCGTGAGCTTCACCGTCAACGGCGAGGACCGGATCGTGGACGACGTCTGGGAGGGCGAGTCGCTCCTGCACGTCCTGCGCGAGCGATGCGGGCTGCCCGGCTCCAAGAACGCCTGCGAACAGGGCGAGTGCGGATCGTGCACCGTCTATCTGGACGGCACCCCGGTGTGCGCCTGCCTGGTCGCCGGCGGCCAGGCGCAGGGCCGCACGGTCCGTACGGTCGAGGGTCTGGCCGACGGCGAGCGGCTCGATCCGCTGCAGGAGGCGTTCGTCGAGTGCGGCGCCGTGCAGTGCGGGTTCTGCACGCCGGGCCTGATCGTGGCCGCCCACGACCTTCTCGCCCGCACCGAGGGCGTGCCCGCCGACCCCGAGATCCGCGAGGCGCTCGCCGGCAACCTCTGCCGCTGCACCGGCTATGAGCAGATCATCGAGGCGGTCCGCCTCGCCGCCGCCCGCAAGGCGGTCTCGTCATGACGACGCGGCTGGAGCGGTCCGTACGCGGCGGCGTCGGGGACAGCCCGGCAAGGCCGGACGGCAACCTGAAGGTGACCGGCGAGTTCGCCTACTCCTCCGACCTGTGGATGGACGGCATGCTGTGGGGGGCCACCCTGCGCAGCCCGCACCCTCGTGCCCGCATCACCTCCATCGACCTGACCGAGGCGGTGCGGCTGCCCGGGGTCCATGCCGTCCTCACCCACGAGGACGTCCCCGGTGAACCGTGCTACGGCCTCGACCATCGCGACCAGCCGGTGCTGGCCCGCGACCAGGTGCGCTACGAGGGCGAGGCGGTCGCGATCGTCGCCGCGGACCATCCCGAGACCGCCCGGCGCGCGTGCGATCTGATCGTGGTCGGCTACGACGTGCGGGAGCCGGTGACCGACGCCCGCCGGGCCGCGCTGGACCCCTCGTGCCCGAAGGTGCACGAAGGCGGCAACGTCGTACGGCATCAGCCCGTACGGGTGGGCGACCCGGCGGCGAGCGCCGACGTGGTGGTCACCGCGGAGTACGAGGTCGGCATGCAGGACCAGGCCTTCCTCGGCCCCGAGTCCGGGCTCGCGGTGCCGGCCGAGGACGGCGGCGTCGACCTCTACGTCGCCACCCAGTGGCTGCACGTTGACCAGGCGCAGATCGCCGCCTGTCTCGGGCTGCCGGAAGACAGAGTGCGGCTCACGCTGGCCGGCGTGGGCGGGGCCTTCGGGGCCCGCGAGGACCTCTCGATGCAGATTCACGCGTGCCTCCTCGCGCAGCGCACCGGCCGGCCGGTGCGGTTCGTCTACGGGCGCGAGGAGTCGTTCTTCGGGCACGTGCACCGCCACCCCGCCGTGCTGCGCTACGAGCACGGCGCCACGAGGGACGGCCGGCTGGTGTA
>NZ_JABVEB010000162.1 GCF_014323665.1 Actinomadura sp. HBU206391 | reverse complement strand
TGGCGGCGGCACGATGAGCCTGATGCCGCTGAGATCGGTCAGGGTGAGGCGCGGCGAGGCCGCCAGCGGATGGTCGGCCCGCATCACCAGGGTCTGCGGATAGGACGCCAACGGCACCACGGTGAGATCATCGGGCCGCACGTCCAGTACGGCCACACCGAGATCCGCACGGCCGGTCCGCACCGCGGCCAGCGTCCGGGCACGGTCGCCGTTGATCAGGCGGATCCCCGGTGCGGGCCTGGTGAGGGCGTCGCGTACGACATCGCCGAGCAGGTAGAGATAGGCCCCTTCGCCCGCCGCCAGCACCAGCGGCCGTGCCGGAGCGGTGCCGCGCACCTCGGCGAGGAAGTCCGACACCCGGGTGTCGAGTTCGCGGGCGAACCGGGCCACGACCTCGCCCTCGGCCGTGAGCACGAGTCGCCGGCCCTCCCGCCGGTAGAGCGGGCGGTCGAGTGAATCAGCCAGTTTCCGGATCTTCACGTGCAGGGCCGGCTGCGAGATCCGTAGCTCACCCGCCGCCCTGGTGAAGTTCAGATGGTCGGCGAAGACGGCGAACGACGCCAGAGCGTCGGTGGACACCGTACCGAGGTCCATAGTCTGTGACTATAACTGAGGCTTTATTAATTAGTTCCCATATAGCCGCCGGTTGGCCACAGTGCTCATATGAACACAGGCGATCATCGACTCGGCGTCGACTTCGGCCGGGTGATCCATGGAGCCGCGGCGCCGTCCGGCGCCGAGGACACCGTCTTCCTGCAGGGCGGCGACGACGAGGCACTGCGCTCGCCACCCACGGAAGGGGCGTTCGACGTGCTGCCCCGGCTCGTCGAGCTCTTCGGCGGGCGAGTATGGATCATCTCCAAGTGCGGCGAGCGCATCCAGCGGCGCACCCTCCGGTGGCTGGATCACCACGACTTCTACGAGCGCACCGGCATGTCGCCCCGTAACGTGCGTTTCTGCCGCAAGCGGGCCGACAAGGCCCAACACTGCGCGGAACTCGGGATCACCCACATGATCGACGACCGGCTCGGCGTGCACCGGGCGCTGCGCGATCTCGTCCCGTACCGCTACCTGTTCGGCCATCAGGAGGAACCGGCCCCCGAGTGGGTCCGGCCGGTGCTCACCTGGGCCGAGACCGAGGCCGCCATCACCGCAGATATCGCGGCGGCACTGAGCGGGTCAGCCAGACACCGTTCGCGCTGAGCCGGAACTCGAGACCCGCCGCGGCCATCGCGGCGGCGTTCACGGTCAGCACGATGGGACGGCCCCGGCGCGTGCCGACCTGCCGGGCGGTCCCCTCGTCGACGGACAGATGGACATCGCGGCGGCCCATCGGCTGCAGGCCCTCGCGGCGGATGGCGGGCAGCGCCCGCTCGACGGTGCCGTGATAGAGCAAGTCCGGCGGCGCGGTGACGGGCAGATCGAGGTCCACGGCCACCGAGTGGCCCTGGCTGGCCCGGACCCGCCGGCCGGTCTCGTCGAAGGCGTAGCGCCGCTTGCCGTCACCCGCGACGACCTGAACGAGCTCCTCCCTGCTGACCGGGCACCCGTGCCGCGCGCAGGCGATCAGCAGCTGCCCGACGTCGGTCCAGCCGGCCCCGTCCAGCGTGATCCCGATCAGTTCCGGCCGGTGCCGCAGGTGCTTGGCCAAAAATTTCGACACGTGCTTGCGCCGGCGCTCATCCATGGTGCTCATGCACGGCCGGGGAGCCGCTCGCGCGAGCGGCTCCCGGGACGACCCCGGAGACGAGGGGCGGTGAGATCACGGCGGCGAAGTCCGCGAGATCGCGGCAGGGGAGGGAAAACACGAATACGCCGTGCCCCTCACGGGGGCACGGCGTCGTGGACACCTTCGGCCTTGCCCTTACAGGGCGGCGGCGCGCTTGGCGATCGCCGACTTGCGGTTGGCGGCCTGGTTCTTGTGGATGACGCCCTTGCTGACCGCCTTGTCGAGCTTGCGGCTCGCGTGCCGCAGGGCGGCGGTCGTCTCCTCGGCGTTGCCCGCGTCCGCGGCCTCGCGGAACTTGCGGATCGCCGTCTTGAGCTCGGACTTGACGGCCTTGTTGCGCAGACGGGCCTTCTCGTTCTGCCGGTTGCGCTTGATCTGGGACTTGATGTTCGCCACGAAGAAGCCTCGGATTTAGAAAGTCGATCGGGATGGGGCGCGTGGTCCGCCTGACCGGCGGCCTTCGGGCACGACACACGCGCCACACGCAGTTGGACAGCCTACCAATTGGACGAGCAAACCCTCAAACTCAAGGGAATACCGGTATGCCGTCGGCGCCGCAGTAGGGCATGCGCAGAGGATGCGGACGGCGCCGCGCAGAGCATGACGCCCGGCATGGGACCATGGGTATTGCAAGATCTCCACTCTACGCTCCCGTACAAGGATCCGCGTGCCCGCGATTCCCGCACCTGATGAGACCGATCCCGCGGTGATCCGCAACTTCTGCATCATCGCGCACATCGACCACGGCAAGTCCACCCTTGCCGACCGCATGCTGCAGCTCACCGGCGTGGTCGAGGGCCGCCAGATGCGCGCGCAATACCTCGACCGGATGGACATCGAGCGAGAGCGCGGCATCACGATCAAGAGTCAGGCCGTGCGGCTGCCCTGGGAGGGCCAGGAGGGCACGTCATATGTGCTCAACCTGATCGACACCCCCGGCCATGTCGACTTCTCCTACGAGGTCTCCCGGTCGCTGGCCGCCTGCGAGGGCGCGGTGCTGCTGGTCGACGCGGCGCAGGGCATCGAGGCGCAGACGCTCGCCAACCTCTACCTGGCGCTCGAGGCGGACCTGCACATCATCCCGGTGCTCAACAAGATCGACCTGCCGGCCGCGCAGCCGGACAAGTACGCCGCGGAGCTGGCCGGCATCATCGGCTGCGAGCCCTCCGAGGTGCTCCGGGTGTCCGGCAAGACCGGTGAGGGCGTCCGCGAGCTGCTCAACAAGATCGTGGAGACGGTGCCGGCCCCGACGGGCGACCCGGACGGTCCCGCGCGCGCGCTCATCTTCGACTCGGTGTACGACACCTACCGCGGCGTCGTGACCTATATCCGGGTGATCGACGGGCATCTGTCCCGGCGCGACAAGAGCCTCATGATGTCCACCGGCTCCTCGCACGACACCCTCGAGGTGGGCGTCATCTCCCCGGACCCCAAGCCCGTGCGCGGGCTCGGCGTCGGCGAGGTCGGCTATCTCATCACCGGCGTCAAGGACGTGCGGCAGGCCCGCGTCGGCGACACCGTGACCAGCGCGTCGCGGCCGGCCCTGGAGTCGCTCGGCGGCTATGCGCACCCCAAGCCGATGGTGTTCTCGGGCCTCTACCCGATGGACGGCGACGAATATCCGGAGTTGCGCGACGCGCTCGACAAGCTGCGGCTCAACGACGCCGCGCTGGTCTACGAGCCCGAGACCTCGCTCGCCCTCGGCTTCGGGTTCCGCTGCGGCTTCCTCGGCCTGCTGCACATGGAGATCGTCAGGGAGCGGCTGGAGCGCGAGTTCAATCTCTCCCTGATCTCGACGGCGCCCAACGTGGTCTACCGGGTCGAGATGGAGTCCGGTGAGGAACACGTCGTCACCAACCCCAGTGAGTTCCCCGAAGGCAAGATCGGCGCGGTCTACGAGCCGATCGTGAAGGCGACGCTGCTGAGCCCGAGCGAACACATCGGCGCCATCATGGAGCTCTGCCAGGGTCGCCGGGGCGTGCTGCTCGGCATGGACTATCTGTCCGAGGACCGTATCGAGATCCGCTACACCCTCCCGCTGGGCGAGATCATCTTCGACTTCTTCGACCAGCTGAAGTCGCGTACCCGTGGTTACGCCTCGCTGGACTACGAGCCCAGCGGTGAGCAGGAGTCCGACCTCGTCAAGGTCGACATCCTGCTGCAGGGCGAGTCTGTCGACGCCTTCAGCCAGATCGTGCACAAGGAGAAGTCCCGTGAGTACGGCCTGATGATGACGGCCAAGCTCAAGGAGCTCATCCCCCGGCAGCAGTACGAGGTCCCGATCCAGGCGGCGGTCGGCGCGCGGATCATCGCCCGCGAGAACATCCGCGCCATCCGCAAGGACGTGCTCGCCAAGTGCTACGGCGGTGACATCTCCCGAAAGCGCAAGCTGCTGGAGAAGCAGAAGGAGGGCAAGAAGCGGATGAAGACGATCGGCCGGGTCGACGTCCCGCAGGAGGCCTTCGTGGCGGCGCTGTCGACCGGTGCCGCCAAGAAGTGATCGCTGCGGGACGCCGCGAGGCGTCTCCTAGGCGGCGAGCCGCGAGCGCCACCAGGCGAGGGTGTCCTTGAGCGCCACGTCCAGGGGGGTGGGCACCACGTCGAAGGTGGTCTCGAACGCTGAGGAGTCGAGGACGTACGGCCGGTCGAACTGGTAGCGGGTCTCCCTCATCTCCCGCATCATCGGCGACACCGTTCCCAGTGCGTTGAAGGCCCAGCGCGGCACCTGGCCGAAACGGGGGGTCGGGGCGTCCGCGAGGGCCGACAGCCGGTCGGCGAAGGCCCGGGCCGACAAGGCCGGACCCGTCGGGACGTGCCAGGCGCGACCCCAGGCCCGCTCGTCGACCGCGGCGACGGCCAGGGCCTGCACGACGTCGGGCAGGTAGGTCCAGGAGTGCGGCACGTCGGGATCGCTGAGGAACATCACCCGCTTTCCGGCGAGCAGTGACGGCACGAGGCGGTCGCCGAGGTAGGACTGGTCCAGGGCTCCTGGCCCGAAATAGTCGGAGCCGCGCAGCTCGGTGACGCGGACCCGTCCCGCTCGATGAGCGGCGAGCGCGTCGGTCCACATTTTCGCCCGGACCCGGCCCTTGACGCCGGTGGCGGCGAGCGGCAGGTCCTCGGTCATCGGCTGCTCGGAGGGCCCGTAGCCGTACAGGCAGCTCGTCGTCACCAGCACGGCGCCGGTGGCCTCGGCGGTCGCCAGGAGCGCGTCGGCGATCGGCGGCCAGTCCAGCGGCCAGCGGTGATAGCGCGGGTTCATGCAGTTGTAGAGGGCGTCGGCGCCCTTGGTGACCTCGGTCAACCGGTCGCGGTCGGCGGCGCTCGCGGCCACCCTCGTGGTGTTCGCAGGCCCGGAGCCGGACCGGGTGACGACGACCACCTCGTGGTCTCTCGCGGTGAGGAGTTCCGCCAGCCGGTGGCCGACCTGGCCGGCTCCCACGATGACGTGCTTTGCCATGGTCCTGTTCTCCCTTGTCTTACGGGTCTGTCGTAAGGGCCGTACGGGGGGCGTACGGTCGTGCAGCCGGTCGCGGGCGTCGTGCGGTGGGTCAGTCGTTCTCGACGAAGGTCTTCAATGCGCCGAGCCACTCCTCGTGCCCGGCTCGCAGCCGGGTGGCGGAGTAGAACAGCGGAAGCAGCGGTCCGGCCAGGGACTCCTGGATGGTCACCCGGGTGCGGCCGCCGTCGACGGGCTCCAGCAGATGCCGGTCCACGGCCTTGAAGCCGAAGAACGTGCCCGTCCACGTCAGTTCACGGCAGGGATCGACCACGGCGAAGGTCGACCGGATCCTCGCGCCGCGCAGTTTCCAGCGGAAGGTCGCGCCGGGCGCCGGGTCGGCGGCGCTCAGGATCTCGATGCCGGGTGCCCACGCGGGCCAGCTCCGCAGGTCGGTGATCGCCTCCCAGACCTGCTGAACGGAGGCGTCCACGACCAGGTCTGCCGAGCTCACGATCGGGGCGCCGGAGTCGATCCGTCCCCGCCGTGCGTACTGGTCGTGCAGGACCGCGAGGGGCGGGCCCGAGTAGAACAGCCTGGACATCGGTGCTCCTATGAGAGGTTGTCGCTCTGTAACAAGAGCAATGCTCTCTCTTGGACGATGAGCTGTCAAGAGCGGTGCTCTCGTAAGTTGTTGGTGCTCTGCTAACGTCGGGGAATGAACGCGAGCAGAACGGCCCGGGAGCGGGTGAGGGCGGAACTGACCCGGGAGATCACCGAGATAGCCCGCAGGCAACTGGCGACCGAGGGCGCGGCGGGACTGTCGTTGCGCGCGGTGGCGCGGGAGATGGGAATGGTGTCCTCGGCGATCTACCGGTACTTTCCCAGCCGCGACGACCTGCTCACCGCACTGATCGTCGACGGCTACAACGCGATCGGCGAGGCCGTCGAGCGAGCCGACGCCGACTGCGCCCGCGACGACCACGCCGCGAGGTGGCTGGCGGTCTGCCGCGCGGTGCGGGAGTGGGCTCTCGGCCATCCGCACGAGTACGCGCTGCTCTACGGCTCACCGGTACCCGGCTACCAGGCGCCACAGGACACCGTCGGACCCGCCATACGCGACACGATCGTCTATGGGGCGATCATCAGCGACGCCTATCGAACGGGTGCCCTGGATCGTCCGAACGGCTTCCCGCAGCCATCGCCGTCCTTCACCGCGGACGCCGACCGGCTGCGCGAGGTGGTGATGCCCGAGGTTCCCGACGACGTCGTCGCACGGGCCATCACGGCCTGGACCGGCGTGTTCGGCATGGTGAACTTCGAGCTGTTCGGCCAGTTCGACAACGTGATCTACGACCGTGCGGCGCTGTTCGACCACCATGTGCTCTGCCTCGGCCGGCTCATCGGCCTGCCAGACCCGGCAGAGCCACGAACAACTGCATGATCACGGCGGGGAGAGGCCCGGGTGGAGCCACCCCCCGTGGCCACTCTCCGAGGGTGATCATGCAGTTGTTCGCGGGGTGCGATGGGTAGCCGGGCCACGGGCGATGGGTTAGCCGTGCTGCCGGTGGTGGGTTAGCCGTGCTGCCGGTGGTGGGTCGGCCGTGCTGCGGGCGGTGGGTTAGCCGTGGGGTGCGGTGGTCAGTCGTGCCAGAGGGCACCGGTCGGCTGTGCCGGGGTGAGCTCGACCGAACCCGTCCAGGTGATGGCCGAGGACTGCGGGCGGTAGGCGCGGTCCAGGAAGAACGCGCGGTTGATGGACGTGACCGTTGCCGGGGCGCCGTTGTCGCCCGTGCCCATCGGCTGCCGGATCGCCTCGACGCTCGCGATGTCGGCGGCCGTCGTGCCCTCGGGCAGTTCCACCGTGGTCGCCGCGGGCAGGTCGCGGGCGATCGACGAGGTGGGGACGGCGTGGTCGGAGCGGTAGAGCGTGGCCGGGTCGGCCTTCAGCCGGACGCCGACGGTCACGCCGGGGGCGGCTCCGGTGCCGGTGGGCGCACCGGTCTGCTTCTTGATCTCGATGAAGAGGTAGTTGCGCTGGTCGCCGACGGCCACTGTCGCCGGGTCGGACGGGCTCTCGATCCGGCCCTCCCGGATCATCTCCTGGGCCATGACCGGGTAGGTCCAGGCGTTGCGGTCCATGAGGATCTCGCGAGCGCGGTCCTGGGGCCTGGTCTGGGTCGTGTCGAGGAAGAACCGCAGCGGCGCCGGGGTGGTCACGGCGTCGCACATGTTGTTGTTCACCGTGCAGGTCTGCAGCAACGGGTGGTCGCCCTCGTAGGTGCCCGAGAACACCAGCGTCTCGTGGTTGGCGGCCTGGTAGACGCCCGTGCCGTCGACCCGGTTCCCCTTGGCGTCCACCTCGACGCGGTAGACCCACTCGATGTCGGTCGTACGGCCCCAGCGCGCCATCAGCGCCGGCGAGTCGGTGCCGCCGTCCTCGTTGCTCCACACCACGGAGTACTCGAAGATCCGGTGGCCCGGGGTCGAGGCGGGCAGTTCCTCGTGCCAGCCGATGAGCGGGGTGTCGGTGCGCGCGTTCTGGTGCGCGTCGCCCAGCAGCGCCAGCGTGCGCCCGACCACGACGGGGGCGTGCCGCAGCGCGGCCTGGTCCGCCTTGGGCGTCCTGATCTCCGTACGGTTCAGGACGACCTTGCGGGCGCCAGGTGAGCTGCTCTGCGGCGAGAAGCTCAGGGTCAGCTTGTGGCGGCCGCGCTTCACGGAGCCGAGTGCGAGGCTGCGGGCGGTCGGTTCCGCGGACGGCACCACCAGGTCGGTGACGTGCCGCCCGTCGACGCCGACGGACACCACGGCGGACTCCGCCCCGGGGCGCACCCAGGACACTCCCGGCGCGGAGACGGTGAAGCGGATCAACGCCTCGCCGGCGTCACGGAGGTCGAACGGGATGGTCTTGACCGGTCCGCTGCGCTGGACGACGACCGTGCTCCGCGAGTCGTTCGTGGCGAACGCGGGAGAGGCTGTGACGGTGCCGAGCGTGCCGGCCAGCACCAGAACGGAGGCGCTCTTTCGAAGGCTCATGATCGCCGACGGTAGAGCCCGAACGTGGCTGCCGTGTGAAAACAACGAGGCTGGTCGGTGATCGCCGGTTCGGAGCAGCGGGGCAAGGCGAGGGCGGTGAATCCACAGACCAGGAGAGATCCGGCCGATCGCCGGTGCGATCGGCCGGGGTGGTCACCGGCTCAGCGTGGCGGCGAGCTCCGGCAGCGTGCCGAAGACGGCCGCGCCCCCGATGATGTTGGGATAGTCGCGCCAGGAGGCGATCCGGCCGTTCCGGATCCTGATCACTCCGATGGAGGAGTCGAAACGGAAGGAGTCACCGGTGGCAGGGGACTCTCCCTCGACCTGGAGTTCCAAAATGGCGACCTGCGGGTCGGCGCACTCGTGGATGACCGAGTGGACCTTCTTGATTCCCAGGCCGAGAGCCCTCTCCGCCCCGGCGGTCAGGTGGGCGACGATCTCCTCGCGTCCCTCGATGCGCCGTGGGCGGCCCGGCGGAGCGAAGGGCAGCTCGTAAACGGCGTCTTCGGTGAACAGGCCGTCAAGGGCGCCGGTGCCGGCCTCCCCGGTCTCCTCCAGGCTGCGCCTGATCCGCTCGGCGATCTCCTGGGCGCCAGGCGCCCGTTCGCTCAGCACCGCGGACAGTTCCTTGCGAAGCTCGGCGCCGTCGAGCGGGTTGGCGTAGTCGCGGGAGGAGACGATGAGGCCGTCCCTGATCCGCATCACCATGGCGTATGAGCTGACGAACGACCGGCCCGTCGAGGTCACCGTGGCGTGGCTGTCGAACTCCACCAAGACGACCTCGGGGTCGCTGGTCTCATGCACCATGACCGCGTCGACCTTGTCGATTCGGCGCAGCGGTGCGGCGGCCTTGAAGCGGGCGCGGTGGTCCTCGCGTCCCTGGAAACGCCGCGGTATGCCCGCGGGCGCGAACGGGATCTCGATCACGGCGTCGGGGGCGTAGAGGTCGGAGAGGTCGTCCCAAGCGTTGTCCGCCGAGGCGCGCAGGAAGCGCTCGACGATCTGGCGAGGGGTGGCGGTCGTGGGTTCTGTCACGGAAGGCTCCTGATGATGGTGGAGAGACGGGTGGCCGGGCTCCGGGTAGAATCGGAACGATCGCCCCGGTTGAACGTTACGGAACGATCGCCCCGGTTGTCAAACGGCGCTTGAAGGAGATCAGCCATGGCCGACACCTCTGGCCGTACGGCCGGCGCGTCGCCACGTGCGGACGCCCGGCGCAACCGGGACCGCGTACTGGAGGCGGCCCGGGCGGCGTTCGCGGCGGAGGGGCTGCCGGTGCCGCTGGATGAGATCGCCCGGCGGGCCGGAGTCGGGGCCGGCACGGTCTATCGGCACTTCTCCAGCAAGGAGGCGCTCTATGAGGCGGTCCTGCAGGACGGGCTCGAGCAACTCGCCTGCGATGCGCGTGACCTGACCGCCGCGGACGACCCGGGTGAGGCGTTCTTCGCCCTCTTCTCCCGGACGATCGAGCGGGCGTCGTTCAACAGAGCTCTGTGCGAGGCACTGGCGGCGGGTCCGGGCATCCGGCCCGAAGAGGCGTCGGACGCGTCGGAGGTCAAGGACCGATTCCAGGAAGCGCTCGGCGTACTGCTCGCGCGTGCTCAGAACGCCGGTGCCGTACGTTCCGACGTCGACGCCGTGGACGTGCGGAAACTCATCGCCGGCTGCGTGACCATGGAGCAGCACGGTGGGCCGCCCGGGCGCGCGACGGCCGTTGTCCGTGACGGACTCCGCCCTGCCGGGTCGGGAGAAAGACCGCTCCTCCCGACCGTAACGAAAGTCGATGGCGCGGGCCTAGGCCGTAACGAAATCAAGGCTCCGCTCGTGCGCGAGACCCCGGCGGGTGCGGACGAGGGGGAGGGCGCGGGGTGCTGTGAGGTGTGCGGCGCCCCGATCGAGGCGGCCCGCACCGGCCGGCGCGCTCGGTTCTGCGGTGGGGCGTGCCGGCAGAAGGCTCACCGGCGGCGAGCCCAGGCCCAGTCGTAAGGCTTCAGGCGGTCCGAGTCGGATCCTCAGGAGGTGGGCAGGTCGAGCTCGCCGGTCTTGATCGAGCTCAGGAAGCCGTCCCACTCAGGCGGCTGGAAGGCCAGCACCGGCCCGCCTGGATCCTTCGAGTCCCGTACCGCGATGAGCCATCGCGGCCGAACCGCCGCGACCTCGACGCAGTCGGTGCCCTGACCACCGCTACGGCTGCTCTTGCGCCACTGGGTGTGGGAGGGGAACAGTCCGGTCATGATTCCGACACTATCCGTTGGATCATCACCCGGGAGTCGGCTTCGGAGAGGGCGGCGTCGCGGAGGCGATCGAATACCTGGCAGTGGTGCACGACGTCCGGTGACTCATCGAGGTACCAGCTACGGGTCAGGCTATGTACGGTCACGACCTGCAGAAGGGGTCCCGGGCCGACATCCATGATGACGAACGGCCCGTCGATCCCTGGATGCGCTCCCACTTGCGAACGGCAGCACCTGAAGGTGGACATGGGGGAGCCGAGACGCCACGAGGAGCTTGTCCAGTTGGCGGCGCATGGTGGCCTGGTCGCCCATCATCTGCCGGAGCGCCGCCTCGCCGATTACCGTCGATAGTTGCGGCGGTCGGGTTCCCGTAAGGATCCGTTGCCGCGCCATCCGGAAGTCGATCTCGATCTCCATGGCACGAGAGGTTCGTAGCTCGACCCCTGAGCCGCCGATGACCTTGGTGGCGTACTCCCTGGTCTGCAGGAGCCCGGGGACGACGTGGAGCTCGAAGGAGCGGATGGCGGTGGCGTCGGACTCGAGTGAGGCGAAGTCCAGCGTGGTGGGGCTGAGACGCTGTTCGAAGGTGTGCCACCACCCCTTCTGACGCCCCTGTCCAGCGAGGGCCAGCAGGGGATCGCGCCGGGCAGGATCGGTGACACCGTACTCGTCGAGGATGTGCTTGAGGTCGCGCGGGCGGATGGGCTGAAGGCCGTTCTCGATCGCGCTGAGCGAGGCGGCGGACCGATCGAGGACGCGGCCCGCCGTCTCGAGTGTCCATCCGTTCTCCTGCCGGATCACGCGCAGCGTCTCGCCGATCCGCCGGAACCGGAAGGACGGCCGTTCGCCGGGGGGCATGACGTCACTCTGTCACGCACAGTGTCCGATTCGTCGCCAAACGCGGGAGTGCTGAAGATTCAGCTTCTGAGGCTGCGGATTCCAATGCTCCGGCGCTGAGCGGGAGGCGTTGAGGCGATCATGCGGCGCGACGATGCTGGCGGCGACGTCGAGTGGGAGGAGAGAGTGTGATCGTGCTCGCGGTGCTCACGATTCCGGGAATGGAGGGCTCGGCCGCGCGTGCCCGCCATTTCCTTCGCGACAATCTCGGGCCGGGCTCCGCTGATCTCGATGACATGGCGTTGTGCGTGACCGAACTGGTCGCCAACGGAGTCAAGCACACCGACTCGGGCCGGGGCGGAAAGCTCATGATCCTGCTCGCGAAGGGCCGAGGCGTCATCCGGATCGAGGTCACCGACGACGGCGCCGGGGGAGCACGACCCTGTCCGCGCGACGACCCGGAGGCCGAGAGCGGCCGTGGACTGCGGATCGTCGAGGCCCTGGCCATGCGCTGGGGCCACTGTGCCGACGGTGTTCGCACGACCGTCTGGGTCGAGTTCCCCGGTGCCGTGGTCGCCGGACGGCGCGATTGAACGCGCGCCCGCCCGGGAAGACCCTTGCCTCTCTCCACGACCGATGCGGAATTGCAATTGAAAGGCGCTTAT
This sequence comes from Actinomadura sp. HBU206391, assembly GCF_014323665.1. Classification (GTDB taxonomy): domain Bacteria; phylum Actinomycetota; class Actinomycetes; order Streptosporangiales; family Streptosporangiaceae; genus Actinomadura_C. The sequence continues at coordinate 961 of NZ_JABVEB010000162.1, read as the reverse complement.
CGAATTTTCTCTATTCTGCTATTATGGCATAAAAGGCAATTAAGTTGTTCGTCGTGAGAGATGACTCGCTACCCAGCCAGACGGCGCTGACCGCCGCGGCCGCGCGTGCCGCCCACCTCATCGTCGACGACGACCCCCTGATCTTCTCCGATTCACTGGCCTGGACGTTCCTGGGCGATCGGGCCGAGGAGCTTCTGGGCTTCCACCGGATCCACGGGACCCACCTCGTCCTGGTGGGCGCACGGACGGCCGTGGTGACCCGCGGCCGATACACCGAGGATCGCCTCGCCGAGGCGATACGCCGGGGCGTCGGCCAGTACGTGATCCTCGGCGCGGGCCTCGACTCGTTCGCCTATCGGTCGGAGCTCGCAGGCCGAGTGCGCGTCTTCGAGGTGGACCATCCCGCGACCCAGCGGTACAAGCGCGAGGTCCTGGCCGATTCAGGTGTCGTGATACCGGACTCCGTGGCCTTCGTCGCCGCGGATTTCGAGACCCGGTCACTGGCCGGCCACCTGGTGCGCGAGGGGTTCGATCCCACCAGCCCCGCCTTCGTGTGCTGGCTGGGAGTGACCATGTATCTCACGCGTGAGGCCATCGACGAGACTCTCAAGAGCATCGGCGCCTTCGCCCCCGGCACCGAGCTGGTCGTGGACTACATGGTGCCCGCCGACCTGCGCGACGCGGACGGCGAGACCTACGTGACGTCGGTCATGCCGGTGGCCGCTGAGAACGGTGAGCCGTGGCTGACCTTCCTGAGCCCGCGAGAGATGTCCGCGCTCCTCGAGGAGGCCGGCCTCGCGGTGACCGAGCACGTACGGCAGCGCGACGCGGTCGATGCCGCACTGTGGGATCGGCGTGACGCGCTCCGCCCCTTCGACCTCTCGATGCTGGCCCGCGCCCGAGTCCGGAGCGGCGAATGACGGGGCGCAGCGGCGATGGGCGGCGGTCCTCTCAGTGTCGA
>NZ_JABVEB010000161.1 GCF_014323665.1 Actinomadura sp. HBU206391 | reverse complement strand
CGGACGTGACCGCGAGCTCGCTCTCCTCGACAGGATGCTCCAGCGGGTCCAGCGAGGTGGGCGGGCGGGACGGCCGGGCCGTGCCGTACTGATGCGCGGCCGCCGCCGCGTGGGCAAGTCCAGGCTGGTCGAGGAGTTCGTCGACCGGGCAGCCGTACCGCACGTGTTCTTCACCGCGTCCGCGCAACCTGGGCTCGAGACCGACCTGCGGCTGTTCACCGAGGCGATACTGGCGTCCGACCTGCCGGCCGCGGAACTGCTCCGTGACCAGACGCCGCAGACCTGGGACGCCGCACTGCGACTACTGGCGGGCGCCCTGCCGGCCGACCGGCCCAGCGTCGTCGTGCTCGATGAGATGCCGTACCTCATCGCCACCGATCCCGGCTTTGAGGGGACACTCCAGAAGATCTTCGACCGGGAGCTGTCCAGGCATCCCGTCCTGCTGATCTGCGTCGGCTCGGATCTGGCGATGATGGAGGCGCTCAACGAGTACGGCCGTCCCTTCCACCAGCGCGCGACCGAGATGGTGGTGCCCGCACTGAGCCCGGCGGACGCTGCCGACATGCTGCGGCTGCCGCCTGTAGAGGCGTTCGACGCCCATCTCGTCTCCGGCGGTCTGCCGTTGATCCTCGACGAGTGGCCGAGTGGCCTGCCCGTCCTGGACTATCTGGCCGGTGCCGTCACCGACCCCACCTCGGCGCTGCTGGTCAGCGGCGAGCGAGCACTGGCGGCGGAGTTCCCGGGGGAGTCTCACGCACGTCTCGTGCTCGGGGCGATCGGGTCGGGGGAGTGCACCTTCTCGCGTATCGCACGGGCCGCCGGTGCGATGCCCCAGGCGTCGTTGACCCGGGCGCTGCGGCTTCTGACCGACAAACGGGTCATCGAGTCCGCGGCGCCGTTGTCGCCCCGGCCGTCTCGGGAGACGAGATACTCCATCGCCGATCCCCACCTGCGCTTCTGGCTGTCGTTTCTCGGACCGCACCTGCCGGAGATCGAACGTGGCCGGGGAGACCTGGCGCTGGGCCGGATACGGGCGTCATGGGCGACCTGGCGCGGGCGGGCCGTCGAGCCGGTCATCCGCGAGGCGCTGCGCCGCCTGCCGGACACTCTTCCAGAGGGCACCGGCGCCGTCGGCGGGTACTGGACCCGTACCAATGACCCCGAGATCGACATCGTCGGAGCCGACCGCGCGCCGATCGCAAAGAAGATCACCTGTCTGGGCTCGATCAAGTGGCTGGAGAACCGGGCGTTCGACGGTCACGACCTCGCACGGCTCATCGTCCACCGCGCCAAGATGCCCGGCGCCGGCGAATCCACGCCACTGCTCGCAGTGGCCCGCAGCGGCGTCACCGCCGGCGGAGTACAGGCCCTGGGCCCTGATGAGCTCCTCACCGCCTGGCGGAACCGCTAGGGGCCGTCACGAGGAGGCCTCGGGTCTCCGCTTCGGCTCAGGCCCGGCCGGTCACGACTTCGAGTCGGCCGTGGCGGCGAGCTCAGTCTCGGCGCGCCTCGGATCGTGCTGAAGGCGGTCGCGCAGTGTCCGGGTGATCACGAGCCTTCTGCGCCGCTGCGCGATGGCCCATCGTGCCGTGGGTGTCATACCGTTCCCCGTTCTCGTCGCGGGCGAGCCCGCTGAACCCCGTATGTCTCAGAGTCCCCGAACATGTGGTTGGTTCACATCAGCCACGCGGAGGATTCTCGGTCAGACCTTGGTCTGAGACAGAGCGGCCGGCCCGGTTGGAGTGCTCCGCCCGGACCAGGACGGGCCACCGTATCCCCGGAGTCGCACGTCCACTGATGGACAACGTAGGAGGCGCCACCGACAGTCCGGCGTCGAGCTGTGACCTGCGACGCAGGACGGCGGGCATGTCCATCCGGCGGCTCAGGCGCGCAGGCGCAGGCCACGGGGTGTCGGGTGGAACCCGGCGGACTCGAGCGCGTCGGCGAGGGGCGAATCGATGATCGCTTCCCCGTCGGCGCGTTCGACGGTCAGCTTGCCGAGCGCGCCCTCCCGTACGGCCAGGGCCAGCGCGTCGACCGCGGGTTGCAGCTCACCGGGAGCGTCGGCCCACGACAGCAGGGTGCGCCCGCCGCGCTCCACGTATAGCACCAGCCGGCCCTCTACGAGCACGACCAGGGCTCCCGCCTTACGGCCCGGCTTGTGCCCGGCGATGCCCTCGCCCCGCTCCGGCCACGGCAGCGCGGCGCCATAGGGGTTCGCGGGGTCGGCGGCGGCGAGCACGACGGCGCGGAGGGCGCCGTGCGCCCCGTCCGAACGCATGGCGCGAAGCCGGTCGACCGCGCCCGGCAGCGCGAACTGCGCCGCGCCCAGGCCCTCGACGAAGTAGCCGCGCCGGCAGCGGCCGCTCTCCTCGAAGGCGCGCAGGACCGGGTACACGGCGGCGAACCCGCCGGGCGTCCGGTCGGCCGTCACGGCTCCGCGGATCACGATGCCGGAACGGTCGAGCAGCGTCTCGGCGAGGGCGTGCGAACGCCGCGTCGAGTCGGTCTCGCGGGCGGGCAGCAGCCACCAGCGGCCGGCCACGGTCGGCGGACCGGTGCGCGAGGGCATGACCGGACGGCCCCGCCGGGTGGCCCGCGGACGGTGCGCCGGCCGCCCGGACCCGAGCGTGGCCCGGAGGGCCGCCAGGGTGTCGTTGGTGAGGTGGCCGGCCCACACGAGGTCCCACAGCACGGAGACGAGTTCCTGGTCGGCCGGCCGGACGGCGGCCTCGTCGCGCTCCCGCACGAGGCTGCCGACCCGGTCGGAGAGGGAACGGAAGAACATCGCGCCGCCGTCGCCGAGGGCCGCCAGCACCGCCTCGTGCACGGGGGTCAGCGTGATCTCGGCGGGTTCGGTCATGAGGAGCGGCGCCGTGTCGGCGAGGTAGAGCGACAGCCAGCCGTCCCCGCCGGGCAGCCCGCCCTGACCGGCCCAGATCACCTCACCGGCGGAGGTCAGCTCGTCGAGGAGCGCGGGCGAGTAGCCCGGCACCCGCGCGGGCAGCACCAGCGACTCCAGCGCGGAGGCGGGGATGGCCGCGCCCTGAAGCTGCTCGATCGCCTGGACGAGTGCGTCGATGCCCCTGAGCCGGCCGGTGCCGATCCCGTGCCAGGCCGGGAGGAAGCGCGCGAGCGCCTCGGGAGGCGACGGCTCGACCTCGGCGCGCAGCCGGGCCAGCGACCGCCGGCGCAGCATCCGCAGCACCCCCGCGTCGCACCACTCGGTGCCGGCCGGCCCGCCGAGCGGCGTCCCGGCAGTGCGAGAGCCGAGCACCGCGATCGGCAGGAACTCGCCTTCGACCACCCGGCCGGTGACCGCGAGCCTGCGGAGGGTCTCGGTGACCACGGCGCCGCCGATGCCGAAGCGCATGGCCGCGTCGGCGGCGGGGAACGGCCCGTGAGTGCGGGCATAGCGGCTGAGCAGGTCCCCCATCGGGTCGTCGACCGGTTCGAGGAACGCCTCGGGGATCCCGACCGGCAGCGGTACGCCCAGCGCGTCACGGAGCCGCCCGGCGTCCTCTATCGCCGCCCACTGCTCGACCCCGCCGATCCGTACCCGGATCGCCCGGCGGGTCTCCTCGAGCCCGGCCAGCCACCGGCCCGCCCGGGGACTGGCCGCGTCCGCCGCCCGAGCGATGTCGGGCGCGCCGCCCGGAGCCACGTCGGGCACACCGCCGGTTTCGCCGCCCGGTCCGCCGGGCGCCGCACCGGGCTCGACGGGCCGGCATCGCGCGGCCACCTCGTCGGTGGTGAGGGGGCCGAGCCCGCTCAGAAGATCGGCGACGCCCTCGAGATCGCGTGCGCGCCGGTCGTCGGTGAGCCGCTGCAGCTCCAAGGCCGCCTCGACGACGACGTCGGGGTCGAGCAGCTCGCGCAGATCGGCCTGGCCGAGCAGCTCGGCCAGCAGCGTGGAGTCTAGGGCGAGGGCCTGGGCCCGCCGTTCGGCCAGCGGGGAGTCGCCCTCGTACATGAACGCGCCGATGTAGCGGAACAGCAGCGATCTGGCGTAGGGCGACGGGGCCGGTGTCTCGACCTCGACCAGGCGCGCCTTGCGGCCAGCGAGGTCGCGCATCAGCAGGACGAGGCCGGGAACGTCGAAGACGTCCTGCAGGCACTCGCGAACCGTCTCGAGCACGATCGGGAACGAGGCGTACCTGCTCGCGACCGCCAGCAGCTGCGCTGCGCGCTGCCGCTGTTGCCACAGCGGCATCCGCTTGCCCGGCCGGTTGCGGGGCAGCAGGAGCGAGCGAGCCGCGCACTCGCGGAATCGGGCGGCGAACAGCGCCGACGTGCCGAGCTCGTCGACGACGATGCGCTCGAGTTCGTCGGGGTCGAACAGCGCCAGGTCGGCGGGCGGCGGTTCCTCGGTGTCGGGCACGCGCAGCACGATGCCGTCGTCGGCGTGCATGGCCTGGGCGTCGACTCCGTAGCGCTCGCGCAGCCGTGCCGAGATCGCGAGGGCCCATGGCGCGTGAACGCGCGCGCCGAAGGGCGAGTGCACGACGAGCCGCCAGTCGCCGAGCTCATCGCGGAACCGCTCGACGACCAGGGTGCGGTCGTCGGGGACGTAACCCGTCGCCTCGCGCTGCTCGGCCAGGTAGGAGAGCAGGTTGCGGGCCGCCCACTCGTCCAGGCCCGCGGCGCGCACCCGGTCGCGTGCCTCGTCCGGAGCCATTCCGGCGAGCTCGCGGCTGAACGCGCCGAGGGCGCGGCCCAGCTCGGCGGGGCGGCCCGCCGCGTCGCCGTGCCAGAACGGCAGCTTGCCCGGCTGCCCAGGAGCGGGCGAGACCAGCACGCGATCGGGGGTGATGTCCTCGATCCGCCACGAGCTGGCGCCCAGCACGAACACGTCGCCGACGCGGGACTCGTACACCATTTCCTCGTCGAGCTCGCCGACGCGCGAGCTCTTCTCGCCCACCAGGAAGACTCCGAACAGGCCGCGGTCGGGAATGGTGCCGCCGCTGGTCACCGCCAAGCGCTGGGCTCCCGGGCGGTCGCGCAGCACGCCGGCCACCCGGTCCCACACGACCCGCGGGCGCAGCTCGCCGAACTCGTCGCTCGGGTAGCGCCCGGCGAGCATGTCGAGCGTCGCCTCCAGCACAGATCTCGGCAGCGCCGAGAACGGCGCCGCCCGCCGCACCAGCGTCTCGAGATCGTCGACCGCCCACTCGTCCATCGCCACCATCGCGACGATCTGCTGGGCGAGCACGTCGAGCGGGTTGCGCGGATAATGCAGCTCCTCGATGGCGCCCGCCTTCATGCGCTCGGCCACGACGGCCGTCTGCACCAGGTCGCCCCGGTACTTCGGGAAGATCACGCCTTTGGACACCGCCCCGACCTGGTGCCCGGCCCGGCCCACCCGCTGCAGGCCGCCGGCCACCGACGGCGGCGACTCGACCTGCACGACCAGGTCGACCGCGCCCATGTCGATGCCCAGCTCCAGGCTGGAGGTGGCCACCACCGCGGGCAGCCGCCCCTGCTTGAGGGCGTCCTCGATGCCGGCCCGCTCCTCTTTGGAGACCGAGCCGTGGTGTGCTCTGGCGATCTCGGTCGGCGCGCCCTTGGCCGCGCCGGCCTGCGCCATCACCTCCGCCGGGCTCCGCCGCACCGACAGCGGGTCTGCGGCGTCGGGCTCCGTGGTCTCCCACAAGGCGGCGTCGGGCTGATCCACGCCGTACGCGCGCTCGTAGGCGAGCTCGTTGAGCCGCCCGCACAGCCGCTCGGCCAGCCGCCGTGAGTTGGCGAACACGATGGTGGAGCGATGGGCCTCGATCAGATCGAGCACCTTGTCCTCGACGTGCGGCCAGATCGACCGGTCGCGCGGATCGGCGACGCCCGAGTCGTCGACGAACTGCCCCATCTCGGCCATGTCCTCCAGGGGGACCACGACGTCGAGCTCGAACCGCTTCTCGTACGGGGGCTGGACGACGGTCGCCGGCCTGCGGCCGCCGAGGAAGGCCGCCACCTCGTCGACCGGGCGCACCGTCGCGGACAGACCGATCCGCTGTGCGGGGCGGTCGAGGAGGGCGTCGAGCCGCTCCAGGGACAGCGCCAAGTGCGAGCCGCGCTTGGTGCCGGCGACCGCGTGAACCTCATCGATGATCACGGTCTCGACGCCGCGCAGCGCCTCGCGGGCCTGTGAGGTCAGCAACAGGAACAGGGACTCGGGCGTTGTGATCATGATGTCCGGAGGCTTGGACGCGAGCCGCCGGCGCTCGTCGGCAGGGGTGTCGCCGGATCGGATGCCGACCCGCACGTCGGGCTCGGGCAGCCCCAGCCGCCGGGACGCCTGCCGGATGCCGGTCAGCGGTGCGCGCAGGTTGCGCTCCACGTCCACGGCGAGCGCCTTCAGCGGCGACACGTACAGGACCCGGCACCGTCGCCTGGGGTCCTCGGCCGCCGGGCGCGCTCCGGGATCGCCGCCCTCGCGGGGACCTGGCCGGCCGTCACCTCGGTCGCCCGCGTCGCGCTCGGCCGGGTGGCCGAACGTCAGCCGGTCGAGCGACCACAGGAAGGCCGCGAGGGTCTTGCCGGACCCGGTCGGCGCCACGACGAGCGTGTTGTCACCTTGCGCGATCGACTCCCATGCCCCGGCCTGCGCCGCCGTGGGCTCGGCGAACGCCCCGCTGAACCACGCCCGCGTGGCCGGGGAGAAGCGTTCGAGCACGTCGCCGCTCACGGCACCCATCCTGCCCGGTGCCACTGACAGAACGAGCCGGTGTGGTGCGCATCACCCCGCCGGCCGTGCGCGGGTCCTGAGCGTCAGCTGATGCGACCTCGGCGGATCTTGCGCAAGTGGGCGATCTCGCGCCGATGCGTCCGGCGGCTCTGGATCAGCCGGACCCGATCGATCCGCTGCCGCCTGTTGCCCGCCCCGCCGCGCAGCAAGATCCACAGCACCACGACGGGGGCGGCCACGGGCACCAGGGCCAGCACCTGGGCCTTGCCCAGCCGCATCCACGGGTTGCCCTGGAGCGTCCATGCCTCATCGGCGTCGGCATCCGACAGCACCGCGGGGAGATGGACGGGCACGGTCGGCCCGCCGTGGGCCCCGGTCTCGCCGAGCAGCTCCGGCCCTCCGTTCACGCGGATCTCGGATCTCGAGACGCGGCCGTCCGCCGATGTGAAGTCGCCGGTGCAGTACGTGTTGATCAGATGTGATCCGCAATCGGTCACGGTGACGGTCCCCTGGATGCCCTGACCGTGCACGGCGCGGTAGCCGGTCATCCGGTGCCGTACGTCGATGAACAGGAACAGCGCGCACACCAGGAAGATCACGGCGCAGAAGTTCAGCAGGCCGCTCAGTGAGATCGCTCCGCTGTCCGGGCGGGTACGTGCCATGGAAACCTCCTGATCGCAGAGTCGCACGTCGAAACGGGACATTCCGTGCCGGATGACACAGATGCGCGCGGAGCGCCACTGCCTGGATGGACGCAAGTGCGGGGTAGCGTTGACGGGGTGCGGTTGACGAATTTCTGGGACCGGATGAAACAGCAGTTCGGCGACACCTACGCGGAGAGCGTCGCGAAGGACTACGTCCTCGCCGAGCTCGGCGGGCGAACGGTCGATCAGGCCCTGGCCGACGGCGAGTCGGCCAAACGGGTCTGGGGGGCCGTCTGCGCCACCTTCGACGTTCCCGACCGGTTGCGCTGAGCGTGCCCGATGGCGGCGCCGAGCCGGTCAGGTCAGGTCGGTCAGGTCAGGTCGGTCAGGTCAGGTCGGTCAGGTCGGATCGGGCAGGTGCACGTACAGGTCGGCGGGATCGGCGCTCGTCGGCAGATCGCTGACCTGGCCGTCGCCCACCTCCACGACGCGCCACCGGCCGTCGGCGTCCCGGGCCAGGTCCGTGGTGATGAACCTGCATCCGAACGTGCGCACGGCGGGCCGTACCGTCTCCAGGACGGGCTCCGGGTAGGTCTCCGGCGTGTCCGGGTGCGGGCCGACCAGCACCGGCTCGCCGTCGACCCACCAGATCCGCGCCTCGTCGCCTTCGTACCGCTCGTACTCGCGGACCACGACCCCGCCGGCGAGGAAGCCGTCCTGGAGCTCGACCATCCTGGCGACGATCCGGTGGAGCCCGCGGATGTCGCGTACGTCGGGGACGAAACAGGCCTCGTGCCATTCGCGCTTGCGCGATTTCACGTAGTCCTTGACGACGGCGGGGCCGTCGGCCAGCGGTCGTACGAGCTCGCGGAGCAGATCCTCGGCGGGGGGCGTGCCGGGGGACAGGGGCAGCCAGACGCTCTGCGGGGTGAGGCCGGCGAAGGTGTCGTGCCAGCCCGGCAGCTCATGGGCGCGCCGGTAGTCCTCGGGCAGGGTGAGGAGGGTCGTCCCGCGGTCCTTGAGGGCCTTGGCGAGCGCGGTGTACTCCGCGGTGGTCACCATCCAGCCGCGATACCACGCGGGCCCGAGGTCCTTCGGTACGCGCCGCACGGCCGCGGCCGGGTCGCCCTGCTGGAGCGCGTCGTGGTCGATGAGGGCCACCGTGCCGCCGCCGGCGTTCACCGTCGCCGCCTCGCGGGAGAAGTGCGAATCGGCGCGCCTGGGGTTCAGGGGGTCTGCGCAGAAGAGAACTGTCAGCGTCATGATGGGCCCCGGTGGATCGCCTGAAGGCGCCAGCGTACGGGGCGGTGGCGGGGTGGCGCACGGGGATTCTCGGACAAATCGGCGTGTTGAGCGCTGATCGAACTTGTGTTCGGTAGGCTGAGCTCCGACGTGCGACGTTATCCGCGGCGTTATCCACAGGTGCGGCAGGGACTCGAAACTGTCGGCGGGCCCCCGTAACGTCGCCTCCGACAACGACAGGCTACGACCCCGACCGGGGATAAGGGCAGGGACAACTCATGGCAGCAAACGACCGGGAGAAGGCTCTCGAGACCGCGCTCGCCCAGATCGAGCGTCAGTTCGGCAAGGGCTCAGTGATGCGCCTCGGCGATGAGGGGCGGGTCCCGGTCGAGGTGATCCCGACCGGCTCGATCTCCCTTGACGTCGCTCTGGGCATCGGCGGCCTCCCGCGCGGCCGGGTGATCGAGATCTACGGGCCGGAAGGTTCCGGGAAGACCTCGATCGCGTTGCACGCGGTCGCCAACGCCCAGAAGAAGGGCGGTATCGCCGCGTTCGTCGACGCCGAGCACGCGCTCGACCCGGAGTACGCGAAGAGGCTCGGCGTCGACACCGACGCACTCCTCGTCTCCCAGCCCGACACGGGTGAGCAGGCGCTGGAGATCACCGACATGCTGATCCGCTCGGGCGCGATCGACATCGTCGTCATCGACTCGGTGGCGGCTCTCGTGCCGCGCGCCGAGATCGAGGGCGAGATGGGCGACTCCCACGTCGGACTCCAGGCGCGGCTGATGTCCCAGGCGCTGCGCAAGCTCACCGGCGCCATCAGCTCGACCAGGACGACCTGCATCTTCATCAACCAGCTCCGCGAGAAGATCGGCGTGATGTTCGGCTCACCCGAGACGACCACCGGTGGGCGGGCGCTGAAGTTCTACGCGTCGGTGCGGCTGGACGTCCGGCGGATCGAGACGCTCAAGGACGGCACCGAGCCGGTGGGCAACCGGGTGCGGGTCAAGGTCGTGAAGAACAAGATGGCACCCCCCTTCCGGGTGGCCGACATGGACCTCATCTACGGCCATGGCTTCAGCAAGGAGGGCGGGCTCATCGACCTGGGCGTCGAGCAGGGCTTCGTCCGCAAGTCGGGTGCCTGGTACACCTACGAGGGCGACCAGCTCGGGCAGGGCAAGGAGAACGCCCGGAACTTCCTGAAGTCCAACCCCGACATGGCCGACGAGATCGAAAAGAAGATCAAGGAGAAGCTCGGGGTGGGTCCGCAGCTGGACAAGGAGGCTGACGCGCCCGTGGGCGCTGCGGCGGCGAGCGCCCCTCCGGCTCCGGCGACACCCGCTCGGCGTGGCGGCGGTAAGGCCGCGAAGCCGGGTGATTCCTGACGGGAATTCATCCGACCGGGGTGACTATTGACGAAGTGTGAGCGATGATCAGTCCTGATGGGCGGCGGCGCCGTACCTCGCGATGGAGATTCACAGGCTCGGCCCGCGTTGGCCGGCCGGTGAAACTGCGACGCGGGAGTCCTTCCCCGGCGGTGCCGCCGCCTCTACCGCGAGACCGTGATGACCGCCGACCGGTCTCGTAGCCGGGGCCGTCGCTCGCCCCGGGGCCGGGCCGCCGAGGATCCCGCGTCCACCCGTGACCCGGCGCCGGTGAATCCCGAGTCGGCCGCCCGCGAGATCTGCCTGCGGCTGCTCACCATGGCTCCCCGCACCCGGGCTCAGCTCGCGGACGCGCTCAAGCGTCGTGGCGTACCGGACGAGGTCGCCGACGACGTTCTCAGCCGTTTCGCCGAGGTCGGGCTGATCGACGACAGGGCCTTCGCCGAGGCGTGGGTGCAGTCGAGGCACGCCGGCCGCGGGCTCGCCCGGCGTGCCCTCGCCGCCGAGCTCAGGCGCCGTGGGGTGGCCGACGAAACCGTCGACGAGGCGGTGTCGGCCCTCGACCCCCGTCAGGAGGAGAACGCGGCCAGGGAACTCGTGGCCAGGCGGCTCGCCGCGACCCGCGGGCACGACCCGGCCAAACGGACCCGCCGCCTCCTCGGTGTGCTGGCTCGCAAGGGCTACTCTCCCGGCCTGTCCTATCGCGTCGTCAAAGAGGCCCTCGAAGCCGAAGGTCTCGATCTCGAAGACCTCCCACCCGTCATGGACGAGTAGCCCGACACGCCCGGCTGCCAAAGTGATCTTGAGCGGGCTCCTGATCCGCTCTGCCGCCGGTCGGCTTCGTAACGTGGCCGGTAGAACCCTTGTTGGATCTTTGACAACAGGTAAGGATCCCCTGACGAGATCATGGGGTTTAGTCCGGATTGCCGACGCTTTGCTTGCTCATTACCTGCTCGCCGCTTACCGTTACGGCAGTGAGGAGTTACTCCGCGCACTGCGGATTGCCATACGACTGAGCATGTTCGAGCGGCTGAAAGGCTTACGAGACACGACTTCGGCCCGATACGGCCGATGGGCAGGTTCCTGCGGATTCCGCTGTGCGGCCGGATTCCGGGCGATGGCGCTTGCCCGGCGCTCCTGCGTCGGCGCGGTGGTGAGCTGACAGGCGTGCGTGTGACCCCTCGCGTTGTCAGGCTCCCCGAGCCCCCTGTGGAGCCGGCGCCGAGGAAAGGGGTCTGCCGCCATGGAGAGCGTCCTGCTGGGTGTGGCGCTACTGATCACCCTCGCCGCTCTTCTGATCGTTCTGTTGCGCCGACCTCATGTGGACAAGGGGCCGTCGGAAGAGGAGCTGGGTGCGCTCCAGCGCGAGGCGGACGAGCTGCGGGCCAAGGCCATCGCCGACGCCAAGGAGATCCTGCACGACGCCGAGACGCGGGCTCAGGAGGTCGCCAGTTCGACCCGCACCCGGCTCGAGGATGAGGGCAAGGCTCTCAAAGAGGATCTGAAGTCGCTCCGGGACGATCTGGAGCGCAGGGAGACCCGGCTGGCCGAGCGGGAGCAGCGGCTGGACGACGAGGTCCGCCGGCTGGAGGAACGGGCCCGCAGGCTCTCCGAGATCAAGGGCTCCCTCGAGGTTCGCGGGGCGGAACTGGACCGGCTCGACGAGGAGCGGCGTCAGGTGCTGGAACAGGCCGCCGGCCTCACCGCCGATCAGGCCAAGGCGGAGCTGGTCGCCGCCATCGGGAACCAGGCCAAGCGCGAGGCCGCGCTCATCACCCGGGAGATCGAGAGCAGCGCCCGCGAGGAGGGCGACAAGCGGGCACGCAAGATCGTGACACTGGCGATCCAGCGGGTCGCGAGTGAACAGACCGCCGAGTCGGTGGTGTCGGTCCTGCACCTGCCGAGCGATGAGATGAAGGGCCGGATCATAGGTCGTGAGGGGCGGAACATCCGCGCGTTCGAGACCACCACCGGCGTCAACCTGATCATTGACGACACGCCTGAGGCGGTGCTGCTCAGCTGCTTCGACCCGGTGCGCCGTGAGGTCGGCCGGCTGACGTTGGAGAAGCTGGTGCTCGACGGCCGCATCCATCCGCTGCGGATCGAGGAGATCTACGAGCGCAGCAAGTCCGACGTCGAGCAGCTCTGTGTCCGTGCCGGAGAGGACGCCCTGGTCGAGCTCGGCATCACGGACATGCATCCGGAGCTGACCGCTCTGCTCGGCCAGTTGCGTTACCGCACCTCGTACGGCCAGAACGTTCTGAAGCATCTGATCGAGTCCGCCCATATCGCCGGCATCATGGCCGCGGAGTTGCGCCTGCCCTCTCCGCTGCTGAAGAGGTGCACGCTGCTGCACGACATCGGCAAGGCGCTCACCCACGAGGTGGAGGGCAGTCACGCGCTGATCGGCGCTGAGATCGCCCGCCGGTACGGCGAGGACGAGGAGGTCGTCCACGCCATCGAGGCGCACCACAACGAGGTCGAGGTCCGCACCGTCGAGGCCGTGCTGACGCAGGCGGCCGACGCGATCAGCGGTGGTCGCCCGGGCGCCCGGCGGGAGTCGCTGGAGGCCTATGTCAAGCGGCTCGAGCGGCTGGAGCAGATCGCCAAGAACAATCACGAAGGCGTCGAGAAGGTCTACGCGATGCAGGCGGGCCGCGAGATCCGGGTCATGGTGAAGCCCGACTCGGTCGATGACATCCAGGCCCAGGTCATCGCCAGGGACATCGCCAAGCAGGTCGAGGACGAGCTCACCTACCCGGGACAGATCCGCGTCACCGTCGTACGGGAGTCGCGGGCCACCGAGTTCGCCCGCTGACCGCGCATGCCCGTGGCCGGCCGCCATCGCATCGAGGCGCGCTCGGCAGCACGCGATGGAAGGGGCGCAGCCCGCCCTGGACGGGGTGCATCGCCACGTCGTGGGCGGCCGGCGCGCGTCGGCTCGTCCGCCGTGATCGTTCCC
>NZ_JABVEB010000160.1 GCF_014323665.1 Actinomadura sp. HBU206391 | reverse complement strand
CAGGGCCGGCCTCGACCGGCTCGTCACCGAGCCCGGCGCGCTCACCGTCACGCCCGGCGACACGGTCGAGGTCCAGATCCCGAGCAGGGTCTCGGCGCCGGGATACCCGTCCGCCTGGTTCGACCAGGTCACCACCTACACGGTGGACGGTGCCGGGCAGATCGAGGTACGGCACCAGGTCAGCCCGCAGGGCACCGTCCGCGCGCTGCCCTACCTCGCCCGCGTCGGCTTCACGGTGAAGGCGCCGGAACGCCTCCGGCGGTTCACGTGGTACGGGCGCGGCCCGGTGGAGAACTACAACGACCGCAAGGACGGCACCCCGGTGGGCGTGTGGTCCTCGACGGTCGACCAGCAGTACGTCGACTACTACCGGCCGCAGGACTACGGCAACCACGACGACGTCCGCTGGGCGATGCTGACCGACCGGTCCGGCGCGGGCCTGCTCGTCGGCGGTGACCTCGAGGTGAGCGTGACGCCGTACGACGACCTGGACCGTGCGCTCTACCCGTTCAGCCGGGTGCACAACCCGGGCTGGAACACCCTGCACGTCGACCACGCCGTCACCGGGGTCGGCGACACCCCGAACCCGGTGCGCCCGGAGTACCAGGTGCGGCCGGACCAGGACTACGACTACACCGTGCTGCTCCGGCCGGTCGGCCCGGCGGAGGCGCGCTGCGGCCCCCCGGGCTGCTGAACCGAGGAGCCGGCGACCCGGGGAGGACGTGCGCAGGCCCACGCCGGCGTCGAGCGCCGATGACGACGATCACCGAGGTGTCATCGGCCCCCGGTGACGTGCGCCGGGGTGAACTTGACGGGCAGTGCGGACAGCGCGCGAATCTGGAAGGACGGCCGCCACGTCAGTTCCTCGGGGGCCACCGACAGCATCACGTCCGGAAGCCGGTCCAGGAGCACCTCGACGGCCGTGTGGGCGATGACCTCGCCGAGCTCCGGCGCGGGGTGCGGGCACCCGTGCTCGCCGTGACTGAACGACAAGTGGGCGTGGTTCCCGGCGGAACCCGAGTAGGAGTCCGGCCGTACCTGCGGATCGGCGTTCGCGCCGGCCATCCCGATGATGACCGCGTCGCCGGCCTTGATGCGGCGGCCACCCAGCTGGGTGTCCCGGACGGCCCAGCGGCCCAGGCTGTTCTGGCCGGGCGTGTCCTCCCACAGCACCTCGTTCAGCGCCTGCCCGGCACTGCGGCGGCCTCCCGACAGGGTCAGGGCGAACCGGTCATCGGTCAGCATCAGCCGCAGGGCGTTCCCGATCCAGTTGGCCGTGACCTCCTGGGCTCCGGTGAGCACCAGGAGGAGGTCCTGGCTGAGCTCCTCGGCGGAGAGCTGCGCGGGGTGGGCCAGCATGCGCGAGACGATGTCCGGGCCGGGACGCTCGCGCTTGGTGTCCAGCAGCTCCTGCATCGTGGCGCCGATCCCCTGGAAGGCTTCGACGGCGCCCTCCGCCCCGTCCAACGCCGTGGTGATGTTCCGGACCACGCCGGGCGCCTCGGAGTCGGGCAGGCCGAACATCTTGGCGACGGCGAGCACCGGTATCGGCTTGGCGTAGTCGGTGATCAGATCGGCCTCGCCCCGGCCGGCGAAGTTGTCGATCAGCCGGTCGGCGAGCTCCTCGCATCGCGCCTTGAGCGAGAACTGGTCGACGGCGGCGAGGGCGTCGCTGATGACGCCCACGCGCCGCTGGTGCTCGGCCCCCTCGGTGGACAGCAGGGAGGAGGGCGGGCTTCCCACGTACGGCATCAGCGGCCAGTCGGGCGGGATGCGGTCCCAGGCGTTCCAGCGGCGGGCGTCACGGGCGAACAGCTGCGGATTGCTCAGCACGTGATGGAGCTCGCGGTAGCCGATCACGAGCCACGCGGGTATGTCGCCCTGCAGCACGACCGGGACGACCGGACCGTGCTCACGTCTCATCTCCCGATACAGCTCGGCCGGGTTCTCCTGGTACCTCGGCCCGTACAGCGCCACCGCTCCGTTGTGGGCGGGGCATCCCGCGGGAGGCGCTGAGCCGGAGGGCGGCCGGGTGGTGTCGGGCGACTGGTTGGGGTCGTCGGTCATGGTGTGCTCTCCCGGGCGGAGGACAGGGCGTAGAGATGGTTGACCAGGGTGATCAGCACGGCCTTGCTGGAGGCGCGTTCGCGGGCGTCGCAGTTGATCAGCGGGATGTCGTCGGACAGGGACAGCGCGTCCCGTACCCGTTCCAGGTCGTGCGCCGGTCCGCCGAAGTCGTTGCGGGCGACGATGAACGGCATCCCGTGGTGCTCGAGGCGGTCGATCGCGTACCAGGAGTCGGCCACCCGCCGGGTGTCCACGAGGACGACCGCGCCGAGCGTTCCCGAGAACAGGCGATCCCACAGGAACCAGAACCGCTCCTGGCCGGGCGCGCCGAACAGGTACAGCACGAGTTGCTCGTTCAGGCTGATCCGGCCGAAGTCGAAGGCGACCGTGGTCGTCGTCTTGTCCTGTACGCCGCCCGCGTCGTCGATCCCGAGACCGGCCCGCGTCATGGTCTCCTCGGTGCTCAGCGGGCGGATCTCGCTGACCGAACGGACCATGGTCGTCTTGCCCACGCCGAATCCGCCGACGATCACGATCTTCAGCGCGTTGCTGGCGGTGCCCCGCAGCGGCGTGCGGGCGGTCTGCTCAGAGCTTTTCAAGTCCAACGAGCACCTGCTTCAGCATTTCGGGATCGGGTAGCTCCGCCCTGGCGGGGGCGGAGGACGGATGGCGAGCGGTGATCCGGCCGGTGTCGAGCAGGTCGCACAGCAGAATCGTGACGACGCTCACCGGCAGCTCCAGCTCCGAGGAGATCTCCACGACCGCCGTCGGGCTGTGGCACATCTGGAGGATCTTGACATGCTCGGACTGCATGCCCGGTGTGGGTTCGCACTCGCTCACGATCAGCGTGACGATGTCGATGGCGCTCTCGTCCGCACGGCTGCGCCCGCCGGTGACGGTGTACAGCCGGTCCGGGTCCTCTCTGTCGACTGGTCGGGAGGTCATCGTGGCCGGCTGGTCTGCTCTGGAAGCCGCGGTGGAGCGACCAGATATTCGCCGAGTTGCTCGACCAGCTCGTTCATGTTGTGACCGATGACGCCGACGTCGGCCTCGTCGGTCGCCACGACGGCGAGGTGGGCTCCTTCTCCGGCCTCGACGATGAACAGGAGCCCGCCGTGGAACTCGGTCATGGACTGCCGCACCCCACCGCTGCCATCGCCGAACTCGACGGACGCTCCGAAGGAGAGGCTCTGTATTCCGGAGGCGATGGCGGCCAGCTGGTCGGCCTGGTCCGTGGTCAGCCCGTACGTGTGGCAGAGCTTGAGCCCGTCCTTGGACAGCACCAGGGCGTGTCTGGCCTCGGGCGTCCTCTCGAGGAGATTCTCCAGCAACCAGTCGAGGTCACGGTCTGTGGTCTTCATCGGCGTTATGGGGCGGTGATCCGTGCGTGGTCGCCCGGCGGTCGGCCCCTGCCTCCAATCCGTTGATTTGTTCTATCCGGTCCAGCGGCGGGGGCCTGGATCACCGGACGTCGTCATGAGGAGCAGCGGAGGCGTCGCCGCCGGTGCCGCCACCACCCCGGCCGGCCTGCCGGAACGCGCTGAACCTCGCCCCGGCGTCGGTGGGGGGCTGAGTGCGCTTGGGCTGCCGTGCGCCGGCGTCCCGGGATGCCGCCGCGAGCGTCCGCCCGCGGGGGCGCTTCGGCAGCCCGGAGGCCTCGCCGGCCTCGGGCTGCGCGGCTTCCGGCCCGGCGGCCTCCCTGGATGCGGGGGCCTCCGCGGCCTCCACGGACACGATGGGCTGAGGAGACGTGTCCGCCTCGGCGGGCGTGGTGACCGCACGACCCGCTGCGGACGGGGACTGTGCGCCCACCGAGCGGGCGGTGGCCGATGCGGGGTCCCGCCCCACCTGCGTGATCAGTTGTCGCGGAATCATGACCACTACTCCCGTGCCTCCTCGGGACGAGGGTCTGAAGGAAACGGTCAGGCCGTGCTTGCGGGCCAGACAGCCCACCACCGCCAACCCGAGCCGGGTGCCGGACAGCGTGGTCAGGTCCAGCGGCTCGGCCGAAACTGCCCTCTCGGCACGGTTCAGTGCGGTGGCGCTCATGACGAGACCGCCGTCCTCGATCGTCACCACGACACCCGCGTGCACCTCCTCGACGTACACGTGCACCTGTTCTGACGGAGCGGAGAAGCTGGTGGCGTTGTCCATCAGCTCGGCGAGAGCGTGCATGATGCCCTCGGCGGCGTAACCGGCGATCGCCACGTTGCTCGTCGAGTGGATCCGGACGCGCTGGTAGGCGCTGATCCGGCCGACCGCGCCCCGCAGAATGCTCTCCATCACGATCGGCTTGGTCCAGCGCCTGCCGGACCGCGCACCGGTCAGCACCGCGATGCTGTCGGCCAGCCGCCCCGCCTGCGCCGTGCTGTGATCGAGTTTCAGCAGGTCTCCGAGGACGTCCTCGTCGTACCTGTTCTCCATTTCCCGTAGATCGGCGAGCATGCTGGTCGCCAGCGCCTGGACCCGGCCCGCGGCGTTCGCGCACGCCGACATCGCGGCGGCGCGCATGCGCTCGCCCTTGCCGATCTCCTGTGCCAGGGTCCGGAGAATGCGCTGCTGGGTGGCGTCGGCCGGCTGGGGAACCTCGGCCAGGACGGTGTCGGCCGGCAGCCCGTCACGCAGTTGCCCGACCACCGCGGGAAACGTCTCATCGGCCAACCGGGCGATGCCCGTCTCCATCACCGCGATCCGGGCGCGGAGATGGCGTACCGCCGAGAGACCGTAGGCCGCGGCCGCGACGGCGAGACAGAAGAGGATCGCCGCCGAACCGGTGGACAACGCGACGATCGCCCGCTGCGTGGCCGGTGCGGCGGCCGTCGCCCACAGGCACACGCCACCCGCGACGACGACCACTGCGGCCAGCGGACCGAGCAGGGCCCGGTCGATCGGCGGACGCTCTGCCTGACGGCGGATGTGAAGGTGAGTTGTCATCAATCAGGTCCTCGTCGACGGGGTCGGTGGCGGGCTGAGCCGGGGAGCCCTGGGGCGGCCACCGGATGGTGGGGGCGCGGGCCGGGCCCAGGCGATGTCGGCTAACCGGGACACGGGTCGTGGGACATGGCACCGGAGGGAGATCTCGGGCCTGTTCGGGTGACACCCGAACACGTGAGGACGCAGGCAGGGGAGGGAGCCGGGGGAATGGTGCCGACTCAGATATGGAAGCTGTTTGATCTTGATCTCTCGCCTCGCCTGCGACGTCCGCCCTGACTTCGGAGAAGACCTGGGCCGCCTGTAACTTTGGGGATCTTAGTCCGCCATGTATTAGCCTCGCGGGACTTTCGCGGCCTTTTTGATCTAATTCGGGTTTGTATATCTCCCGTGCCGATGTGTGGGTTGATGTGCCGGATGCCCGCCAGCCGCCGGGCCGCCTTGCGCAATGGGTACAACCCGGCGGCGAAGGAGCGACACGATCAAGGTATCGATTCCGCCGCGGCCCTCGCCCCGCTTCAGCCCAGGCCGGCGGGTGACGCGGGCCCTCAGCCCAAGGGTGCGGCGTCGCGGGTGAGCAGCGCGGCCTGCACGCGGTTGGCACAGCCGAGTTTCGCGAGGATCCGGCTCATGTAGGTCTTGATGCTGGTCTCGGTCATGTGCAGCCGGCGGCCGATGTCGGCGTTCGACAGCCCCTCGGCGACGAGCCGCAGCACGTCCGACTCGCGGGCGGTCAGGTCCTCCAGCCGCCGCGCGGCCTCGTGCCTGCGGCGGGCCTCCACCGGGGTCAGCAGGCCCAGCACCTGCCGGGTCACCGCCGGAGACAGGAAGGCGTCGCCGGCGTGGGCGGCGCGGACCGCGCCGATCAGCTCCCCCGGTGAGCAGTTCTTGAGCACGAATCCGGCCGCGCCGTTCTGGAGCGCACGCATTACGTTCGGCTCATCGCCGAAGGCGGTCAGCATCACGATCCGGACGGCGGGAGACCGCAGCCGCAGCCGCTCCGCCGCGGTGAGCCCGTCCATCACGGGCATGTTGATGTCGACGAGCGCCACGTCGACCCGATGTCGCATCGCCTGGTCCACGGCGTCCCGGCCGTTCTCCGCCTCGGCGACGACCTCGATGTCGGACGCCGATTCCAGCACGGTCCGGACGCCGGCCGTGATGAGCGGCTCGTCGTCGGCGATCAGCACGCGGATCGATCGGCTCATGATCCGCCCCAGGCACCGGCCGGTCCGGTCAACATGATGAGCGCCGCGGCGGAGAGCACGAGGGCGGCCACGCGCATCCGCGCCACCGCGGGGGATCGGGCCGGCGCCGGTTCCGCTACGGCGGGCAGCATGGCCACCAGCCGGAACCCGGTGGCGGACCTGTCGGTGCGCAGGAGACCGCCGGCGAGCCGTACCCGCTCGGCCAGCCCGGCCAATCCGTGGCCGGGACGCCCCTCGGCGACGGCGGTGCCGGCCGCCAGGCCGTTGGAGACGCCCAGCAGCAACGCGTCCGGTTCCCACTCCACGGACACTTCGACTGGCTCCTTCAGGGCGTGCTTGGCCGCGTTGGTCAGGCCCTCCTCTACGACGCGGTAGGCGGCCTGCCCTGCGGCGACCGGCAGCGGGCGGGCCTCGCCGCGATACCGCAAGGTGACCGGGCTCCCGGCGGCGCGGAACTCGTCCACCAGGTCGCCGATGCCCTCGACGCCAGGGGTAGCCTCGACTGACTCGTCGGGCTGGCGGAGCGCTCCGACCAGCTCGTGCAGCTCGTCCATGGCCTCGCGAGCCGCGCCCGCGAGCCGCGTGACGGCCTGCCGCTGCTGTTCCGGCAGCCTGGTGACCTCCAGCGCGGCGGCCTGGACCGACACGAGGCCGAGCCGGTGGCCCAGGGAGTCGTGCATGTCCCTGGCGATCCGCAGGCGCTCGCGGAGCCGTTCTCGCTCGGCGAGCAGCTCCCGCTCCCAGCGCAGCTGCCGGTTGTGCCGGTCGAGGGCCGCCACCAGCCGCCGGTGCTGGGCCAGGTAGCGGCCCACCACCATGGGCAGCGCCACGAGCACGACGAACGCGGCCGTCAGGGCGGCGGCGGTGTTGCGCTCGCCGCCCGCCGGCAGTTGTACGGCCAGGTACGCGAGCGAACCGGCGGCGACCACGATCGCACCCCATCGCGACACGATGCGGTGCCCGGCCTCGTAACTGGCGCAGACGAGCAGGGCGAACGAGCCGCCGGACACCGACGCCAGCGCCATGGCGGCCGCGAAGGCCGGGGCGGGGAACCGCGACCGGATCGCCATCACGAGGCCGACGGCGGCGGCGTAGAGGAACACCACCCAGGGGGGAAGATCCGACCGGTCGGGCAGCAGCCACACCACCTCGACGAGAACCACGACGACAGCGACAACGAGTCGGCCCATGGTCAGCAGGCTACGGCCGGACGTGGAGCAACCGTCCACTTTGGTGGGCGGGAACATCGACTTTTGTGGACGGCCTCCGGCGGCACGCGCTTCTACCGTGAAGCGCGACTCGTATCGCACTCCGAAGGCGTGATCCAGTAATGATCGAGGTACAGAACCTCAGCAAGCGATATGGCAGGACGCCGGCGGTCGACCGGCTCTCCTTCACCGTACGGCCCGGGCAGGTCACCGGGTTCCTCGGGCCGAACGGCGCGGGCAAGTCGTCCACAATGCGGATGATGCTGGATCTGGACTCCCCGACCGGCGGGCGGATCCGTATCAACGGCGGGCGCTACCGCGAGCTGCGCGATCCGCTGCGGCAGGTCGGCTTCCTGCTGGAGGCCAAGGCCGTGCACGGCGGCCGCAGCGCGCGCAACCATCTCCGGTGGCTCGCGCGGGCGGGCCGCATTCCAGAGCGCAGGGTGCGGGAGGTCATCGAGCTGGTCGGCCTCGAGAGCGTGGCGGACAAGCGCGCCAAGGGCTTCTCGCTTGGCATGGGCCAGCGGCTGGGCATCGCCGCGGCACTGCTCGGTGACCCAGGGATCCTGCTCCTCGACGAGCCGGTGAACGGACTGGACCCCGAGGGCATTCGCTGGATCCGCGACCTGATGAAGAGGCTCGCCGCCGAGGGGCGCGCGGTGTTCGTGTCGAGCCACCTCATGAGCGAGATGGCGCTGACCGCCGAGCACCTCGTCGTCATCGGGCATGGCCGGCTGCTGGCCGACCTCGGCATGGCCGAGTTCATCGAGCGTCACTCCCGCTCGTACGTGCGGATTCGTACGCCCGAGCCGGAACGGATGCGCGATGTGCTCACCGCGGCCGGCGCGCAGGTGAGGCAGGCCGACGACGGTTCCCTGGAGGCGTTCGAGACCGATGCCGCCCGGGTCGGTGACCTGGCGGCGGCGAACGGGTTGACGGTGCACGAGGTGAGCACATGGTCGGCGTCGCTGGAAGAGGCGTTCATGCGTCTCACCGCCAAGGACGTGGAGTACCGCGCGGGAGCGGCGCGATGAGCGCGGGATGCACGCGGGCGGTCCTCGGCGCCGAATGGATCAAGCTGCGGAGTGTCCCCTCGACGCTGTGGACGCTGCTGCTCGCCTTCATCTCCAGCGTCGGCATCGCCCTGATGTTCGGGCTTGTCCTCCGCGGCGCCTACGACGACATTAGGCCGGAGAGCAAGGCGTCGTTCGACCCGGTCGGCTCAGGATTCAACGGCCTGCGCCTCGGAATGATCGCGCTCGTCGTCTTCGGGGTGCTCACCGTCACGAGCGAGTACTCCAGCGGGACCATCCGGGCCTCGCTCGCGGCGGTGCCGCGGCGCGGCCTGTTCTACCGTGCGGGCTGTCGCGCAGTTCCTGCCCGACGTGGCCGGCGAGCACGCGCTGCGGCTGGTCCCACGCGAGGACGCGGTCCTCGGGCCGTGGACCGGGCCGCTCGTCCTGTCGCTATGGACCGCGGCCGCGGTCTTCGGCGGTCACGTCTCGCTGTCCCGCCGGGATGCCTGATGCCGGCGCACGAGAAGGAGGGGCGACAGTGAACGGGACCTTCCCTGCGGTGTTCCACGCAGAGTGGATCAAGATACGCACGCTTCGGTCGACGGTCTGGACGTTGCTCGTGGCCTTCGTCGTCAGCGTCGGCATCAGCCTGCTGTTCGGCCTGTCGATGCGTACCGGCTTCGACCAGATGGACGGTGAAGCCCAGGAGAACTTCGATCCGGTGCTCGCGGGTTTCTACAGCCTGACCCTCGGCCAGCTCTCCCTCGTGGTCTTCGGAGTCCTGCTGGTCGGCTCCGAGTACACCAGTGGGACGATCCGCGCCGCGCTGGCCGCGGTACCGCGGCGCGGTCTGTTCTACGGCTGCAAGGCGCTCGCCGGGACGCTGCTCGCGCTCGGTTTCTCGCTGGTCACCGTGTTGGTCACGTTCTTCGTGGGGCAGTGGGCGTTCGGCCCGCACGGCACGACGATGGGCGCCGACGGAGTGCCACGCGCGATCTTCGGCGCGTGCATGTACATGACGCTGATGTGCGCGTTCTCCATAGGCGTCGCGGCGATGCTGCGAAGCACGGCGCTCTCGCTCGGCATCATGATCCCCTTGCTGTTCCTCGGCTCGCAGGGCCTCGGCAACCTGCCGGGGGTGCGGAAGGTCGCGCAGTTCCTGCCCGACCAGGCCGGAGCCGTCGCCATGCAGGTGGTGACACCGGACGAGTCGTTCATCTCGCACCGTGACTTCGGCCCCTGGACCGGCCTGGCCATCCTCATCGCGTGGACCGTGGCCGCGCTCATCGGCGGATACCTCGTGCTGCGCCGCCGGGACGCCTGAGAACACGGCGTGATAGGCGGGGGACGCGCGGGGGCCCGCGACCTGCGAGCCAGTTGTGATCTACCCCCTCAGGGTGGCGACTTATGGACAGCCGGTCGCATACGTTTGGGCCCTCTTCCCCACCCGAAGCCGGAGGACCCTTTATGCCGGAAACGCTCGCCGTGCCCCGCGACCGCAAGGGTACGAGTGACTTCAGCCCGCTGGCGAGACAGGTCCGCGCCAGCGGGCTGATGAACCGACGCACCGGCTACTACTCGTTCTCCATCGCCGCGAACGTGCTGGCCACCGCCGCCGTCTGGGTCGCCGTCGCCGTGATGGGCGACACCTGGTGGCAGATCGCGCTGGCCGTGCCCGCCGCCCTGCTGTCCACCCGTACGGGCTTCCTCGGGCACGACGCCGGCCACCTGCAGATCAGCCGGTCGGCCCGCACCGGCCGGCTGCTCGGGTTCCTGCTCGGCAACCTCATGATCGGGATGAGCCATGGGTGGTGGATCGACAAGCACAACCGCCATCACGCCAACCCCAACCACGTCGACAAGGACCCTGACGTCGCCGCCGGCGCCCTGGTGTGGACGCCGGAGCAGACGGCCGAACGGCAGGGGCTGATGCTCTGGGCGGCTCGCCACCAGGACCGGCTGTTCTTCCCGATGCTGCTCCTGGAAGGGCTGAACCTGCAGGTCACCAGCGTCCTCGAGTTGCGGAAGCGGTCGCCGCGGGTGCGGGCCGTCGAGGGCACCCTGCTCGCCGTGCACGCCGTCGGCTATCTCGCACTTGCCTTCGGCCTGATGTCGCCGCTGCACGCCGTCGTCTTCATCCTCGTCCACCAAGGGCTGTTCGGGCTGCATCTGGGCTCGGCGTTCGCGCCCAACCACAAGGGCATGCCGATGCCCGGGCCGGGAGAGCGCTGGGACCATCTGCGCCGGCAGGTGCTCACCTCTCGCAACGTCCGCGGCGGCCCGGTCACCGACTGGATGCTGGGCGGCCTGAACTACCAGATCGAGCACCACCTGTTCCCGAGCATGCCGCGTCCCAACCTGCGCAAGGTGCAACCGCTGGTGCGCGAGCACTGCGCGCTGGTCGGCCTGCCGTACGCCGAGACCGGGCTGGTGGACTCCTACAGCAGGTCACTTCGCCACCTGCGCACCGTCGGCACCGCGTCGCCCGCCGAATGATGTCGCCGGCCGCATGATCCCGTATCGGGGCCGCGAGTCTCGGAGCGGCGACGGCGGGCCCACCTGACCCACGGCCGCCCGGCCGGCCGGAACTCCTCCGGCCGGCCGAAGCTCACGCCGCCCGCCTGGACGGCGGGAGCCCGGCCTGGTGGTCTATCGCGGCCGCGGCGGCTCCTCCGGGTCGGCCGGTGCCACGCCGCCCCCGCCCGGCGCCTGGTGCGGCCGCCGTGGAGCTGCCCGAATCCGATGAACGTGACGAGGTGCTCGACCTCCGCGACACCGGGCCCCGCGAGGAGGCGGGGCCGCCCGGCCGCGATTCCACGGTGCCCGCTTAGGAGCCGGGCGCGGTCAGGTCACCGGGACGATCCGCGCCTCGACGAGCCGGCCCCCCTCGATGGTCAGCAGGCCGAGTGTGCCGTGGGGCTGGCGGCGACGGTCGGTCGGTGAGCCGGGGTTGAAGACCCGCACGCCGTCGCCGGTCTGGTCGAGCGGGATATGGGAGTGCCCGAACACCACGAGATCGGCATCGGGGAACCAGCGCCGCATCCGCCGGGTCCGGCCGGCCGCCGCGCCGCTGTCGTGCACCATCGCCACCTGCAGGCCGTCGAGATCGAGCTCCAGCCGCTCGGGCGCGCCCCAGGTCGCCACGTCCGGGCCGTCGTTGTTGCCGAGCACCACGCGTACCGGGGCGTGAGCGGAGAGCTCGTCGAGCACGTCGGGCGTGCACACGTCGCCGGCGTGCAGGATCAGATCGGCCCCGGGCAGCAGGGCCGCCACCCTGGGCGGGCACTCACGCCAGCGCCGGGGCGCGTGCGTGTCCGAGATCGCGACGACCCTCATGCCCTCATCCTGCCCGCCACGGCGCGATCCATCGCGCGATCACGCCGGTGTGAGCTCGTCCCACAGGGCGTCGGGGATTTGCGTCGCGGCCAGTGTCAGGTCGGTGGTGATCTCGGCCGGGGTGCGGGCGCCGACGACGATCCCGGTGACGGCCGGATGGCGCAGCGGGAACCGCAGGGCGGCGGCGGCGAGCGGCACTTCGTGCGCCGCGCACCGATCGGCCATCCACCGGGCCCGGCGCAGCACCGCCTCGGGAGCCGGCGCGTAGTCGTAGTGCGCGCCGGGGCGGGGATCGGCCAGCACACCGCTGTTGAAGACGCCCGCGGCCAGCACCCCGACACCGCGCTCGGCGCACAGGGGCAGCAACTCGTCGGCGGCGCTCCGGTCCAGCAGGCTGTAGCGCCCGGCCACCATCACGCAGTCGATGTCGGTCTCGGTGACGAACCGGGCGAGCATCGCGGTCTGGTTCATGCCCACGCCGATGGCGCGCACCGCACCCTCGTCGCGGAGCCGGGCGAGCGCGGGGTAGGCCACACCGGCGGCCTCGGCCCAGTGCTCGTCGGGGTCATGGATCAGCGCGATGTCGAAGGCGTCCAGACCCGACCGCTCCAGGCTGTCGGCGAGTGACCGGTAGACGCCCTCACTCGTGTAGTCGCGCCTGCGGACCAGCGGCGCCCCGTCGTGGAACGACTCGGTGCCCGGTGCGGTGCGGCCCGGCTCCAGCAGCCGGCCCACCTTGGTGGACACGACCGCCTCGGCCCTGGCCGCCGGGTCGAGGCCGGCCAGGAAGGCGCCGAGCCGCCGCTCGGCGCTCCCGAGCCCATAGTGCGGAGCGGTGTCGAAGTACCGGACGCCGCCGGCCCAGGCCGCGGCGAGCGTGGCCTCGGCCGCGTCGTCGCCGACCGAGCTGAACAGCCCGCCGATCGGCGCCGTGCCGAACCCGATTCGCGACACCGTCACGCCACGGCGGCCGAGCGGCACCCGGGCGACGACGCCGCCCGGAGTGCCCTGGCCGCTCATCGGATCCGCCCTCTCATCAGGCGCGGCCGGCCGTCAGGCCTGCCCGATGACGTGCCGTTGCCGGCCGAGCCGGTCGATCTCCACCTCGACGACGTCGCCCGCCGTCAGATAGGGGATGTCGTCGGCGCCGAGGGCGACCCCCGCTGGCGTGCCCGTGTCGATGACGTCGCCGGGTTCGAGCACCATGAACTGGCTGAGGTACCACACGACATG
>NZ_JABVEB010000016.1 GCF_014323665.1 Actinomadura sp. HBU206391 | reverse complement strand
AGGTCGATGGTGAAGAAGTCGGTGGCGAGGATCGCTTCGGCTTGGGAGCGCAGGAACTGTGCCCAGGTCGGCCCGGTCGGCCGCGGCGCGGGTCGATCTCGGCCTTGGCAAGGATCTCTCAGAAGGTCGAAAGGTGCGATCCGGATGCCCCAGCGGACCCCTCTGGGTCCGCTCCCTGCTCGATCACCATTCCGACCTTTCTCGGTATCAGACAGTCTGCTCGCTAACTTCGGCGAACCGCGCGGGCTCGTCGTGGGGAACCATGCTCTCCTGTGTGATCAGCGGAACGACGAGCGAGTGAAGACGATCACCCGCGGCCGAGGGCGCTCCAGCGTGTCGGCGTGCGACCGCCTGACCGGCACCGGCGATCAGATCGGCGAGCTGGATGGAGGGGTGATCCCAGGACCTCCCGCGGACGATATCGCGTACGGCTCTGGCCCAGGGCTTCTGCCGTACCCGCCACGTAGTTCCGATCAAGGTGCGGTCCAGGGACGCGATCCTTCGTGCGGCGTCCAATACCGTATCGGTAAGGGCACGCTGTTCATCGACCAGCATGCTGATACCGCCGATCTCCTCTGCCCAGATTCCGGCGAGATGGGCGACGCACGGAATCAACGGCTCCATCTCCGGGAACTGCTCCGGGCCGTACGACTACAGGTGATCTTCCGCCTCAGCCTTGGTCTTGCGCAGGTCCATCAGGATGTCCGTTACCCGGCGCCGGCAGGACCGTGCCCAGGCGCGGTTGAGATCTTCGAAGAGTTCATCCACGCTCACCTGCGAATCTTGGGCGTTCCGCTTCGACGCGAAGTTGACCATCGTCGAGATCAGGCGTTCGAATCCCGGCACCTCGAGCGCGCGCGGGCCTTCGTCGAAAAGCGTCCACGCGAGTCGGCGGGCGAGATCGTCCGCGTACAAGTTCACTCCTCGCTTTGAGGCAAGCTTTTCGAGGAAAAGGCCGATGGGTGGAGTACTAGGCACCTCGCTGCCGCATAGCGATGCTATCGGTGAGATGGGATGATCGCCGGAGGCCGTCCGAGTGGTAGGGGTCGTCGTGATCGAGATGTTGGTCGGAGCGCTGATTTTCGGGACAGGGCTGGCGGTCGGTCGGCTGCTGCCCCGGCGCAAGCACGAGTCGAAGGCCGTCGAGACCGGACCGTTGTGCCAGTGCGGGCACGGTGCCTCGTTCCACGATGTCGAGGGACGCTGCCGGGCAGGCGTTGAACGCTCAAAGTGGAACAACGGCGCGTGGGTGGGAAATGAGTTGCTGCCCTGCGAATGCCAGAAGTACACCGGACCCGAGCCGCTGCCATCGTTCTACGCTCCGGAGCTGCCGGAGTAGGGCCACAGATCGGTGCTCTAGCCAGTTCGTGATCTTGCTGGTGGGCCCCGGATGCGGGCGCGGATACGGCCCTGATCCGCTGGAGGACACCCGAGATCATTCCACGCACGCCGTTGGATGGTGCCCGCTATGGCTGCCGGAACCACCTACAAGGTGTGCGGATGCCGCAGCGAGAATGGCATGCGGCTGCGAAGAGGTGCCCGAAACTCAAACGCAAGGGCGGGTCGTGGAGCCGGGCACACGGCACCTGGTACTACCAGCTCGAACTCCCCCCAATGCCGACGGCAGGCGGCGTAACCCGCTGCGGCGCGGCGGGTTCACCAGCCAAGACGCCGCCGAAGCCGGGATGAGCAAAGCCAGCGAGCTACTGGCCATCGCCGCCGACGCCGACGGCAAAATCCAGATCGCCGACCTGATCCTGCCCACGGTCAGGACACTGCCCGAGCCGGACGAGGTCCGGCGGAAGGTCCGCACCGGCCAGGACCTCGACACGACCATCACCACAGGCGAATGGCTGGACACCTGACTCGCGGACGTAAGGGCCTGCGCAAGGGCACCCTGCTCAAACTCAACGACACCATCACCGCAGCCCACGCCTCCGGCGGCCCCGTACTGAGAGCGAAGGTCAAAGGCCGACGCGTGGTCAGCGCCGCCACCGAACAGCGCATCCACGCGACCCTGCGGGCGGCGTTGAACAAGGGCCATCCGGGAGCGGCGGATCGACCTCAACGTCGCCTCCCTGGTCGAACTCCCCTCCGGCAAACGCCGCAAGGCACTGATCTGGATTCCGGAAAGGATCACCGAATGGCGGGCCAACTACCAGCGGCACGTCGCGCTGATGGAGCAATGCAAGAAGCGGCTCTCGCGGATTGAGCCGGACACCAGGCCACGGCACCAAGGCAGGGCGATTTCAAGGTCGCCTGTTTGGGGTGGTTGTTGCCCGGTGTCCGGATCGACGTTGGCCACGTAGGGTGACGCTGAACAAGGATGACCTTTATCTGTGATCATGGCTGTCGGTATCGCAGTGCGATGAGCTGTACGCTGGCCGGGGAAAGGGACCATCGATGCCTCATCGGATGACAGCTCGCGATGTTGTCGCGCAACTTCTCGACCAAGAATTCGACACTGAACCGGAGAGCTGGTACGCGACCGCGCACTTCGGGTTGCGGGCCGTCGAATATGCGCTGGATCTGACTCCTGTTCCCGCGCCACTCCTCGACGAGGACGCATGGTATTCGTTGGCCTCCCGTCTTGTCAGGGAATGGTCCACGGATGAGTGGCCTGAATGGCCATGCGGCGCATGGTTCACCGAATGGATCGAGCGGTTCCTCGGCATTGATCTGAGCGGGCCTGTACTTCCATCGTCACGGCCCAAGGTGCGGTTCACGATCCCGTCCAGCCCAGCCATCATCGATGCTATCGACGGCTGGTTTGGTGAGCCTTTCAATGATATGGACTCTACGACATGGTGGGTGCAGCGCGTCGTGGGCACATATGAGGTGCGCGATCCTGGTATCACCGCCGTGGTAGATCGCTTCATCACCGCCGAGGCAAACCGCCGTTTCGGCGCCGCCCAGTGGCGACCTGAAACCTTTCCCTGGGTTGAGATCAACTCTGATGGCGCGCACGCCGCCCTCGTGGTCCTGCAGCGGTGCTCCTTCGCGGGTACCGCATGGTGGTATCCCGGGCCGATCGAGGCCCAACGCCGCGCCGATCTCTTCGTCGACTGCTTCGATCCAGCCGCTCGTTTCTTCACCAACCTCACCGATGATCCGCTGGAATACACGCAGGCTTTTCTGGGCTCGGTTGGCTTCGAGATCTCCAACGCTTGGCGGGACGCGGGTGTGGTGGCCGTGGACAGCCGCCATATCGGCTGGGAATGGCTTGCCCAAGCGTCGCCGTGATCAAGCGACGGCTCATTTAAGTTGTCACATGATCACAGCGGCCGATCAGGGCGATTTAAAGTCAGGGCCGTTGCCGAGATAGGCCTGCTGGTCGTCCTCGCGCCAGATGGTGTCGCGGGGCCGGTGTTCGAGGTTCTCTATGCACCAGTGCTGTCGGCTCTGGTGTGAGATCTCGGCTGCGGTCACGCCGGCTCGGCTGGTGACCACGAGGGCGATCTCCTTGCTCAGGGGTTGTCCGGCAAGGTCGGCGACGTCGCGGCGGATGACCGCGAGCCGTGCCGCGTGCGGCAGGCGGAGGCCGGTATCGGGGTCGGCGGCCCAGGTGGCCCAGCGGTTGATCCGTCCGTGGCCGCGTTCGGCGTGCACGTGACCGGGCTCGGCACAGATCAGGTCCCGGGCGGCGGCGATGGCCGCGGCGTGCGGCGACGACCGGTTGCCCTTGGTGGTCAGCAGGTAATCGGCGTTCTTGTCCTCGACCAGGCAGCGGGCGGTCTCGACGCAGGTGTGCGCAGCATCTTTCGGGTCGTGGGTAGGCCTTAGAACTCCTAACACAATGATCGTTTGAGGCGTCGCCAGCAGATGGTGGTGGCGGCCAGGGTCATGAAGGCTTGGTGGATGTCGTCGCGAATCTCCCAGCGGGTGCGGAGCCGGCGGAACCAGTGCGGCAGGGCGATGGTCTGCTCAACGACCCAGCGGTGGGTGCCGAGGCCGGTGCCGTGTGGGGTGCCGCGGCGGGCGATGCGGGGTTTGACGTTGGCCTTCCACACCAGGCGGCGGTATTTGTCGTGGTCGTAGCTCCGGTCTGCGTACAGCACCTGGGGGCGGCGGCGGGGTCGGCCGACCTTGCCGCGTACCGGTGGGATGGCTTGGAGCAGTGGCATCAGCTGGGTGATGTCGTTGCGGTTGCCGCCGGTCAGCGAGAGCGCGAGGGGGATGCCGTTCCCGTCGCAGATCAGCTGCCAGTCCCGCAACCGCCGCCAGCAGGTCATGCCCGAGCCGAACCCCAGCTCCTGAGGCAAGAACTCCCACGGAATCGCGGTGTAGAGCACGAACAAGATCCCGCACAGCGCCTGGCGATCACCCAGCCCGCTTACGGCCAGGATGGCGGAACCGGCGCTCGACCTTGGGCAACAGCGGCTCGATCCGCTCCCACAGACCGTCCTCGACCTCCCACGGCCTACGCCGCGCCACAGCAACCTCCCACACACGATCCACGATGCGACCAAGATCCAACCACAACGAAGATCATTCTGTTAGGAGTTCTTAGAGGCTATCTCAAGAGTTGGCGGTGGCAGATGAGGGTGGCGGCGGTGCAGGCGACGGCAGCCGCTCAGCCATGACACCATACGTTCCACCACCCAGGGGTCACGGTAGTCCTGGCCGAAAAACCAACGGATATCGCTGACCTGCGCTAACGCGGAGTCTCAGCGTCTGTTGTTCAGAGGCGATTTCTCCGGGGTAACTGGGATCCCCTTGTTGTCGGTGCGGAGCAGATGGATCTCAGACTGCGATCTACCCGATACGGGTCCGGGTCGATCAGGTCGGATGGCGTATTCGTCAGGTCGAACAAGTGCAGGCCCTGTTTGCTGGTCACGGCCAGAGTCCGCCCATTCGGCAGTGCCGCCCTGGGCTGACCACGCAGGGAGACACCGGCTGGCGTTATGTCCGCAAGGCGAAGGTGCCGGATCTGGTGCAGAGGAAGCTACAAAACGACGACACCCGCTCGACCAAGCGGTACACGATCGCCAGTGAGTTGATCGTGGCGCTCGGCCACGCCGGGTCGGTGCTGGTCGTGGCCGGCACACGCTCACTGGCCCAGTTGCTCGCCAAGGCGCTGGCCGACGAACTCGATGAACGTCCGAGCATGGCCCCGCTGGTCGACTACGTCCGGCTGCAGCTCGGCGAGGACCACCCGCTCGTCACCGTCCTGCGTCACGGGGTCGGATTCCACCACGCCGGCCTGCCCATCGAGGTGCTGGAGGCCCTGGAGGAAGCCGTCCGCGATGAGCCCCTTCCCTGTCTCACCTGCACCTCGACCCTCACCGAGGCACCCGTCGCCAGGGACTTCATCAGCTTCGTCTGGCTACTGCTGGCCATCGAGGAGGAACGCGGCACGGACCCGGCCGCGATTGCCTGTGCCACCATCGTCGATTCCACCCTCGCCGCCGCCCAGTCACCGCAGGCCCGCGCGGCGTGCCTGCTCATCGCCCACGCGGTGCACTACGCCTACGTACGCACCGACCCCGGGCCTCGTCGCCGGTGGCCTCGGACCCGAACCTCCATCGGCTCCGCCCGCGCCATCGATGAGCTCGCACGCAGCCTCGCCACCACGATCCTCAGGCGAGAACAGGAGGGCACCCTGGGCAACATCCACGAGCCACGGCGAGCCATCCGGATGCCCCGCACCATCGATCGGCTCCTGCAGCTGCAAGAGGCCCCCCGATGGCGGTTTCGTGTCAGCCCGCGGGGGAGCTGCGCGGCTCCGCCTTCGGCATGCTCGCCACGGTCCAGTCTCTGGGCAACCTCGCTGCCAGCGACATCGCGGGCATCCTGTGGACCGCGATCTCGCCGACAGCCGCTTTCACCTACCTCACGGCTTGGATGGTCCTTGCCCAGGTCGGACTGCTCATCTCCGTACGCCACCGCGACCACTGACACGTCCTGCGAGACAACAGAGACCCTGATGCCTGACAAGTTCTCCGTACTTTCGTCTGCGTCCACAACGCCGGACGCTCCCGAATGGCCGCCGGATTCCTCACCCACCTCGCTGGCGACCGCATCGAGGTCCGCTCCGCCGGTTCCCTGCCTGCACCGAGGACGTGTACCCGCCGGACCATCAGGCTGCGGTGAACCACGCCGCGAGCAGCCCCACCGCGACGACGACGAAGACGAACGCGCTCACGCGGTAGGCCACTCTCCGCCGCCCGCGCGAAAAGATCAGTGGCACGACGAGGCTCGTCGCGAGGGCGAGTGGGATGGCGAACACTGTCCCGAAGATGAGGGCATAGCCGTGATAGTCGGTCGACGCGGGGTTGAATCGACTGTCGAGTATCTGCCACGCCAGCAACAGGAACGGAATCCCGAACAGGGTCGTGAGCACCACGCCGGCGGTGCGTGTCACGGTGGTTCCCCCCGTCGGAGCGGATGCGGGCTGATCCATGTTCCGAGGATGCCAGGTGCGCGGCAGCTCGTACGAGTGCGCATCCCGATCCGCCGCTTTTCCCATTCGGCGCTGACTCGTACTCGGCGACGATTCCGAGCTTGCACTCCGGGCCGAACGAGCGACGCGAGGGACGCGGCGACGGACCGTCACCAGCCCGCGGACCGGATGGGGAAGACTCCATCGTCCGCACCTTGTGACCTGGGCATTCGCCCCAGGACTATGAGGAGTGCCGGTGGCGTGTACCGGCGGTGTGGCTGTGAGGATCCGCGGTTCGGCCGGGCCGTGGGCAACAGGTGCCCGCGGCTGGTGGCCGAGCGAAGTCACGGCAGTTGGTACCTGCGGCTGGAGTTGGGGGCCGGGGTGGATGGCCGGCGTCGGCGAGTGCGGCGGGGTGGCTTTGTCACCCGTAAGGATGCGGAGGAGGCGTTGTCCCGGCTGCGCGGCCCGACGGGCAGGGCGGTCACGGTGGGCGAGTGGCTGGCGCGCTGGCTGCGGGCGCATCGGGGCGCGGTGTCGACGGTCGCGGGGTATGCCGGTCACATCCGCTTGTACCTCGAGCCGCAGCTGGGGCAACTGCTGCTGGGGGAGCTGTCGGTCACGCGAGTGCAGGAGATGTTCACCGCGATCGCCTACGAGCACGAGAAGACGGGCCGGCCGATCAGAGCGGCGACCTTGAACAGAATCCGGGCGACGCTGCGGAGCGCGCTGAACGCCGCTGCCCGGGAGGGACTCATCGACACCAACCCGGCAGCGCTGGCAGTACTACCGGCAGCGCCGCGCCCGCGTGCGGTGGTGTGGACCGCCGCCCGGGTGGAGCACTGGGCACATACGGGAGAACGTCCCGCAGTGGCGGTCTGGACGGCGGAGCAGACCGCCGCGTTCCTGCACGCCATCCGAGGGCACCGGCTGTATGCGGCCTACCACCTGATCGCGTTGCGGGGACTTCGGCGCGGTGAAGCGGCCGGGCTGCGCGCCGACACCTACACCAGCGTCCTGCCGCAGGTCGCCCAAACCGCTGCCGAGAAGACCGCCACCCACGTGCTCCAGGCAGGGTGGCGCGTGCCAGGCACCAAGCGGCACCGACGACCATCAAGACGCAAACGGCGAACCGCCGCAAGCCCCGTGGGCCGCCGTGCCGCAGCTTGATCAGAGCATCTGCTCCCCGTTCGAACCGTCTCAGCCGAAAGGCCAACTGAACACCACCACCGCCGCGTCCGGCGCCGAGCGACGCCCGGATGCGCATGCGACCCTGCCGCGGCCGCGGAACCCACGTGGTGAGAGTACGTCGCGGACCGCCGCGCCGTCCGACGCCCGGAGCTCCGGCCCCAGGATGGCCCCATCCGGCCCCAGGCATGATCGTCAACGCGTCTCGCTGAGCGCGTCTGAGCAGGTCAGACGTGGTGGGCCGCCTGGGACTCGAACCCAGAACCGACGGATTAAAAGCCGCTCCATGCACACCGGACAGGCACTCTTGCTATCGGCCTGTGCCGGTTCATCCGCGACTCCGCCGTTTCCGATGCCGGATCGTGCCGCGTCGTGCTGCTGCGTTCCATGGCATACGAGCAACCACCGAGCGACCACGGCCATGAGCCATGCATGACGCTATGGATGGCCGAAAACCTCACCGACGTTTTGCTTGTCGATACCCTCGGCCGAATAGTCCGTCGACCTTGAAGCCAGCGGGCCGCTTCGCCCTGTACAGGCGACGAGCTCGGCATCCCTACGCCATGGCCAGCGCGGGTCGATGACGGTGAGCGCGGCACTGATGCCGGCCCGGTACGGGTTGTCGGGGAAGGCTCCGGCGTTGAAGCGGCACCCGGCTGAACGCCGGCTGGCCACGATGCTGGCTGCGGTGCGGCAGCTGGAGGGCAGGGCTGTCGATGACGCCTTGGAGGTGTTGTTCGAGGCGACCGAGTTCGGCGAGAACATCACCGTCGAGCAGTTGTGGAAATCGATCGAGGCGGTGGTCGCGGTCGGAGCTCCACGCCGCGATTGACAAGAGCTCCGATGTCGCGCCGCCGCCGGGCGCGGATCCGGACGGGGAAGTGCTGTAGGTGCCTGCGGGCAGCCGCGGGGCTCGGCGGTCACGAACGCGGTGACCGCGTCCTGAACGACCGGGCGGACAGCTCGCCGGCTCCGAGCACGAGCGCGGACGTCAGTACGACCACGAGGAGCAGGCCACCGAGGGCGATCGCCGGGATCGCGCGGTCCCCGTTGCTCAGCGCGTACACCAGCCCGGAGGCGCCGGGAACCGCTGCCGCCATGCCGACGACGCACGCCGTCCCAGCGACGAACGCCGCCTCCCACCGGCCCACCCGTCGTCGCTGCGCCGGTGTCGCTCCCACCGCGTGCAGGAGCGTCAGCTCGCCCCGTCGGGCGAGGTTGCCGACCACGAGCGAGCTCACCACCGCGATCGCGATGTAGCCCCAGAGGATCACCAGCAGGACCACCTGGAACGACGCCGGGTCGCCCACCGATGCCTCGGGATCGGACACGACCGGCGACCGCACGACCTCCACGCCCGGGTGGTCCCGAAGCCGCTCGGCGACGCGACTCGCGCCCTGCTGCTCCGTCGTGTCGCGCGACAGGGTGACCACCAGGGCGGTCGCCTGCCCGGACGCCGTGGCGCTCCGGACATCCGCGAGTGGGAGCACCACCTCGCCGAAGCCCAGCCCGCGCCGATAGATGGTCGCGACCCGACGGTCGATCGTGCGGCCGTCGCCCAGCACCACGGTGACCTGGTCACCGATCTCGGCATAGAGAAGGTCCGCGCCTTGCACGCCCAGGGCGATCTCGTCAGGCGCGAGGACCAGCGGGCCGCCTCCCCGAGGGTCGAGGTCGGCATATCGCGCGAGGCCGTCGCCGTCGGCCCCGAGGACCGGCAGCACCTGCCACGCGCTGTCGTCAGCCGGTCCGCGCACGACGACGGTGCCGGCCGCGACCTGGTCGACCGAGCGGATCCCGGGGGTCTCGGCGACCTTCTCCGCCGTCGAGCGGTCGATCCCGCTGGGACCGGCCGTCACAACGAGATCTGCTCGCCGCCCGGCATCGACCTGGTCGCTCGCGACGGCTCCCGCCGAAGCGCCGACGAAGAGCTGGGTGCAGCTGAGCGTGACGCCGAGGACTGCCGGAGCCAGCACACCGCCCACCCGCGCCGCTCGCAGCCGGACGTTGCTCAACGCGAGGTACTGCGTCGCGCCGCGCGTCGCCGGTCCCTGCACGATCCGCGCCGCCGAACGTACGACCCACGGGCTCAGCGGCCCGATCGACAAGGCGATCACCAGGCTCGACAGACCACTGAGCCCCGTGGCCCCGTCACCCGAGAACGCCCAGGGTGCGGCTGCCATCGCGATCCCGAGCGCCAGGACCGCCAGCCCGGCGGCGAGCCGGGTCCGGCCGCTGGACGGACCCGATGCCTCGTCGCCACCCCGCAGGCCGGGCAGCGGGCTGCCGCGCCCGACCACCCGGCGGGCCGCGATCCGCACCGACGCCTCGGCGGCCAGCACGGCCACCACGACCGGGATGACGACGGGCAGCAAGCCCACGACCGGATCGAGGCCTGCGGGCAGCGTCCCGCTCCAGCGACCGACGCCGACCATGCCCGCCCCCAGGAGGGGGCCACCCACACCGCCGATGATCCCCGCCACGAGCGCGACGCGCCGGATCTCGCCGAGCAGCAGCTTGCGGACCTGCCTGGACGTGGCACCGACCACGCGCAGCATCGCGAGCTCGCGGGAACGCTCCCGCACATGGAGCGACGTCAGGGCCATCACGGTGAAGAGCGTCACGATGACTGTGAGCCCGCCGAACGCGCCGGCGGCAGAGGTGAGCGTCGCCTTGGCCTGGCCCTGGCGCACGACCTCGAGTTCTCCTCGCTGCCCCTCGTCCCAGACCACGGCGCCGTGACGATCGACCAGCTCCCCCAATCCGCGAGCGCCCTCACCGCCGGGCCACACCCCGATCGCCGCGACCTGGTCGTCGCGCGCGCTGTTGCGGCCGATGTCGTCGCCGGTGAGGTAGACGTCGGCGGCGTCGACGCCGGTGTCGTCGGCGGAGGTCAGGCCCACGATCGTGAACCGGCGGGCCTCACCCCCGAAGGCGATGTCGACCGCGTCGCCGAGGTCGACGGACCGGTCGGCGGCCAGGCCACGGGGGAGCACGACCTCACCGGCCGACCGGGGCGTCGTCCCCGCCACGACGGTCCTGTCGCCGAGGGCCAGGGCTTCGCCAGGATGAGCCGTGGCCGGGACGGGGTCCCGACCGGCCAGCATCGCCGGCAGGACCTGGTCGACGACGACTCGCGCATCCGGCACCGTCCGGGTGACCTCGTCGACCAGCGCCTCCGGGAGCAGCGCGCGGCCGGGCACGGCGATGTCGACATCCTCCTTCACAGGCACCGACTGCGGAGCCCCGATCAGGACCGGCGCCTTGGCGTACTCTCCCGTGCTGACCTGCCCCCGCAGTCCGGTCTCGAACAGCAGGCCGAGCGCGCCCAGCAGGATCGCCGAGAACAGGACGGTCGTGAAGACGGCGGCGATCTGCCCTCGCCGGCCCCGCCGGGTCAGCCGTGCGATGTCTTTCATGCCCGGCGCCCCAGCCGCGCCAGATGAGCCGCGATGTCAGCCGCGGACCCCCCGGACACCTCGTCGTGCCAGCGGCCGTCGGCCAGGAAGATGACCCGATCCGCCACCGCGGCAGCGGACGGGTCGTGGGTGACCAGCAGCACCTGCTGGCCGAGCTCGTCCACGATCGACCGCAACAACGTCAGGACCGCCTCGGCCGACGCGGTGTCCAGCGAGCCGGTCGGCTCGTCGGCCACGACCAGCTCGGGGCGGGTAATGAGGGCTCGGGCGATGGCCACGCGCTGTTGCTGACCGCCCGAGAGCGCAGCCGGGCGGCGCGCCAGGGTGTCGCCGACGCCGACCGCCGTGGCGAGCTCCTGCACGACCCGGGGATCGATCGGCTCTCCCGCGAGCCGCAGCGGCAGCGAGATGTTGTCGGCGGCCGACAACGCCGGGATCAGGTTGAAGGCCTGGAACACGACGCCGATGCGCGAGCGACGCAGCACGGCCAGTTCGGTCTCGCTCAGGCGGCTGATCTCCTGCCCGCCGAGGTGGATCGTGCCGGAGTCGGGCCGCTCCAGCCCGAGCAGGCAGTTCAGCAGCGTCGTCTTGCCCGAGCCGGACGGACCCATGATCGCCGTGAACTTCCCCGGCTCCACGGTCAGGTCGATCGCGCTGAGCGCCGATACCTTCGCCCGGCCACTGCCGTACGTCTTGCTCACGCCTCGGACGACGACGGGGCGAGGCGGCGCGTCCGCGGGCGCCGTGGACTGTGGTGTTCCCTGCTTCATGACGACAACTCTGGGCTCGCCGCGCGACCCCCACCATCCCTTGGACACTCCGTTGGGAGGTAGCGCTGCCACTACCCCGGCGAGGCGTCCCGGGCCCACGGCGACGGGTGCCCGAGACCGTACGATGGTCGGCGTGAGCAGGGGCCATGACAGCCGCGACAACCGGCCCGTCAACGCGATGATCCGGCAGGCGCGCGCCGTCCGGCGCCTGGCCGGGGACGCCGTCAGCAGCCTCACCGCCCTCGTGACGCTGGTGGTCGTCGTGGCGACCGCCCTGCTGTCGGTCGTCGGGATCGGACTGGTCCTCGCCCGGCCCGCGTCCTCGGCCGTACGCCGCTGGGCCGATCACGAACGCTCGCGCGCCGGACACCTGCTCCGCAGGCCGGTCGCCTCCCCGTACCCACCGGCCGGCACCCCCGGACGCTCGGCCGTCCGGGCCCATGCCGACGGGGGCGCGCTGCTGCGCGACCTGCTCACGGCGGCGCTGCGGGTGGTCTCAGGGGTCCCGCTCGCCCTGTTCGCCGTGGTCCTGCCCCTGATCTCGATCAACTCGGCACTGATCGCCCTCTTCTGGTGGGCGTTCCCCGCCAGCAAGCCGGCCGAATCCTTCTTCGCCCTGACGTCGTGGTGGGACGCGCTGGCCTCGCTCGCCATCGCCCTGGTCGGCCTGGGGGTGTGGCTGATGGCGCCCGTCGTGGCCCGCATCGACGCCGCCTCGACGGCTCGCCTCCTGTCCCCGACCCGGCAGCAGGAGCTGGTGCTGCGCGCGCAGCTGGAGCAGGTCCGTCGTCGGTCAGCCGTCTCGGCCCACACCGCAGAGCTGCGACGCATCGAGCGCGATCTGCACGATGCGGCCCAGAACCGCCTCGTGGCCGTGACGATGTACGTCGGCATGGCCCAGCGCCAGCTCGAGACCGGCCGCGATGACCCCGGCCCGTCCTTGGCGAAGGCCCAGTCGGCCGCATCGGACGCCCTCACCGAGATGCGCAGGGTCATCCGCGGCATCTACCCGCCGGTGCTCGCCGAGGAGGGGCTCGTCCCGGCCATCGGTGCGCTGGCGGACCTGTCCCCCGTCCCCACCCGCCTGCACGTCGACCGCCCGGCCCCGACGGCCGCCGCCGTCGATGCCGCGCTCTACTTCTCGATCGCCGAGGCCCTGACCAACGTCGTCAAGCACAGCGGGGCGACGGAGGCCGACGTGCAGCTCCGCTGGGAGGACGGCGATCGTGGTCCTGAGGTGCTGGTCGTCGTGACCGACAACGGTCGTGGCGGGGCAGCACCGTCCGGCGGGACCGGGTTGTCGGGCATGGCGGCCCGGCTCCAAGCGCTGGGTGGTTGGCTGGACCTGTCGAGCCCGAGTGGCGGACCGACGACGATACGGATGGGACTGCCGTGCGAGCTGTGATCGCCGAGGACGACACGCTCCTGCGCGAGGGGCTGGTGTCCCTGCTCGGCCCTGAGGGTATCGAGGTCGTCGCGGCGAGCGCCGACGTCGTGGGCTTCGCCGCCACGGTGCTCGATCAGCGGGCGGACCTGGCGATCGTGGACGTGCGCATGCCGCCGACCTGGACGAACGAAGGAATCCAGGCCGCGGTCGACCTCCGGCGACGCCAGCCTGGGTTCCCGGTGGTCGTGCTCTCGGCGCACGTGGAGACCCGCTTCGTCGGCGATCTGCTCGCCGACGACGCCGGTGGCATCGGCTATCTGCTCAAGGAGCGAGTCGGCGCAGTGGCGGACTTCGTCGAGAGCCTGCGGCGGGTGGCGGCGGGGGGGACCGTGCTCGACCAGGAGGTCGTGACGGCGCTGATCCGGCGACGCAAGAGCCCTCTGGAGGCGCTGACGGAGCGCGAACGGGAAGTGCTCGAGCTGATCGCCCGCGGAGACGGCAACCGTGAGATCGCCGCCGCCCTGCACGTGACCGAGGCGGCAGTGCTCAAGCACGTGCGGAACATCTTCCTCAAGCTGGGCCTCCTCGCGGACGACACCCGGCACCGTCGGGTCGTCGCCGCGCTGACATACCTCAACCAGCAATGACCGCTGCTGCAGCACGCGTTCGCGTTCCAGGTCCACGACGCCGGGCACCCGCACCTGTGCCGCACGAAAATAGGATCGCGGCCTTGACCTGCGGGTCTGCTGATCGATCTAGGCGGCCTCGTATTCGTTGATGAGGCCACCGAGGACGGGTCTTCGTTTGATCCGCTTGCCAGTGAGGTCGATGATCGGAGCAGGGATTGCGGGATCGGTGTCCGGAGACCGCTGCAGTTAAAGTGCTGCTTGGCGCACTGTGGTCTGACTCCCGCACGGCCGCCTACGAGGCGCTGAGCCCGCTCACTGTGGGCATCACCTGGGCCGACGACGCATCCCGCCGGGCGACGATCCTGCGGGTACTCCGCGACCGCTGACCCGTACGCCAAGGGGCGCTTACTCGGCCCCAACGGCGATCGACGGGCGTAGCCGAATTCATCGACCGGGCACACTCCGTCAAGGCCCAGCCATGGAATGATCAACCGATCATCAGCAAGGGCCGAACCGGGCGCCCATGCCCAGGACGGACGGCGACACGAGCCAGCTCAACGGCCGATGCCGTCATGTCCCTGGCTGTGCAGGTCCAGGTTGCTGAGGCGGTGCACCATGGCCGTATGAGGACTACGAGGAGTGCCGCGCCGTCCGACGCCCGAAGCTCCGGCCCCAGGATGGCCCCATCTCGGCCCCAGGCATGATCGTCAACGCGTCTCGCTGAGCGCGTCTGAGCAGGTCAGACGTGGTGGGCCGCCTGGGACTCGAACCCAGAACCGACGGATTAAAAGTCCGGAGCTCTGCCAATTGAGCTAACGGCCCGCAGACAGAAGAGTACCGAGATCACCGGCATGTTCGCACCGCGGTATCCGGCATGTGATCGAGTGGCCGGAGCCGCGTTCATCGGGTCATCACACCTCCAGCAGCGTCTTGCCCACGGTCGCCCGTGACTGGATGGCCTCGTGCGCGTCGGCCGCCCGGTCCAAGGGGAACCGCTGCCCGATCACCGGGCGCAACCGGCCGGCCGCCGCCTCGGCGAGTGCGCCGGCCGTGAGCGCGCGCAGCTCTTCGGGCGTCCCGCCCGCTCCCCGCAGGATCGTCACTCCGCGCTCGACTGCCGCCTCGTCGGAGATGGCCGCCCACGCTCCGCTCGCGAGTCCGTAGCTCAGCATCCGTCCGCCTCGGTCGAGCAGTTCGAAGGCTTCCCGGCTGATGGCGCCGCCGACGCCGTCGAAGACGACGTCGACCCCGCCGACCGTCTCACGCACCCGGTCCGGCCAGCCCGGGTCGCGGTAGTCGACCGCCATCTCAGCGCCCAGATCGCGTACCAGCTCGACCTTGCGCGTGCCGCCGGCCGCCCCGATCACCCTGGCGCCGGAGGCCCCCGCGAGCTGGACCAGCAACGTGCCCACGCCGCCCGCCGCCGCCTCCACAAGAACCCGGTCTCCGGCCCGCAGCCCGGCCGCCCGTGCCAGCAACGTCGCAGTACGCCCGTCGGCCAGCAATGCCACCGCGTCGGCGAGCTCCACGGCCTCCGGCACCTCGATGAGCGCGCCGACATCCACCGCGGCGCGTTCGGCATAACCGCCCGAGCCGCCGAGGCCGGCCACCACCCGCCGACCGACCAGGCCCGCGTCGGCCTCCGCGCCGACCGAGGACACGACGCCGCCGACGCCGTTGCCGAGGATCATGGGCAGTTCCACCTTGAAGGGGCCGTGACCACTCCTGATCTGGGTCTCGATGAAGGTGATATTGGCGAACTCCACCTCGATCAACGCCTGCCCGGGACCGGCCACCGGTTCCGCCGTGTCAGCGGCGACGAGAACCTCCGGCCCACCGAACTCCTTCAACCACACCGCTCTCATGACGCCCCTCTTCTCGGTCGGTTCAGTGATCAAGCCTGCAACCTCGAGCAGAGTTGAGGTCAAACCGGCTCGCCTGCGCACGGCCGGTTCGATGACGCGAGCAGTGCCCATCCCGACAGCGCGGCGGCCAGCGCGATGACGATCACTGGTGGCAGGCCGACGTCCAGGGGCTCCTCCCCCGGTTGATCCGGTACGTGCAGGCGGTTGCCCAAGAGGGGGACGGCGAGGAGCCAGATGGCGACGGGCGCGGCCACCGAGGCGAGCACCGCGAGGGCACGGGCCTTTCGCCGGTACGCGGCTCCGCGTTCGCGCACGGCCGCTGTCGAACGGCCGGCCGACGATCCGCTCGAAGGGCCGGTCGACAGGGCGCTCAACGAGCCTCCCCGGGGCCGGTCAGGGCTCCGTGCAGGAACACGTCGATGAGGGCCTCGGTGTCCACGCCCGATTCGGCCGTGCCCGGCACGCGGCGCATGCCGGCGAACATCAGGTGCTGGAACAGCGCGGCCAGCCGCTCGGGCGGCAACCGCAGCGAGTCGCGTTCGGGTTCGAACAGGTCGGCCAGCGCTTCCCGGGTCTGTTCGATCCCGGCGTCGCGGTTCAGTCCGGGGGCGGGCGCTCCCTCGGGGCGGCCTCGTGTGTGGCGTCCAGTCGCGTGCAGGGCACCGAGGACGGTGCCCATCCGGGTCAGGAACGCCTGCATCGTCTCGGCCGCCTCGGCCAGCCGATCGGCCAGCGGCTGGTCCAGCGGGATCGCGGCGATGCCGTCCAGCACGTGGTCGGGGCGTAGTGCCTCGACCACGCAGGCGTCGAGGAGCTCCTCCTTGTCGGTGAACACGCGGAAGATCGTCGCCTCGCCGATGCCGGCCGCCTTGGCGATCTGGCTGGTGGTGACCGTCGTGCCGTGCTCGGCGACGAGCGGGAGCGCCGCCGCCACGATCATCGTTCGCCGTTGCTCTGCGCTCATTCCCGGCGCGCGCCGCCGGGTGGGTGTGGTTTCCATACGGCCGAGAGTACGGAGTGAGTACTCACTCCGTCAATCTCTTCAAGGCGCCGCACACCCACCCGATCCCGCTTGAACGGCCTGACCTGCATACGATCGACCGGTGCTCAGACCCGCCTATCCGCTCAAGACGGCACGGCTCATCCTGCGGCCGTACACCCCCGCCGACCTCGACGCCCTGTACGACCTGCAGTCCCGGCCCGAGGTCACGCGCTACCTCTATTTCGGGCCGCGTGACCGTGACGAGG
Organism: Actinomadura sp. HBU206391; assembly: GCF_014323665.1. GTDB lineage: Bacteria > Actinomycetota > Actinomycetes > Streptosporangiales > Streptosporangiaceae > Actinomadura_C. The sequence continues at coordinate 56,563 of NZ_JABVEB010000016.1, read as the reverse complement.
TGAGGGAGGCGCTCGACCAGAAGACGCAGGCCGTGACCCTGACCGACGAGGGCGGCAACCTGTCCCTCGCGGTGGAACTGGCGGAGACCGGCCAGGTCATCGGTGAGGTCATTCTCTTCTGGCGAAGCCGTGCGCACCGGCAGGGCGAGGTCGGCTATCTCTTCCACCCCGACCACGGCGGCCGCGGGTACGCCACGGAGGCCACGCGCGTGATGCTGCGGCTGGGCTTCGAAGATCTCGGCCTGCACCGCATCATCGGCCGCATCGACGCGCGCAACACCGCGTCCGGACGGGTCCTTGAGCGCCTCGGCATGCGACGCGAAGCCCATTTCGTTCAGAACGAGTTCGTGAAGGGCGAATGGGCCGACGAGGTGGTCTACGCGATGCTCGAAACGGAGTGGCGAGCGGACTGACCTGCGAAAACGCCGATCGGCCGTCATCGCACCTGCGGCCGGACACCTGGAATGCGCGGAAACCGGGTGTATAGACTCAGGGTATACACCGAGTGTATTGTCTGCCTCATGAGCGTTCCCCTCACCTTGCTCGGCCTGCTCGAACGAGAGCCGAGCCATGGCTATGACCTCAAACGCGACTACGACGCCTTCTTCGGCCGCGGCAAGCCGCTCCCGTTCGGCCAGGTCTACTCGACCCTCAGCCGCCTGGCTCGCGATGGCAAGGTGGTGGTGGCCGAGACGGCGGCCGGCGCGGGGCCCGACCGTAAGCGCTACGTCATCACCGACACCGGGGCCACCGAGTTCGAGGCCTGGCTGACCGAGCCGGTCGAAGCCGAGCCGCACCTGCAGACGGTGCTGTTCTCGAAGGTGGTGCTGGCGCTGATGCTGGGACGTGACGCGGAGCACTACCTCGACGCCCAGCGCGCCGCGCATCTGCAGCGGATGCGCGAACTGACCGAGCTCAGGCGGGAGGGCGGCCTGGTCGATGCGCTCTTGGCCGACCACGGCCTGTTCCATCTGGAATCCGATCTGCGGTGGATCGACCTCACCGTGGCCCGGCTCGACGCTCTGGCCGAGGCGGTGCGGTCATGAGCGGCGCCGAGGTTCCCGCCGAAGCCGGCTCCCCGAGCTTCCTCACCGAGGCGCGCGACGTCGCCTTGTCGTTCGGCCGGACACCCGCACTCCGGGGCGCCAGCCTGTCGGTGGCCGCCGGAGAGATCGTGGCCATCATGGGCCCGAGCGGCTCGGGTAAGACGACTCTGCTGCACTGCCTCGCCGGGATCCTGACGCCCGACGCCGGCGAGATCCGGTTCGCCGGGCGCCGGATCGACACCATGGGCGAGACGGAACGCAGCACCCTGCGCCGGGACCGGTTCGGGTTCGTCTTCCAGTTCGGTCAGCTCGTCCCCGAGCTGACCGCCGAGGAGAACGTCGCGCTGCCCCTGCTGCTCGGCGGCACCCGCCGGGCGGCGGCACTGAAGGAAGCCGGCACGTGGTTGGAACGACTCGGCCTGGACGGGCTGGAGAAGCGCCGGTCCGGGGAGCTGTCCGGGGGCCAGGCCCAGCGGGTCGCGCTCGCCCGCGGCCTGGTCGCGCGGCCGGAGATCCTGTTCGCGGACGAGCCGACCGGATCGCTCGACTCGCTCACCGGCGAGCAGGTCATGGACCTGCTGGTCGCGGCCGCCCGCGAGCAGGGCACCACCGTCATCGTGGTCACCCATGAGCCCCGCGTGGCGGCCTACGCCGACCGTGAGGTCATCGTCCGCGACGGAAAGGTGAGCTCGTTCTCGGCGGCCGCCCAGGTGAGTTCATGATCAGCTTTGGTCTTCGGCTCACCCTGCGCGGCGGCAGGGAGGCGGCCGTCCGCCTCGTCGTCACCGCGGCCGCCGTGGCACTGGGCGTCGGCCTGCTCCTGGTCACGCTGGCGAGCATCAACGGCGTCAATGCGCAGAACGCGCGGTACGCATGGCTCAACTCAGGGGCGCCCGCCGCCACGTCCCCCGATGCCAAGGCATCGCCTGATCCGTTGTGGGGCACGCTCGGAACCGACCTCTACGACGGCGAGAGCATCACGCGGGTCGACGTCGCCGCCACCGGCCCGCAGTCTCCTGTCCCGCCGGGGATCTCACGGCTGCCCGGTCCCGAGCAGTTCTACGCCTCACCCGCGCTCAGCGCGCTGCTCCGGTCGGAGCCTGCCGCCGAGTTCGGCGGCCGCTTTCCCGGGACCCAGATCGGCGAGATCGGCATCTCGGGACTGCCGAGCCCGGACTCCCTGATCGTCATCGTCGGTCACTCCGCCGACGAGCTGTCGCGCGTGCCCGGTGCGGTGCGGATCAGCACCATCGCGACACTGACCCCCGGCAACTGCGCCGACTGCATCGTCGGCCTTAACGCCGACGCCATGACCCTCATCCTCTCCGTCACGTCGGCGGCGCTGCTCTTCCCTGTGCTGGTCTTCATCGCCACGGCGACCCGGCTCGCCGCTGCCCGTCGGGAGCAGCGGTTCGCCGCGATGCGCCTGGTCGGTGCGACGCCCCGGCAGGTGTCGGTCGTATCGGCCGTCGAGTCGACCCTGGCCGCCGTCGTGGGCACGGTCGCCGGCTTCGGCGTGTTCTTCCTGCTTCGGGTGCCGCTGGCGGGGGTCCCTTTCACGGGCGAGCCGTTCTACCCGAGCGACCTGTCGCTCCGACCGGTGGACGTCCTGTTCGTCGCGGCCGGCGTTCCGGTGGCGGCCGCGATCGCGGCACGGATCGCGCTCCGACGAGTGCGGATCTCTCCGCTCGGAGTCAGCCGACGCGTCACCCCGCGCGCTCCCCGGGCGTACCGGCTCATCCCGCTGGTCGCCGGCATCGCCGAACTCGCCTATTTCGTCGGCAGGCGCCCCGAGAGCACCAGCGGCCAGACCCAGGCGTACCTCACCGGCATCCTGCTGATGATGGTCGGACTGGTCGTCGCCGGGCCGTGGCTGACCATGGTCGGTGCTCGCATCATGGCCCGTCGCAGCAACCGGCCCGCGACGCTCATCGCCGCGCGACGGCTGTCGGACGATCCGCGTACCGGCTTCCGCGCGATCAGCGGGCTGGTCCTCGCCCTGTTCGTCACCAGCACGGCCGTCGGCGTGATGACCACCATGGTCGCCGAACGCAGCACCCCACGTGGAAACGCCGTGCAGCGGAGCACGCTGGTGGCCGACTACTCGCGGGGCTGGACGGAGGTTCCGGGGGTGCCGAGATCGTCCGTCGGCCCCGTCCCGGAATCGGTCCTCGCCGGGCTGCGCTCGATCCCGGGCGTCCACGGCGTGACGATGATCCACACGAACCCGCTGGGTACCACCGTCTCCGTCGGCGGCCCCCGGCCGATCGTTGCCGGGCTGATGTCATGCCGGGAGACGGCCGGCGTTCCGCTTCTCGGCCGCTGCCCCGCCGGAGCGGACGTGGTATCGATCCCGGCGCACTTCGCCCTGGACATTTCGCCGGGCGACACACCGGAGGCCTCGGGCTGGCCTACCGCCCCCATCTCGTCCGAACGGCTCCAGGGCCTCCCGGTACAGACGATCGTCATCGGAACGAATGGGTCGAAGTCGGTGCTCGAACGGGTGCGAACCGCTCTCGCGGTCGACTTTCCCGGGCAGAGGCCGGCCGCCACCTGGTCCGAGCACCTCGCGCAGTCGGGGATGGCCAAGGAGATGGCCGGGTACCAGCAACTGGCCAACGTCGTCATGCTCGTCAGTCTGTGCATCGCCGGCTGCGGCCTGGCGGTGAGCGTGGTCGCCGGGCTGAACGACCGCAAACGCCCCTTCAGTCTGCTGCGGCTGGCCGGGGTCCCGCTCGGCATGCTCCGCCGGGTCGTCGCCTTGGAGAGCGCGGCCCCGCTCCTCGTCAACGCCGTGGTGGCGGCGGGTGCGGGGTTCCTGGCGGCGGCGCTGTTCCTCGAGTCGCAGATGCACTATTCGCTCCGGCCGCCGGGAGCCGAGTACTACATCACCGTCGGCGCCGGGCTCGCCGCTTCGCTGGGGGTCATCGCCTGCACCCTCCCTCTGCTCAAGCGGATCACCGGACCCGAGACCGCCAGGAACGAATGACCACGACCGGCGACATGGTGCCGGTGCGGCCGAAGGCCGCGCCGGCATCCGGCCGTTCAGCGGCCCGACGGCGATGGCGACCTCGACCGGACGGAGGGCCGGCTCGCCGCTGTCCGCAAAGGCCGCCGCCGGTCCGGCCGCCAAGGCCGCTACACGGCGCCCGATCGGCGGCTACCGTTCCCCGCATGGCATCCGCCGCGCTCGCCCACGCGATGAGCGATCCGAGCGATCCACCCCTGCGCCCACTGCCGGCGCGAGTGTGCGCGCTGCTGGAGACGCTCGCCGCCTCACCCCGGCTCGCGGCCCACCTGCGCGCCGTACACGACACGGCGTGGGAACTGGTCCGCGCGCTCGAACCGCATTACCCCTCACTGCACTGCGACCGGGAGGCCGTGCTGTTCGGCGCGGCCACTCACGACATCGGCAAGTCGGTGCACGACGCGGAGCTGTCCGGTCCCGGGTCGGCGCACGAGCAGACCGGGTACGAGCTGCTCCGCTCGCAAGGCGTCGAGGAGCACCTGGCCCGCTTCGCCCGTACGCACGCGGCGTGGACGGCTCCAGGCGTCACCGTCGATGACCTGCTGGTCTCGATGGCGGACAAGGTCTGGAAGGGCAAGCGGGTGATCGATCTGGAGGAGCTGGTCATCGGGCACCTCACGGCCGCGTCCGGGCAGGAGCCCTGGGAGGCGTTCCTCGTGCTCGACGACATCGCCGGCCGCATCGCGGCCGGCGCCGACGCCCGCCTGGCCTTCCAAGCCCGCCATGCTCTGCCCGCGCCCCCTTCCGATCGGCCGCGCTGAACGACGGGCCCTGAGCGACGGGCCCTGAACGACGGCGCTGAACGTCGGGCCTTGAACGACGGGCGCGTCCGCCGCGGCACGCGACCGCGAGCCTGATCATTCGGTCGCGTACGGCGTTGGCCGATGGCCGTGACGCGGTTCATGAGAACCTTGGCGATCACGGGCAGCCAGACACCCTTTGGGGCAAGGAGGTACGGAATGTCAACTCGTACGGAATCGGTGACGGTCGAGGACGGAACGTTCGATCTGCCGATCTGGCTCCCCGAGAGCGGACGCGGACCGGGTCTGCTGCTGGTCCAGGAGATCTTCGGGCTCGGGCCGTACATCCGCGAAGTCGCCGAGGACCTCGCGGCGCTCGGCTATGTGGTCGCGGCACCCGACCTGTTCTGGCGGCTCGAGCCGGGCTATGTGGCACCCGCCGGTGAAGAGGGGCTGACGCAGGCGGTGGAGATGTCCTCCCGCTTCGAGGTGGAGACGGGCGTCGCCGACCTGGCGGCGGCGTTGGACCACCTGGCCGGGCTGCCCGAGCTGTCCGCCGGAGTCGGCGCCCTCGGTTTCTGCCTGGGCGGGACGATGGCCTACCTGCTCGCCGCGAAGACCACACTCGGCGCGCTGGTGTCGTTCTACGGTTCCGGAGTGCCCGACAGCCTGAACCTGCTCCCCGACATCGGATGCCCGGTGCAGTTCCACTTCGGCGGCTCCGACCCGTACATCCCCCGCGAGCAGGTCGCGATGGTGGAGCAGGCGGTGGCCGGCCTGCCGAACGTGGAGATCCATGTTCAGGAGGACGGGGGCCACGCGTTCCACAACCGCAAGTCGGCGATGTTCCATCAGCCCGAGCCGGCCGCCCGCGCGTGGGCGCTGACCGAGACATTCCTCGCCCGGCACCTGCCCGTATAGTCGCCACCTTTCTACGGCTCCGCACGACTGTAGGCGGCTCAGGGAAGAGTCCTCAGCGAGCTCCTCGCGCACTGGCGGCTGACCGAACCCCTGGTCGTCGGACATGACTTCGGCGGCGCCGTCGCGTTGCGCGCGCACCTGTTGCACGGCACGCGGTTCCGCGTGCTCGCCCTGGTCGACCCGTGGCCATCGTGTCAACGTGGGTTGACACGAGCCCTCTCGTCAACCTATGTTGACACCATGAACGAAGGGGTGCAGCTCGCGCAGGACGCGAGCAGCCGGGACCCGGCGATCGGGCTGAGGGCCGTACGAGCACTGAGCGACCTCACGGAGCGACTGGAGTCGCTGCAGGTGAGCAACGCCCGTGAGCTCGGATGGTCATGGCAGGAGATCGCCGCGGTACTCGGAGTGAGCCGGCAGGCAGTCCACAAGAAGCACGCGCGCACGTGCGCACTCGGAAGGGAGCGCTGAGGATGTTCGAAAGGTTCGGCCAGGACGCCCGCCAGGTGGTCATCGTGGCCCAGGAAGAGGCTCGGGCCCTCGGGCACGACCGCGTGGGCAGCGTGCATCTGCTGCTGGCGCTCGCCAAGGACGAGGACGGCGCCGGAGGCGACGCCCTGCGTGAACACGGGCTGCGCCTGAACGACCTGCGGGCGCGGGTCCGTCGCCTCGCGTGGGCCGACCAGTCCTCGGGCCCCATCGACGGCCAGGCCCTCGCGAGCATCGGCATCGACCTCGATGAGGTGCGCCGCACCGTCGAGGCCACCTTCGGGGAGGGTGCCCTCGACATCGGCCACAGGACCAAGGGCCATGTCCCGTTCACGCCCCAGGCGAAGAAGTGCCTGGAGCTGTCGATGCGCTCGGCCATCGCGCTCAAGCAGAAGCACATCCGCAGCGGGCACATGCTTCTCGGCCTGCTCCGTGCCACCGGCGACGACAACCTGGCACTACAGGTGCTGCGGGACTCCGAGGTCGATCTCGACGCGCTGCGGACCACGACGACCACACTGCTCCGAGCCCACGCCGCCTGAGGCGAGGCTCACCCGACGGCGCCCGGCTCACCGGACCAGCCGGGCGCGCCCCCACCGCAACGTACGGCTCCTCCGGTCCATGCCGCGGTCGGCTACCCGGCCGCGACGAACCGGGCGACGATCTCGGCGGCGGGGGCCTCCGAGGCGAGTCGGAAGGACGTGCCCGCCCACAGCGCCACCGTGTCGGCGTCGCCTTTCGCCGCGGCGGCTCTGCGCAGCGGCGAGGTCAGGTCGTTCACGTGGGGGTAGGCGGCGGGCGCGTACGCGCTGTGCAGTGCCAGGAAGCGGTTGACCAGTCCACGGGCCGGCCGGCCGCTGAACGCCCTGGTCAGTGCCGTCGCGGAGAACCGCGGATCCGCGAGCGCGTCCTTGTGCACCTGGTTGGCACCGCTCTCAAGTGAGCGCAGGAACGCGGTGCCCAGCTGAGCGGCCTGGGCACCGAGCGCGAGAACCTCGGCGACATGGCCACCGTGCCCCAGGCCGCCGGCCGCGATGAGCGGCTGGTCGGTGACCTCCCGTACGGCCGGCAGCAGAGCGCGCAGGCCCTCCGGACCCTCGCCGCCGCCCTTCTCACCCGTGCCTCCCCGCACGGCGTCTGCGGCGATCCGGTCGGCTCCCGCGGCCTCGGCCCGGCTCGGATCGCTCAGCCGCGCGGTGTTGTCGAACGATCCCTGATGCGCACCGGCCTCCGGCCCCTGTACGCACAGAGCGTCCGCGTCCGAGGCCGCACTGGCCTCCGCGACGGAGGTCACGGTGACGACTACCAGCGCACCGCGATCACGCAGAGCGGTGATGACGTCGGCGCCGGGGCAGCCGAAAGTGAAACTGACGACCGCGGGCGGGTCGGTCAGCAGGTCGGCGACCTTGGCGTCCCAGTCGTCATCTCCCCCGGCCGGCTCTCCGAGTGCGACGCCCAGCCGGGCCGCCTCGGGGGCCAGCCGGTCCCGGTAGGCGGCCACGGCCCCGGCGTCGACGGGGTCGAGCGAGGGCACGAAGAGGTTCACGCCGAACGGCCGCGACGTGAGGGCCCGTGTCTCGTCGATCTCTCGCCGCATGTGCGCGGCGGTCTTGTAGCCGGCCGCGAGGAACCCCAGGCCGCCGGCGTTCGAGACGGCGGCGGCCAGCGCCGGGCCGGACGCTCCCCCGGCCATCGGCGCCTGCACGATCGGATGCTCGCAGAGTTCACCGAACCGAACGGACATCTTGGCCTCCTCGCGGCACGCCGGAACGCACCTCTGAGCGGTACGCCGGCGAAGACTCACCCGATCCCCAGCCTAGGAAGCGCCGGCGGCTCGGTGCCCGTGCACCCCTGTGTCCTTGCTCGCATCGCCCCGGGTCGCCGCGGGCGGGGAGGTCGGGCCACGGCCGACGCGATCTCGCGACGACGTCGGCGACATTCAGTGCCGCCTCGGGCCTCAGGCTCAGGCCTCGGGCGGGCCTCAGGCGTCGGGCTCGAGCCGCGCGTCGAGCCGGCCGGCGAACGCGACGACCGCCTCGGCGATCTCGGCCGGGTACTCGACGTGCGGGTGATGCCCCGCGCCGTCCAGCAGTACCAGCTCCGCGGACAGCCGCTCGACGACCCATTTCGCCTCGGCGACCGGGTCCGGCCAGTCGATGTCCCCGGTGCCCATGATGACCAGCGCAGGCGCGGTGACCCTGTCGAGTCGCGCCTCGGCCTCTGCGTGCGACTGCTCCAGCATGTAGCTCTTGATGACGCCACGGCGGTCGCGCTGTTTGAGGTTGGCCTTCAGTTTCGCCACGTGCTCATCGAAGTCCGCGGGCCGCTTGGGCTCCCACTTCGGGTAGTACGACAGGTACATCGGAAGCGCGATCGCGTTGATCCGCGCGACGTTCATGAGCATGCGTTGGACGAACGGCTGCTCACCGTCGCGGACGAACGGAGCGGCGAGCACGAGCCCGCGGATCAGTTCTGGCGCCTCGGCATTGGCGTAGACGCCGGCGGCCGCGCCGTTGGACGTGCCGTAGACGATCGCGGGTCCGGCGTCGAGGTGCCGGATCAGCGCGATGAGATCGTGGGCAAGTGGCGTACTGCCGTACTCCGGCCACTGACCGCTGCTCTCGCCCATGCCGCGCTGGTCCAGCGTCACCACCCGAAAGCCGGCCTCGACCAGCAGCGGGGTGAGGAAGCGCAGCTCGGAGCGCAGATCGAGCATGGCAGAGGTGCAGACGATGAGTGGGCCCTCGCCCATGTCGTCGTAGGCGATACGACCGCCCGGAAGGTCGAGGAACTTCGTGTCGCTCATGGCGCGCTCCGTGCCGTCAGTCGCTAGCTACAACATCTAGCCCTACAGCTAATGACATTAGCCTATACACCACGATCGTACAAGTGCGCATCGAGGATCGGCAGGACGGCACTAGGACGGCTACGCCAAACGGCTGGACCGTTCTGCGCCTCGTCCCCGTACCGTCTGGGCGGTCAGGGCTGTCAGGGACTCAGCCGATTCGCGTCCGAGGAGGAGCGCATGCCGGGGGTCCGGCCGCACAAGCGCAAACACCACAAGACCGCCAAGCGCCGGGGTGCCCGTGGCCACCGCCGGAAAGACCCGCCATGGGTCTACGCGGTCGTGATCCTCATGGTATTGATCATGATCGCCGCGGTGGCGTCCAAGGCGAGTTTCGGGTGATCACCGGCCCGCCGAACAGGTACGTCGCCGGCGTTCGGCGGGCCCGCTCGACGTAGCCGGATTTCACCGGGCGCCCCGTCCACATGCTCCCGTCATCGCACTCCGATTCCGGCGCATCGGCATTCCCGGCATATCGGCATTCCGGCGTATCGGCGATGCACCGCTGACCCATGCCTCCGTGCAGTCATGCCTGTACTGCCTGGTAGACGACTCCGGACGGAATCTTCAGGAAGAGTCGTCACGCACGGGAACGGCATGACGCCGGCGGGCGGCATGACCGAGGCCACCCTGTCGACGCCGCCGCCGAGGGCGTCCGGGCGGCCTTCGGCACCTTGACATCCAGAACCCTCCGGCCCGGGGCGTTTCGCATCCGTGCGACCCCCACAGCCCCGGGCCGGAGGCCCCGACCGGACGAGAAGCGGCGGGCCCGCTCAGCGATAAGCGGACAGACCCGTGATGGCCTCGCCCAGTACCAGCGTGTGGATCTCCTGGGTGCCCTCATAGGTCAGGACCGACTCAAGGTTGTTCATGTGACGGATGACCGGATACTCCAGCGTGATGCCGTTGGCGCCGAGCACCGTACGCGCCTGCCGGGCCACGTCCAGGGCCGCCCGGACGTTGGCGAGCTTGCCGAACGAGACCTGCTGCGGCGTGACCTGGCCCGCCTCATTGAGCCGGCCCACGTGCAGCGCCACCAGCCCGGCGCGGCCGAGTTCGACCTCCATCCACGCCAGCTTCTCCTGGGTGAGCTGGAAGGCCCCGATGGGCCTGCCGAACTGCTCACGGCTCTTGGCGTACGACACCGCCGCCTCATAGCAGGACCGGCCGGCCCCGACGGCGCCCCAGATGATGCCGTACCGCGCCTCGGACAGGCAGCCGAGCGGCCCGCGCAGGCCCGCCGCCTCGGGCAGCATCGCGTCGGCGGGCAGGCGTACGTCGTCGAGCACGAGTTCCGAGGTGATCGAGGCCCGCAGCGACAGCTTCCGGTGGATCTCCGAGGCCGTGAACCCGGGTGTCCCGGCGGGGACGAGGAATCCACGGACGCCTTCTTCGGTCCTGGCCCAGACGACGGCCACGTCCGCGACGGACCCGTTCGTGATCCACATCTTCGTGCCGTTCAGGACCCAGTCGGAGCCGTCCCGCCGCGCGCGCGTCAGCATCGAGCCGGGGTCGGAGCCGCGATCCGGCTCGGTCAGCGCGAAGCAGCCGAGTGCCTCACCGGCCGCCATGCGGGGCAGCCATTCCCGCTTCTGCTCCTCCGACCCGTACTTGTGGATCGCGGTCATCGCGAGCGACCCCTGCACCGACACGAAACTGCGCAGGCCCGAGTCGGCGGCCTCCAGCTCCCGGCACGCGATGCCGTACGCGACCGCGCCCGCACCGGCACACCCGTATCCGGTCAGGTGCATGCCGAGCAAGCCCAGCTTGCCCAGCTCAGGGGCGAGCTCGCGCACGGGAAAGGTGCCCCGCTCGAACCAGTCCGCGACATGCGGCTCCACTCGTGAGGCGGCGAACTCCCGCGCGGTGTCTCTGATCATCCGCTCTTCGTCGGTGAACTGATCGTCGATGCGCAGCAGGTCCATGACGCTCCAGGTCCTCTCGTTCGAGCCGGGAGCCCAGCGTACGTTCGTCACCCGGCGGCCCAGTAGACACAGATGACGATCAAGGGTCGAGGTATGCAGGCGTCGCCCGATCATTGATCGTCATCTGCGTACCGGAGCGACGTCACGGCAGAGGACACGGGTCGGTCAGCCGACCGCGACCTCGGGTTCCGGATGGTCCGACTGGGTCGAGGCGATGACGTCGACCCGCACCTGGGTCCAGGTGAGGGTGAGGATACTCGCCGCCGAAAGGCCCGCGACCCCGGCCAGCGCGACCACGGCCTCGGGGCCGAGCACCTGTGCGGCCGCGCCGGCGAGCAGGATGCCGATGCCCTGGCCGGCCAGAATGCCCGACTGCGCCAGCCCGAACGCCTGCCCGCGCCCGGACGGGGGCACGGCGGCCACGAACGCGGCATTGGCGGCGAGCTGATACGCGCTGCCGGCGCCGGACAGCGCCCAGAGGATCAGCACCCCCCACAGCGGCGGATGCAGGCCCGAACCGATCAACGGCGCACAGGCGAGCATCGACAGCCATCCCATGGAGCGGATGCGATCCGACGGCCGGACGAACCGGCTGAACAGGAAGACCCCGATGATCATGCCGACGGGCATCGCCGACATGAGCAGCCCGACCACCACCGGGCTCCCGCCGAACGTATTGGCGTACGGCGCTGCCAGGCCCTCGGGAATGATGTAGAACCCGCACAGCCAGGCGAACGACACCAGCGCGCGCAGGGTCGGGTCGCCGAACACCAGCCGGGCCCCGTCGCGCGTGTTGCGCCACAGCGAGATCGACTCGTCCTGGGCGTCGCCGGCCGGCGCGGGCCTGCGCTCGACCCCGGCCAGCAGGATCACCGCCGACACGGCGAACGTGATGGCGTCGATCGCGAGGGCCTGCTGGGTGCCGAGCGTGGCGACGATCGCCCCACCCACGAGGAAGCCGATGACCTGCGTGGTCTGGTGCGTGATGTTGTTGATCGCCGTACCGGCGACGTACCTGTCCCCCTTCAATATGTCGGGTAGCAGGGCGGCACGCGCGGCGGTGAACGGGGCGCCCAGCAGCACACTGACGAAGACGAGCGCGCACAGTGCGGGGAACGGCATGCTCTTGAGCGCCATCAGCCCGAGCAGCCCGGCGCGCAGCAGGTCACAGACCACCATGACCGTACGGCGCGGGAACAGGTCGGCCAGCCCCGACAGGATCGGCCCGCCCACGATGGGCGGCAGGTAGGTCAGCGCATAGGTGACCGCCGTGAGCAGCGGCGAGCCCGTGCGGTAGTAGACCAGGACGGCGAGGGCGACCTGGGCGAGTTGGTCGCCGATGCCCGACAGCGCCGAAGCGGCCCACAGCGCGCGGAACTCACCTACGGCGAACACCTCACGGTAGGTCGCCCGTTCCTCCGGCGGTCGCCGATGCCTTCCGGCCACATCTGCTCCCACTCCACATCCGCCCCGTGCCGAGCGGCTACCACACAATAACTCACGCTGCGTGGCAGTTATGTGACCTACCGTACCCAATTGCGGGCGGGATTGATGGTTCGGTTACCAACCGAGTTCGTGAAGTCGCTGATCGTCGATGCCGAAATGATGGGCGATCTCGTGGACGACCGTGATCCGGACCTCGTCCACGACGTCCTCGAACGTGTCGCAGATACGTAGAATCTCGCGACGGTATATCGAGATGTGATCGGGCAGGACGGCTCCGTACCAGTCGCCGCGATCAGTCAGGGGTACACCGTGGTACAGGCCGAGCAGGCCGGGCTCGGGGGCGTCGTCCTCAACGACGATGACCACGTTGCTCATGACCTCGGCGAGTTCGGGCGGGATCGTGTCGAGGGCTTCGGACACGAGGTCCTCGAACGCGTCACGCGATAGCTCGATCACACTGACATTGTGCGTGAGACGGGAGGCGATGTGGTCATCGCAACTGCCAGGGAACGTCTGTCCGACGTGCGCCGCATCCGCAGCCCCGGCCCGGCGACGAGGTCGGGACGGTCGCTGCGGATCCTGGCCGTGATCATGGTGGGGCTCGGGGGCGGCCTGATCGGGATCCTGCTGGGCGGCCGGGTCGAGACGCCGATCGGCCCGGTGAACGTCGCAATGTCCGTGCACCCTTCGTGGAACGGCGGCACGACCGTCGACGTGCCGCCACTGGGCACGCTGCGGATGGACAGCCACTGGGGACCTCTGCGGTTGCGCGCGCAGGTCGCCGAGATCCGCTCCGATGACGCGCGCGAGCTCATCGAGAACCCCGACGCGATCGAGAGCCTCACCGAGACGATCGGCGGCGAGGTGCGCCACGGCGTGATCGTCCTCGCCGTCCGGGCGCTCGCCTCCGCGCTGGTCTTCGGTGCGCTGGCCGGGCTCCTGGTCTTCCGGTCCTGGCGGGCGGCCCTGTTCACGGCGACGACCGCGCTGGTGGGCTTCGCGGCGGTCGGCGGGCTGGCCGTGGTGACCTTCAACCCGCAGTCGGTGGTCGAACCGCGCTACACCGGCCTGCTGGCCAGCGCGCCACAGGTCGTCGGCGACGCGAGATCGATCGCGCGACGGTTCTCGGAGTACCGGGGACAGCTCGCCCGCCTGGTCGGCAACGTCTCCCGGCTGTACGCCGCGACCTCGACGCTCCCGACGTACGAGCCCGACCCGACGACGATCCGGGTGCTGCACGTCTCCGACATCCACCTCAACCCGGTGGCATGGAGCGTGATCGGCTCGATCAGCAAGCAGTTCCAGGTGCAGATGATCATCGATACCGGCGACCTGACCGATCACGGTAGCAAGCCCGAGGAGAAGTTCCTCGACGAGATCGAGAAGCTCAAGCTGCCGTACGTCTTCGTCCGCGGCAACCACGACTCGCGCGCGATCCAGCGGGCGGTGGCCCAGCAGAAGAACGCGGTGGTCCTGGACGGGCAGATGAAGGACATCGGCGGGCTGCGCATCTACGGCGCCGGAGACCCCCGCTTCACCCCCGACAAGAGCACCCGGGACGACAACGTGGGCGCCGCGGCGATGACGGCCGAGGGCCGGCGGCTGGCCGAGGGCCTGCGCGGCACGGGGCTCAGGCCCGACATCGCGCTCCTGCACGACCCCAACGCGGGCCAGGCCTTCGACGGGGCGACGCCCCTGGTGCTGTCGGGCCACGCGCACCAGCGGTCGACCAAGCTGCTGCCGTCCGGTACCCGCCTGTTCGTCCAGGGCTCGACGGGCGGCGCGGGCCTGCGCGGGCTCGAAGGCGAGCAGCCCACGCCGATCGAGCTGTCCATTCTCTATTTCAACCGGACGACCCACCGGCTGCAGGGCTGGGACGACTTCCGGCTCGGCGGGCTAGGCCAGAGCTCGGCGCAGATCGAGCGCAAGCTCGAGCCCGAGCCGGACCGCCAGATCAGACCGCCGGCCCCGCAGACCCCGTCACTGACGCCCGGATCTCCTTCCCGCACCCCCGCGTTCCCGTCCGAGACCCCGGAGTCACCGGCCGATAGCCCGGGCTCCGAGCCCTCCTCACCAGGGGCGTTGCCCTCGGCTCCGGGCCCGGCCCTCCTGCTGGCGGTTCCCTGGGTGCCGACGCGGCGGCCGCGGTGAGCGCCGGCGGAGGGGAATCGTTTTAGTGTCAGGCCCGCTTGTCCCCTATGCTTGGCAAGTCCGGTGACGGCCTGCGGTCGCCACTGCAGCCGCCCCCATCGTCTAGCGGCCTAGGACGCCGCCCTTTCAAGGCGGTAGCACGGGTTCGAATCCCGTTGGGGGCACCAAGAAGAAGGGAAACTCGTCGCGGCTTCAGGTTGTGGATCACCAGACGTTGAGATGCGACTGTCTGTTGGCGTTGCCTGGGTGAGCGTGCGGATGGTGTCTTCCCTGACGGTGACACGGAGCACGGCTTCGTGTTGTGCCCGGTTGTAGCGGATTTGTAGCTGGAAGGCGTCGTAGAGGCGTCGTTGCAGATCTTCTGGGAGCTCGGCCAGTTTGATCGACAAGTACACCTCGTTCGCGTTCACCGCCCACCTGCTGGAGGCCCGGAATCGCCGCCTCGGTCGGTACCGTCGGGGACGCTCTGGACCACGCGCTGATGGAATCAACGATCGGCCTGTACAAAACCGAACTGATCAAGCGCCATGGCCCGTGGAAGACCCTGTCGCAGGTCGAGCTGGCCACCGCCGAGTACATCGACTGGTACAACAACCGCCGGCTCCACACCGCCATCGGGGACATCCCGCGAACCGAACACGAAGCCTTCTATTACGCTCAACACCAACCCCGTGAGGCGGTTGGAGCCAACCACTGAGGTCTCCATAGAACCCGGGGCGGTTCAGTCGGGTTGTCCCGCGCCATCTCCACTACCAGCGCCCACAGCGCAGCGGCGGCCGGTGGACGGCCCGGCCGCCACCCGGGACACGCGGTTCTCTTCGGTCAGGCGGTGGGACTCCGGTTGCTCGGCCAACTCGACCATGCGGCCGGTCGCCTTGACGATGCGCTCCCCAACCTCACAAAGGCCGTACGGATAATCCACAGGTTGCGCAACACCTACGAACAGGCCCTCACCCTCAAGGCCCTAGCCGAGGCACAGCAGGCCTACGGCGCTCACTATGCCGCTCACCGGGCCTGGCAGGAAGCTCTCCATCTCTTCGAACGGATCAACAACGTGGCCGAGGCCGCGAGCGTGAAGAGACTGCTGGAGACACCCGGCACATAGCGATACCTCCGATCGTCGTCGCCGGGACTCACGTGGAGCTGGCCACGGTTGGTGAGCCGCACGGCGCAGCCATGGCACAGCCGGTGTCCTCGAAGCTTGGCTCGTGGGACATGAGCCATATCGGCCCATCAAGCGGGCCGGGTCTCTGGTCATCGATCACGTCCGTCGGCGAGATCATCCGTGCTGCAGGGGGGCCGCATGACCAGCGTACGGCCCGACGCCGGCCCGCCATTGGTGACCGAGTCCACTGTGGTGCGGTTGCATCCGCTGAGCATGCGCCCCGATGGCGTGTCGTGGGTCATCCTCCTTCCACCCTCGGTGAGCGGCTGAAGAGCGGGTCGGCGCCCTTGGCAGAGGTCAGCCGACGATGGGTCGCTCGTGCGGCAGTTCGTAGCGGCGAACGCGTTGTCGTAGTGCGAGTGCGGTGGCCAGGGTGAGCGGGCCGGCCCGGCCCAAGAACATCAGCGCGGTGAGCAGCAGATGCCCGGCAGGCGGCAGATCGGCGGTGATGCCGGTGGACAGCCCTACGGTGCCGAATGCCGACACCACTTCGAACAGCACCCGGTCCAGGCTGTGCGGGCTGAGCGCCAGCAGCACGAACGTCACGCCCGCGACCAGACCGGCGCCCAGCGACGCGATCGCCACGGCCTGCCGCTGGGTACTGTCGGGCAGCCGGCGGTGCCCCGCGTTCACCCGTGTCTCGCCGCGCATCTCCGCCCACACGACGAAGACCAGCACCCCGAAGGTGGTGACCTTGATACCGCCGGCGGTCCCGGCGCTGCCACCCCCGATGAACATCAGCACATCGGTGACCAGCCAGCTCTCGTGCCGCATCTGGCCGACGTCGATGCTGTTGAAACCGGCCGTGCGCGGCATGACCGCCGCGAAGAAGCCCGCCAGCACCTTGGCCGGTGCGGGCAACCCCCCCAGCGTCTTGGGGTTGTCCCACTCGGCCACGGTAAGCATGACCGTTCCCAAAGCGAGCAGCATGACCGTCACACCGACGGTCAACCGGGTCAGCAGCGACCAGCTCCTCGGCCGCCGCCAGGACCGCAGCAATTCGAACACCACCGGGAAACCCAGTCCGCCCACGATGACCGCCGCCCCGATCGTCAGATTGATCCAGGGATCGGCCACGAACCGCATGAGGCTGTCGGGCCACAGCGCGAACCCGGCGTTGTTGAACGCCGAGATCGCATGGAAGACCCCGAGATAGACCGCCCGCCCGAACGGCTCGCCATACCCGATCACAAACCGGCCGGTCAGCACCGCCGCCACGACCGCCTCGCAGATCAGGCTGAAAACCACCACCTTGCGCACGACGTGTCGTACATCGACCATGCGCAGCGTCCGGGTCTCCGCCTGCGCCACCAGCCTGGCACGCAGCGCCAGCCGACCCGATACCAGTACCGCGAACATCGTGGCCAGGGTCATGATGCCCAGCCCACCCGCCTGGATCAGACCAAGGATGACGATCTCCCCGAACATCGACCAATGCGCGCCGGTGTCGACGGTCACCAGCCCGGTGACGCATACCGCCGAGGTCGCGGTGAACAGCGCATCGATCAGGCGGGTCGGCTCGCCGCCGGTCGTGGCCACCGGCAGCGACAACAACACCGTGCCGACTCCCACCGCCAGACCGAACCCGGCGACGACGACCTGCGCCGGATGCTGGAAACGAATCAGCACGGTGACCGCCGGTCAAGCGTGCGATCACCGAGTCCAGGACCGTGTACTGAGCCGATAAGGCGCCCCCCCAGGCGTTCGCCGGCCGAACAGCCGAGCACACGTCCCGGCATACCAGCACACACCGTACGGGGAGAATTCCGAACGGAACCGGTATCCCAGACACCGACCTCAGCCCGGAGCCTGCGCACCGCCGACCAACAGACGAGCCCGTCCGCCCACCGAGACCTCCGGCCTCGGCGTACGCGTCAGCGCGTGGACTGGGCGCGTTCGGCCTGCCAGCGTTCGATGAGCGCGGGCAACTCCCGGAACATGTACTCATAGAAGTCGCGCATCTCAGCCAGCCGGCGACCAGCGAGACTGTCCTCACCCACGGCCTGGATGCCCTGCCGTGCGACCTCGAACATGTACTGCACCATGCCGTTCTGCGCCGACATCAAGGTGGCCCACGCGCCATCGCGGAACCGATAGTGCTCGCGACGACTTCCCGGAACAGGTACCCGCTCGATCAGTCCCACTGTGCTCAACATCTTGATCGCCCCGGACACCCCGCCCGAGCTCATCCCCAGCCGCTCGCTCAACTCGCCCGCCGTCACACTCTCCTGCTCGGCGAACAGCAGCGCCGCCATCACCCGGGCGGTCGCCTTCTGCATACCCCCCTGCGTCAGGGTCAGCGCCAGTTGCTCCGCCACCGCCGTGGTTTCCGCCAAGTCGTGGCCCCTTTCTGACCTCACTGCCATTGAGTCTAACGAACTCCGATTCTTCAGAAATATCTGAAAGTTCTGATAGCTTGGTGCGTATGAGGGCAGCGATCGAACTCGAACAGCTCACCAAGACTTACGGATCCCGCCGCGGCTTGACCGGGCTCTCCCTGCAAGTGCGTGAGGGTGAGGTGTTCGGGTACCTCGGCCCGAACGGCGCCGGGAAGTCCACCACCATCCGCCTGTTGCTGGACCTGATCCGCCCCACCAGCGGCAGCGCGCAGGTACTCGGCCTGGACCCGCGGGCAGACGCGGTGCGATTGCACCGCAGGGTCGGTTACCTGGCCGGTGACTTCGTCGTCGACGGCCGGCAGACCGTCCGTGAATGCCTGATCTTCCTGGGCAACCTGCGCGGCGGCGTACCGCGATCCCGTATCGACGACCTCGCCGAGCGTCTCGACCTCGAACAAAACGCCAAGATCAAAAAGCTCTCCAAGGGCAACCGCCAGAAGGTCGGCCTGGTCCAGGCCTTCATGCACCGCCCAGAACTGCTGATCCTCGACGAGCCCACCTCAGGGCTCGACCCGCTGGTGCAGCAGACCTTCCTGGACCTGGTCCGCGAAGCCAGAGCCGACGGGCAGACCGTCTTCATGTCCTCGCACATCATGAGCGAGGTCGAAGCCGTCGCCGACCGCGTCGCCATCATCCGCGACGGCGAACTCGCCACCCTCGACACCATCACCGACCTGCGCGCCCGCGCGCTCCTGCAGGTATCCATCACCTTCGCCGACTCAGTCGATCCCACCGAATTCACCCGCCTGCCCGGAGTCACCGACGTGACCATCGAACCCGCCGCCGAGGGAGTAATCCTGACCTGCCGCGTCCCCGGGAGCCCCGACCCACTGGTCAAGGCCGCCGCCCGGCACACCGTGACCGGCCTGCACGCCGAGGAACCCGACCTCGAAGAGCTGTTCTTCAGCTACTACAACGGCAAGGAGACCGGTCGTGCCGCGTGACACCGCCGCCAAAACCCTGTACGGCAAGACCCTGCGGGACAACCGGCGGGTGTTCTTCGTCTGGGCCGTCGCCACCGGCCTGCTGGCGATGATGTACGCCGGCTTCTACCCACAACTCACCGAGAACTCCACACCCAACATTCCCCAGGCATTGGAGGGCTTCAACCTCAACGACGTGACGTCGGCCGCCGGCTATCTGCAGGGAAGCGTCTTCGGGCTGCTCGTACCACTGCTCGTCACCTTCTACGGCGCCGCAACGGGCGCCCGGATGATCTCCGCCGATGAAGAGTCCGGCCACCTCGACCTGCTCCTCTCCCACCCTCTCAGCCGGACCCGCATGGCCCTGCAACGGTTCGCCGCGCTCGCCACCGGAGCCGTGGCCATCGCCGCCGTGGTGCTGCTCGCCATGCTCACCATCCGCGGCAGCGCAGAACTCGACAGCATCAGTATCGGCGAATTCACCGCCCAATGCCTCAACCTCGCACTACTGGCCATCACCTTCGGCGCACTCGCCACCAGCATCGGCGGCGCCTTCGGCAAGGGACGAGCAGTCGTCTTCGGCGCCACCGCCGCAACAGGCGTGCTCGCCTACGCCGTCAACGGCTTCGCACCCCAGATCCACGCCGACTGGCTACAGAAACTGACGCCCTTCCACTACTACATCGGCAGCGAACCCCTCAAGAACGGCTTCCGACCCGCAGATGCCGCCGTCCTCTTCGCGCTCTCGGCCGTCCTGGTGACCGTCGGCGTCTGGAGGTTCAACCGCCGCGACCTCGCCACCTGAAAGGCGCCCCGGGCCATCCGCCGGTCAGCATGGCGCCAGCCAACCCGATTCAGCGAGCTACCGCGTGGCCGGCGGGTCCAGGCGACCGGTGGCTCCGGCCTGTTTCACCAGGCGCCCCCACCGTTCCCGTCGCCCGAACCGCTCGGCGATCTCCTTACCGAACGGCAGATCCCCAGCGGGTGTGAGGTTGGCGACGGCCCATTGCCAGGCCTGGCGCTGCAGTCCGGACGGTGGACGACTGCGCGATATGTCACTGCGATGCTCGCCTTCGAGGCCGCCTGCGCGCATCACGTCTGTATCTCGTATGAGGTGGTCTGTCATGTCGGTCCGAACCCCGTATGAGGGTCTCCCTCTCGGCTCGGAAACCTCAGCTAGTTGGATGGAATTCTGGCCATTTGACCAACCGCCATGAAGACAGCCTGCTGGCGCGGTGCCAGGTGACGTTGGCGGCGGCGATCACGGTACTACCGTCTCGCAGCTCCCATACCTGGGTCGCGGTCAGGCCGGATGGGTCGCCGACCGGTTGGCTTGGCTCGATGGTGAGGCCGGCACCGACCCAGCCTGCGTATATCGCCGCGTACAGCCGCTGGTTATTGAAGTTGTACTGGCTCTTCTCCGTAACGCTGACGACGCGGCTCACACTTCCCGACGTGAGCTCAGCTACCACCGAGTCGTACCGGTCCGATGACGGCACCCGATAAACCTTGGGCAGTAGACCGGTCGGGACCGACCGAGCCGGATTGGGTGCAGGCATCGCTCTTTGCGTTGGTGCGGTCGTTGGGGCGCCCTCGGCTCGGGACTTTCCCTGGCTGGAGACCTGAATCGCCACAATGGCGACCAGGGCCACGACCGTCACGCCCCCGACAGCGTAGAGCGGCCAGCGTCTGTTCCTCCGCTCACCGTTGCGCTCAGCGGCCGATTCCCCGAACCTCATCGGCCGACCGGCGGCCGACGTCGAATTCGGAGCAGCCTCCGCCATGTCCGGAGCAGGCTGTGCCCAGTGAGGGACAGGCTGCGGAAGAAGGTATGTTGGCGCGGGCACCGTCAAAGATTGCGGCCAATACTCGTCTGGCTCCTGTGGCGCCCGCTCGGCATACTCCGAAGGGTCAGC
The DNA here is from genome assembly GCF_014323665.1 of Actinomadura sp. HBU206391. GTDB lineage: Bacteria > Actinomycetota > Actinomycetes > Streptosporangiales > Streptosporangiaceae > Actinomadura_C. The sequence goes on along the minus strand of NZ_JABVEB010000016.1, from coordinate 35,569 downwards.
AGGCTTCCAAACCGCGTCGGCGCCTGGCCCGCGCCGGACGAACGACTGGGTCATCGGATCGATCCGCCAGGTGTAGCCCTCCGCATCGACGACCTCGTTGCTCTGTAGCTCGTGCAGCGCTTCGTCGACACTCAGAAGCTTGGCCTCGATCTTGGTGGCCAGATCGAGGGAAAGCGTCTGGACCGCACCGAGAGGAGTGCCGGTAAGAGGGTGCTCCACGTCGCGCCTTACCTTCCTGTCGGCTCAGATGGACCCGTGCTCGCGCTATTCACTGGCCCGGGGACACGGTGATGTTGACGTGGACCGTCCGGCCGCCGACCCAGGTGACAACAAATGTTCCAAAACGTGGCCGCGGACCAATATCGGGCTCGGCCTGCCGAGCCCGTCGACCAGCTCCCTGATCCGCCCCAGTCCGCCGCCAAGGGGCCGCCACAGTTGTGTTCCAACGGGTGGTGCCGCGGCTCCAAGGTGGTGGCCGTCGCAGGAACGGGGATCGTGAGGCAGGGGCTGTATTCCCCATCCCTCCCTATCCCGGCAGCCCAACGGCGACGACGGCGTCCACCCCGGCGAGAACGTACAGAGCGCCCTCGCCGGCGAGCACGGCGGTGGGGGAACGGTGGTAGTCCCGCAGGTCGAGCCGCTGCACAACCCGGCCGCTGACCGGATCGTGCGACGTGACCTCCCACTTGCCGGGGACATGTAGCGTTCCCCCGGCCAGGACGGGCTCGCCCGCGGAGGGATCGGTCCTGCGCTCCCAGCGCACGCCACCGTCGCCGACCCGCAGGGCGCGGACGCTGTCGGCACCGCGGACGAAGACCAGCCCGTGACCGACGACCGGAGTGAAACGGCGGCGGAAGACCCCGACAGGTGCGGGCGGCGCTCCTGTCTCGACCGCCCACCGCTGGCGGCCATGACGAATGTCGAAGGCGCGCAGCACCCCGTCTCCGGTCCCCAAGAACAGCGTGTTCCCGGCGGTCACGGGAAAGGCCGCGCTCGGATAGGGCCGTCCCAAAACGGGCTCGATGTTCAACTGTGGACGGACCCGCCAGCGAGCCGAGCCGGTGCGGGCGTCCAGGGCGTGAACATGGCGGCCTTCGACCGAGACGTAGACGGTGTCGTCGGCGACGGACAGCGTCGCGTCGGTGTAGTTGGGCGCGAACGGCGGTGCCATGACCACATCTTCGTCAGCGAAGCCGGACATCCAGCGCACGCCGCCGGTGGCGGCGTCCAGTGCGTGCACACGTTCCCACCGTCCCCGTGCCGAGGCACTGATGACGTACAGGACGCCCCTTGCAATGACGAGAGGGCCCACGGGTCTGCCGTCGACCCGCCGCTCCCAGACCACTCGGCCTGTGCGGGGCTCGTGCGCGTACACGGTGCCGGCGTCATCGGAATCCAGGGCGGGACCGACGTCGTACACAACGCCGACACCGTAGGCCGCCGCAGGCACCAACCCTGGGAACGCGCGCTGCTGCGACCAGCGCACAGTGCCGGAATCAGGGTCGATCGCGTGCAGTTCACGGGTGCTGCGCACCCAGACGCCTCCAGGACCGGCGACCACCTCGCCCCGCTCTCGGTCGAAGGGGGTGAGAGGACGACGCCATCGGTAGCGTCCCGTCGCGGTGTCCAGGCAGCACAGGTCCAGGCGCGCGCCGCCCGAGCGTGTGACGACGGTTCGGTCGAGGAGGAACAGCCTGCCGTGAAGCGCGGGCCCGAGTTCGTAGCCGGTCACCGCCGTGGCACGGGCGGCCCACAGGACGGACGCCGCCGGGGGCTCCGCGCCGCCGAGTGCACGAACCACCCCCATACCCGCGAGAGCCGCCGCGCCCACACCGGAGATCCGCAGGAGCACGCGACGACGGAGGCGTGGGCCGGCCTGGGTGGAAGGTGGTATCGAATCGGCCTGGTCGGCGATGTCGTGGGCCATCGGCGCGGGCAGCCAGCCCGTGCCCGTGGCGCCCGGGGGAAGCACGGTGGTCAGTTGATCCGTGCTGGGCCGTCGTACGGGGTTCTCGGCCAGGCAGGCGGCGACCACCTCCCGTAGGCCCGCGTCGTCGGTGTCGTAGGGACGGGCCCGCACGACTCGGTCGAGTGGCTCTGGCAACCGCACCGTCCCGAACGGCGGCGACCCGGTACGGCAGAACATCAGGACCCCACCGAGCGCGAAGACGTCGGCGGCGGGGGTGACGGGTCCGCCGGTGATCTGCTCGGGAGCCATGTACGCGGGCGTGCCGACGGGCCGTCCGGCGGTCCCGTCGCCGGTGCCGATGTCCGGGCCGCCCGCGATGCCGAAGTCGACGACGCGCGGTCCGTCGGCGGTCAGCAGGATGTTCGCGGGCTTCAGATCTCGATGCACGACGCCCGCCCGGTGGATCGCGCCCAAGGCCTCGGCGAGCACGGCCCCGAGTCGGCGCGTGGCCTCGACGCTCAGTGGGCCGTGCCGCGTGACGGCCTGGTCGAGCGACAGCCCCGGGAGATAGGCGGTGGCCAGCCAGGGCCGGGGAACGTCACCGGTGTCCAGCAATGGCGCGGTGTACGGGCCGCTCACCCGACGCACCGCCGCGGCCTCACGGGCGAAGCGGGCGCGGAAGGCCGCGTCCTCGGCGAGGTCGGCATGGATGAGTTTCAGCGCCACCAGCCCGCCGTCCTCCGCCCGGGCGAGGAACACCTCCCCCATCCCACCGGCCCCGAGCCGGCCGACGCATTCGTATCCACCGATCTTCTCCGGATCGCCGGGACGCAGTGCCTCCATCGTCAGCTCTCCAGGCGGAGGGCGAGGACCTGGACGCCGGAAAGGGCATAGACATTCGCACCGTCGGTGACCAGTTCGGTTGTCCCGGCCGCGCCGAGGGCCCTGAGGTCCACGCGACGACGGACCGACCCGTCGATCGGGTCGTACCCGGTGATGGCGTCCCCGTCCGACACATGCAGCATGTTCCCGGACACGAGCGGGCCACTGTAGGAGCCGTCGGCGCGCCGCTGCCAGCGGGGCCGTCTCTCGTCGGCGCCCAAAGCGTACAGGGTGCTGTTGCTCCTACCGGTGTGACTGGCCCGGAAGTACACCTGGCCATCCCCGGTCCGCGGCTCGGGAACCATGTGCACCTTCGACGGCCTGGCGTCGGTGCCGAAGGCCCAGCGCCGCCGACCGTCACGCACGTCGAAGGCGTGCAGAACGCCGTGCTCGTCGCACACATAGACGGTCGTACCGGCGACCACGGGGACGCCTGCGTCGAGCGTCCTCTCACCGACGGAAAGGCCGGCGCCTCCACCGGAACGCGGTCTCGGCCGAACCTGCCATCGAATCCTTCCGGTGGACACGTCCACGGCATGCAGAACGCCGCGTCCCCTTGAGAAGACATAGAAGGTGCCCGCGGCATGGGCCACGCCGGAGCCCGGCCCCGAGTCCCATACGCCGAGGCGTCGCGACCAGCGTTGTTCACCGGTGGTCGCGTCCACGGCGTAGGCGAACGTCTCCGAGTTCCGGGACACGCCCGACATGACGGCGGTACCGAGCAGCGACCCCGCCGCGTAGATCGGGGCGTCCGCCGTCACCACACGCGGCTGGACGACCGTCGTCCAGCGCAAGCGTCCGCTGCCCACCTCATAGGCGTGCAGAGCATGCCTTGACGTGGTCGTCGAGACCGCGTTCTCCTCATCACCGCTGTCGTGGACGAGGCCCCCGCCGACCGTCACCGTGAGGGACGCCGAACCCCCCGTGTTCCGCTCCCGGCGCCAAAGCAGGCGTCCCGTGTGAAGGTCGAACGCGTGCAGGGCCTCATACGTCCGCGCCAGTACGACGGAGCCGGCGACGACCACCTTCTGCAGCCTCGCCGTAGAAGGCCCGAGGGAGACCGACCAAAGCCGGCGTCCTGTCCCGGTGTCCAGACACGACAGTACGGTCCACCGCTCTCGTCCTCGCGCGGCGAACGGCCGCTCGACCAGCAGCAGGTGCCCCGCGGTGACCGGCCCGAAGAATTCATCCGCGGCGAGCTTCACCTCGGCCGTCCACAGCAGCGGCCCGTCCGGAGCGGGGATGCTCGGATACGCGTCCTGTTCTTCGCGCAGGGGCCAGACGGTCGCGCTTCCGGCGATCGCGGCTCCGGCCAGCCCTGCGATCGCGCGGCGCCGGCTCAGCCGGCCGGACTCACCGGTACTCATACCTGGAAGGCGTAGAGCCGGGTGAGGTCACCGCATACCAAGACCCGGTCGCGCCATACCTGGGCGTGGACCTCGGTCTGGCGTCCCACTGGATGGCTCCAACGCACTCTCCCATCTGCCGTCGTGATCGCGTAGAGACGATCGTTGTCCGACCCGGCGAAGACCGTGCCCGGAGCGGCCGCCGGGGCGGCGCGCAGTGGCCCGTTGGTGTCGAAGCGCCAGCGCGGTCGTCCGGTCGCGGCGTCCAGGGCGTGCAGGCGTCCGGAGTCGTCGCCCGCGAACACCAGGCCGTCGGCGACCGTCACACCGCTCGATATCCGAGCGCCGACGTCACGGCTCCAGCGCACGGCGCCACTGGCCGCGTTCAGAGCGTGTACGCGATCGGCACCCGCGGTGTACAACAGGCCGCCGTGAATCGCCGGTGCGGCGGTGCCTTCGCCGAACCGCCACCTCACGGCCCGGACTTTGGGATCGACCGCGAACACGCCGCCCGGCGCGGCGTAGACGAGACCGCCCGCGATCATCGGATCAAGGCCACCCTGGGCGCGGACCGGGTCGATGTCACCGCCCGCGCCGGGCTTGACGAGGCGCAGCCTCCACCGGCGGCGACCCGTACCGCCGTCATAGGCCGACAGGTAGCCGACAGTGTCGAACAGGAAGACCTGATCGCCGCCCGCGGCCGGGGCGCCGGTGATACCGACCCATGGCTCCTGCCAGTCAGGTTCGGGGGATCCATCAGTGGCGCGTCGAGCCCACAGCCATCCGTCGCTGAACAGCACCGTTCCCTCCCTCAGCACCGTTCCCGCCCTCAGCACCGTGGCGCTCGAACGAACGGGCATGCCTCGGTTGGCCGTCCACGACAACTCGCCCCGCGCGCAGTTCAGCGCATGCACGCCCATGGTCGAGCTGAGGTAGACCATGTCCCCGACGACGGTGGGCCTGGTGAACCAGTGCTCGTTCCCACTGTCGGGACTGCTGTAGGTCCAGAGCGGCGTCCGGTCCTTGGTCGGCTGCCGGACCCCTGCCGAGAACGCGCCGTACGCCGACGGTCCGAGCGTCGCCAGAACGGCGCCGGTGGCGCCGAGTGCGAGAACGGTCCGCCGGGTACGCCTCCCGCCCGGCGCATGCGGCGGCCTTGGGGGACCACCTGCGCCGGTGACGCTCGCGGCCACCTCGTCGGGCAGCCACCGTGTGCCCACCGGGTCGGGCGCCTCGGTGAATCGTTGGGTCAGCTCCTCGGCCGTGGGACGTCGCCTGGGGTCACGAGCGAGACAACTCATGATGATCTCGGTGAGCCCCGGATCGTCCACGGCCGCACGCAGCGCGTCCAGCCGAGGCTCCTCGGACTGCGTGCGGTAGAGCAGCGCCGGCGCCGAGCCGGCGCCGAACGGCCCTTCTCCCGTGGCGGCGTACACCAGCACGGCACCGAAGGCGAAGACGTCGCCTTCCCGTCCCGAGCGCCGATCGCGAATCCGCTCGGGCGGGATGTAGCCGGGGGTGCCGAGCAGCGACCCGGGCACGGTGATCGTGTCGGCTCCGTCGGGGCGGGCGATGCCGAAGTCCACCACCCGCGGACCGTCCGGCGTGAGCACCAGGTTCGACGGCTTGAGGTCCCGGTGCAGGACACCGGCCCGATGGATCGCCGTCAGCGCCCTCGCCAACCCCGCCCCGAGGGCGCGCACTGACGGCGCGGGCAGCGGGCCGTGCAGCTCCACCACCTGCCGCAGCGTGAGGCCGGGCAGATAGGCGGTGGCCAGCCAGGGCTCGGCCGCGCTCGCGTCGTGGTCCACCACCGGCGCGACGTACGCCGCGTCGATGCCGCGCACGGCGGCGATCTCCCGGGCGAACCGCTCGCGGCGGTCCTGGCGATGAGCGAAGCGCGCGTGGACGACCTTCACCGCGACGGGGTCTCCAGATGGGCCCTGCCCCAAGAACACACGGCCCATCGCCCCCGCCCCCAGCCGCGCGACCAGCCGGTAGTCACCGATCCGCGCCGGATCATCCGCGCGCAACGGCTCCATTCCGCTCCCCCTCGAAGGACTAGGCGTGCCCGGTGGGCAGAATAGACGGCGGAAGATCCCGGGTAGCGTCTCTACGGGATAAACGCTCCCCCATCGGACGAGTTCCACGAGGTGACGGCGTGTCGGGCGTTCTGGTGTATCTGCCATCGGACTCGCGTCGCGACCCGGTACGCAAGGAACTGGCGCCGGGCGAGACCCTCAGATTCGGACGCGGCGCACCCGGTCGCCTGGTCGACCTGCACCTGGACAATCCCACGATTCCGCGCCTGGCCGGAGAGATCCTCGCCGTCGACGACCACTGGCGGCTCAGCAACTTCAGCAACGACCGCACCTTCGTGGTGGAGAATCCGGAGGGCGCGGGAGAGTATCTGCGGATCCCCCCGCGACGCGCCTCCTGCCCGGTGCCCTTCGAGTTCTCCCGCGTCGTGCTCACCACCCAGGGCCCGACCGCCTCCTTCCAGGTGTACGCGCCCCAGCACATGTACCTGGAATCGGTCGACCTCGAGCTGCCCGAACCGGACGGCTCCTCGACCATCTCGGCCTTTTCCCTCGACCAGGACGCGATCTATTTCCTCGTCTTGGTGGCCCTCTGCGAACCGCGGCTACGGGACGAGTCCTCGACCGCGGTCCCCACCTCGCGTCAGGTCGTGGAACGCCTCAGCGCGTCGCCCGACTGCAACCCCACCCTGCGAGCGGTCAACTTCCACATCGATTACCTCGCCGAACAGAAATTGCGCGTCAAGCAGCCCTTCGAAGAGGAGCGGCAGGACGGCAAACGAGCGGCCGTGGTGGACGTCGCCCTGCGCTTCGGCCTGGTCCGCGAGGAACACCTGTCCCTACTCCCCACCCGCCGCCCACCCCGGACGACCGACACCTAACGATCAGGCCGATTCTTTCAGGTACCAGTCGTCAGCTTGAGGCTCCCGATTCCCCCGAGCCGGCATTGCCGGGCAGCAGACCGCCTGCACATTCAGACCGGGCGGCGCGGCGACCACGGTGCACACATCGACGGGTTACAGAGCCGTGAAAAGAGGAGCCTCGACGTACGCCGCAATGCGGCGTACGTCGAGGCTAGTTATGCGCCCTCGGGGAAACCCCGTTGACGCTTCGTCAGGTCACTGGCCGTCCCCCAGGTAGGGGCGCCCAAGCCGGGACCAGTTCACTCGACCTTGGACCCTCCGCAACCGTTGCAGGTGTACACGATCTGCCCGTTCGGCGTGGTCCCCTGCGGTATCCACACGTGCTGGTGGTTGTTGTCCGACATGTGTGACTCTTTTCTCTCGGGGTGATGTGACGGGCCATTGCCGTCAGTAGGAGCCGTCCGTGTTTCCCGGCTCTTAGTCATGACTGTCCAGACTTCTTAGGAAGCGGCAACTGTCTTTCGCCGGGCGGTGTGTTCGCCCCGGTTGGGTAGACACTCGGAGGGGGCTTAACGCCTACGGCGAAGCGGAGGGTGTGAATCGGCACAGGGACCTCATCGAGACGGAGTCGCTGTTGCGTCCTCATGGTGTTAGGCAACTCCGAGAAGTACTCGCCATGGGAAGACGCTGCCCAGGAAACAGGCTTTAGCAGATCGGGGCGTGGCCGCCGGTTGCGCAGAGCCAGCGGGCGGCCTCCGGTGCCGAGCGGACCGGCACGATCCGCACTCCGGTGCCCTGGGCCGCCGCGGCCGCTGTGGCCCGTTGCCAGGCCGGCACCAAGAAGACGTCCGTGCGCGCCGTTGCCGCGGCGCGGACCTTCTCGGCGATCTCGCCGACGCTGGTCACGGTGCCGTCGGAAGTGATCGCGCCGGTCCCGGCGACGCGGCGGCCGCCGGTCAGGTCGCCCGGGGTGAGCGCGTCGACGCGGGCCAGAGCCAGGAGGAGCCCGGCCGACGGTCCTCGCACAGCGCCCAGTGGGTGGGCGGTGGCCGCGACATCCGGGCTGACCCGTATCTGCGCGAGCCGGGTGGCGGGCATCCGTCGGATCTCGGCGCTTCCCCACTTGTCGCCGGGACTCAGGGGGACGACCAGCACGCGTAGGTTGCTCCGCCGGGCGGCCACCGCTTGGAGGTCGGCGTGTGTACGCAAGGGGATCAGATCCTCGCCGTGCCCGGCGGCCAGCAGAATGTCGCGGGGTCGCAGTCCGCTCATGCCCCCCGCATCGATCACCTGCAGCCCGGTACCGCCCACCGGAGTCCGGCGGGCGGCGAGCTGGGCGGCGACCACCACGGCGTTGGTCTGTGCCGTGTCCATCGCCCGGGCAAACGACGGGGAGCCGTCGCCGCCGCCGCGGATGGTGCGTTCCCCGGTGAGTTCGGCAGCCGCCCACTGGAACCAATTGCTGTGCCGCACGTGGGCCGTCATGACTGACCAGGACCCGGCGGCAGGCGGGCCGACCTGGATCACCGGGCCTGGATCGACGCGGTGGTACGGAGAACCGGTCACCCCGAAGCCCGCCAGCATGACCAGAGAAGCGACCACGCCGTACAGCAGCCGCCGGTTCAACGGGATCGGGTCCCGTTCGTCGTCACTCCGTACGACGCCGTTGCTCACAGTGGAAGGGACATCAGCCGGTTTCCGGGGCGCCGGTGCCGGTCGCGAGCTGGCGGAGCACCTCGCGCAGGTCGGTGCCGGCCTTGACGACCCGGACGTAGTGCCCAGTGAGCCGCCCGGCGAGCTGGGCGTTCAGCCCGCCCTCTCCGATCCCGCCCGAGAGCTGGTGTTCCTCGACCGCCACGATCGCGTTGTCGCCACGAATGAGAACCTCGGTGACCCGCACCGGGTTCATGGCGTTGGTCAGGAAGGTGGCCGGGTCGCCCGAATACTCGATGATCTCCAGCCGCTCCCTGCCGAAACCGCGGTTCAGCAGGCTTTCGGCACCCTTGAGCCGGCTGGCGCCCCGGCCGATGCAGGCTCCCCGAGCGTCGACGCCCTTCGTGGTGGGCACCACGGCGACCTTCGTCTTGGTCCCGGCGACGCGCGCGACTGCCTTGATGACGACCTTGCCGGTGACGATGTCGTCGACGAAGCCCGACAGGATGCGCTCGACCAACTCGGGTGCCGTGGCCGACAGCATGAGCCGCTCGGTGCCCTGCTGCGCCGTACCGGACACGCCGACGACCAGCGCGATGACGGTGTCACCCACCGCCAGCTCCGGGGCGGCGGCACCCTCCGGGAGATCGAAGGCATCGGCACGCGGCAGGACCGCCTCACGGGGCTCGAGGGTGGCGACATCGTAGACGGTGCAGCGGAATCCGTCGGGACCGCTCGACGTGATGTGCGCCGTCACCGTCGTCCCGACGAGCGGGGATTCGAGACCGAGGTCGCTCAGGATCGTTCGCACCGGTCATGGGTCCTTTCGTTTGTCAGATGGGGCTTGGCTCGGCCGGTCGCACTCCGCATCTCGGGCCGCGCCTGCCCCTGACCTCTAGAGTCCGCGCGTTTCCAGATTCCGCAACCCGGCGTTCGCCGACCTGCGGGGTGCACCTTCCCACCCGCTCGGAAGTACACCGGCAACACCGATTAGGCATGAGTACCTCTGACGAGCAATTCCTTGCCAAGGCGCCCATGGGCCGGACGGTAACACCGCAAGACCACCGGTTCCCGCGTAAGCCGCAACCCCCGCTTTGAGGCCGCTGGGGTGATGGGCCCCTGGAACTCTCCAGGGGCGGTCGGCGACGCCCGCGTGTCATCTTCTCCATATCAGGGTGCTGGGGGAAATCAGCACACAAAAGAGATGTTGTTTTATTTGGTGTGGTTGATAAGGCCTTGCCTCTTTATGGCCTTTGCCGGTATTGCCGTCGCGCTCATCTGCCATCGCCAAATGAAATGACCTCCAATGGCGAGGAGACAGATGAACATCGTGCAGCTGGCCGGTGGCGGGCGTCCCGCCGCCGAGGACTTCCGCACCCGCAACAACGAACACTTCGCGCGCCGCAAAGAGCTCCAGGAGCAGCTCACCGTTCTGCGCGCCCGGGCCGACGCCGGTGAGCTGGACATGCTCTCGGAACTGGCGTTGCGCCGGGCCGAGCGCGAACTGGAGGATGTCACCTACGAAATCCTGAACGTGAACTTCGGCCTGGTCCGCAAATACGTCGCCATGTTCACCTCCAGGTCCAATGAGCACATCGAGGATTTCGAGAGCGCCGGCAAGGTCGGCCTGTTGTGGGCGATCTCCTCCTATGACCCGGAGCGCGGCCCTTTCGCCGGCTGGGCCTTCAAGCCGATCCAGCGGGAGGTGCTGCGGGCGGTTCGGGACGCCGACCATCCCAATCTCAATCCCGGGGACTTCGAGAAGCGCCCTGCCATCCTGGCCGCCGAGCGGGCGTTCCTGGAGGAGGCCGGGCCTGACGCCCCAGTGGACCATGCCGACGTCGCCCGGCGCGCCGGGGTGACCGAGGCACAAGTGCGCCGTGTCCTGGACGCGCCCCGGCTCGACAGCCTGCACGCGCCCGCCCCGGGAGAGGGCGAGTACGAGGTGCCGTGGGACGAACGGCTGGCCGACCCCTCCCCGGGCGTCGAGGAGGAGGTGTTGCTGCGGTTCGATCTGCGCGCCGTCAGCGGCCGCGGCCTGTCGAATCTCGCCCCTCGCGAACGTTATGTGCTGACGCGCCGGTTCGGGCTGGACGGCGAGCCGGAGCAGTCGCTGCGCGTCATCGGCGAGCGGCTCGGGCTGTCCCGTGAGGGGGTACGCCAGATTCAGCAGAAGGCGCTGGCCAAGCTCGCCGAACGCATCGTGGACGGGGTGGACGGTCCCGAAAGGCTCGAAGGACGGGCAGGATGAACGATGAGCGGGAACCGGCGAGCCCAAAGGGCGTGGAGCCGGACGGGACCTGGGAGCAGAACCCATGGATCGTCATCGACGACACGCAGGGCGCCGGCTGGGCGTCATTCGAACCGTCGGAGACCTGGAACGGCATGACCGTCACACCCCCAGGAGCCGCCGCGGCGAGGACGACGACAGGGGGCACGTCGAATGCCGTGTCCGATGCCTTGTACGAGACAGCGTCGGGAGGCTGGTCCGGAGGCGGTGGCGCGCCCCGAGCGGGGGCGTCAGCGGGCTGGGCGGCTCCTGCCGACGACGCCGTCCAGAACCGTTCCACCGACGTCGCGCCGACCGCCCGGTACCCGGATGACGGCATCGACGACGGCAACGCGCCTCTGGCAGCCGGCGGTGACGACGCCACCGGGAGGTGGGTCCGCCGAGCACTGGCGGACCGGTTGCCGCGGTCCGGTGCCGTCTCCCTCTGGCCCGTCTTCGTCACCTTCGTCATCACCTGTCTAGGCGTCCTGCTTGTGGTCTCGTCGATCATCTGGCGTCCGCATGCGCCCTGAACCCCCATCGCCGGTACAGGCGTCGCGAAGAGCGGGCTCGGTGGGGCCCGCCACTGCGGCTACCCCCGGCCGGCGCTCGCATCGAACGTCGATGTGCACAGAACTCTCCTCGCGCTCGCCCTCGCGGCTCGGGTCAGGCGCGGGCACGCAATCGTCGGCGTCGGGCGCGTTCGGCGTCGGTGCGGCGCGGCGTCGGGCGGCCCTTCGGTTCCCGCGGGTCGCGGCGCCGTCCATCTGAGGCCGGCCTGCCGGCACGGCGCGGCCCGTTCGACGACCGCCTGCCGGAACCGCGCCGCCGCACACCGCCCAGCGCCTTGATCCAGATGACGCCCTGCGCCGTCCCGTCGCGAATCACTTCCCGTACGGTCCGCGAGAGCGCCCGTGCGAGCCGTACGAACCACAGCGTGAGACCGGCGACCCCGAAGTTGACGACCGCCGCCAGTCCGGCCACCTGTCCCCAGGCGGCCGCCTCACGCACTCCGCACCGGCCCGTACTGAACAGACCGCCAGGGCATTCGCCCGGGATCATCACCACGAGCGCTCCGGCGAGCGCGGCCAGGGCGCACAGCGCGGCGGCCGCCGTGAACCGGCCGACCGTCCTCTTCCAGTGGCGGTGCAGCCGCGCGGTCGCCCGTACGGCCGAGGCGGCCGCCATGCCCGCCGCGCCTGCGATGAGCACATCCGCGAATCCGAGCCGGAGCGCCTCGCCGTACTGGAGAACGAGCAGCCCCAGGGAAACACCCGCCAGTGCTCCCCCCAGCGCCACGACGATCGCGGCCTCCCTCGCCACCGCCCGCGGACTGATCCTGATCGCCCTCATGCCGTCCGCCTCTCGTACCGGCTCAGTTCCTGGGTCCGCATCGGCACGACCACGTACTCGACCCTGCTGTCCGGTTTGTTGACCCGCAGGTACCCCTCGCCGGTGCCCAGATCTCGCAGCTCCTGGGGCGGAACGATGAACTGCTCCTTCTCCATGACGTTGAACTGCTTGGGGTGGCCGCCCTGGGTGACACGTTCACCGAAGGTGTTGTTGACCCGCATGCCGAGGAACTCCGCGCACTTCTCGGCCGACTCGGGCGAGGACTGCGCCATGGCGATCAGCCAGTTGATGTTCTGCGCCAGCCGGGACCAGTCGTCGCCGTCCTTGTCGATCCAGTCCGTCGGGCCCTGGGTGCAAAGGATCATGCTGAACAGCGCGGACCGGACCCGCGACAGCATGTTCATGGCGATGCCCCGATCGATGAAGTTCGCCTCGTCCACGACGATCAGGCGCGGCCGGTCCTTGGGGGCACGGCCCTGGATGCGCTGCGCGGCGTAGACCGACAGGCGCTGCAGCGCCGAGGAGGAGAGGACTCTGGCCATGTCGGGCTGTCCCAGCGAGTTGAGCCCGACATAGGTCAGCCCCTCGCGCCGAACGTCGATCATCTGCCGGTCACCACCGGGGACGAGGATGCGCCGGCCCGCGCCGGAGTCGTACAGTCCGGTCAGCTTGGTGCCGAAGCTCGCCGCCGACTTGGCCTCGTCCGCCGACGGTTGCAGGATGTTGGTGAAGCGGTCCTTGCAGTGGCCGGTGCCCTCAGCCGCGTCGATCGCCAGGACCCGCTCCCGGACGGCGCTCCGCATGGCCGTGCCCTGCTCCATGATCTTGCCGATCTCCAGCAGCGTCGGCGGGCCGAAGCGACCCGGCGCCACCTCGCAGGCCTGATAGCAGATCTGCACCACCTGCTGGAGGATCTTGCGGTTCAGCGCCTGCCAATAGGCGTCGTCGAACTCGACCATCGTCATGATGGTGTCGAAAGCCTCGTCGGCGGACATGCCGGCGAGGACGTTGAACCAGTAGGCCGGCCGCTCGTCGGCCAGGGCTATCTCCTGCAGCGGCACCCGATGCATCCGCGCGTAGGCGCGCAGGAAGTCGCGCAGGCCGCCCGGCTCGGTGTCCTCCTTCATGTCGATGACGGTGACGTCGTACCCCATGTCGAGGGCCGCCCCGATGATCCACATCAGGGTGACCGTCTTTCCGCTGCCGGTGGACCCGACCACCGCGCCGTGCATGCCCATCTCCTGGACGCTCAGCCACACCGGCCGGTCGCGGGCTCCCAGGCCGACCGGGATGGCCTTGGCCTTGAGCGGCGTCCGTGCGGTCTTCCTCGTCGCGTGCGGACCGCGCACCGCCGGGATGTCCCGAAGGGTGACCCGGCCGGACACCCGCCGCTTCAGCATGTCCCGCCGGATGCTCCCAGGCGTGATCGGGTCGTCGACCGATTCCTTGCGGCGTATCCACGTGCCGTCGAACAGATCGGAGATCATGTTCTTGATACGCAGGAACCTGCTGATGCCGGCGACCGGCGAGCCGATGGCCCTGCCGAAGATCATGCCGGCGCAGCCCGCCAGCACCGCCGCCACGCACAGCACCACGGTGACCGGTACGCGGCGCGGGTCACCCGGGCCGTAGTCGAAGAAGCCGAGCAGCCAGTAGCCGTAGGCGAACGCGTTCTCCCTGGGATGCAGGGCAAATCCGACCACGCCCGCCAGCGTCACGATGATCCAGTCCCGGCGGACCAGGAACCGGCGCAGTGTGATGAAGATGGCCGCCCCGCAGATGGCCGGGACGAGGAGCACCACGGCGATCGCGAGCGCCACCATGATCAGGGTCGTGAGCAGGTATCCGCCGCTCTCGGACTCTCCTGGCCTGGTGTCCGACCCGAAGATGTTCGCCATGCTCGCCTCCCCTCCTCGGTCTGGCCGCCCGCCGCGCTCAGTCGCTGCCGGTGCCGGTGACGGACTCGACGCTGTCGAAGGCGCTCTCCACGATTCCGGACATGGCCCCCACCGCGTCGATGGTCATGGTCAGGTTGAACAGCATCCCGCCGATGATCAGGCCGAAGACGAGCGTCTTGAAGCCGTCGCCCGGCTTGCCGCGGGTGATGTGGTTGATCATGCGGAAGATGCAGATCACTGCGATGATGACTCCGACCGCGCCGCAGAAGGCTTCCAGGACGCCGCCGAAATCGGACTCGAGGAAGTCGGTCGCGCCGTCTTCACCGGGCGGTTCGGCGAGCGGGAAGTACGAATCGGTGAATTTCATGTCACGTCCTTTGTTTTCGTACTGTTCCGGTGCAAAAGGTCAGGGCCGGGTGAGGGCGTTGGAGTAGGGCTCGAGCTCCGCCGCCGACCCGGCCGGGCCCCAGGCGAGAATCGGAGGCCGCGCCCCGGTCGGCGCCCCTACCAGCAGGTCGAAGTCCGCGTAGGTGGTGAACTGCGGGCCGGTGGCATCGTCTTCGGCGGTGTTTCCGGAGGAGACCGTGTTGCCGGGGACGGGTCTGGCAAGCAGGACCCGCACCCGGACGATGAGTCGTCCCGCGGCGGATCTGATCGCCGACTGGATCTGCACGGCCGAGCCGGAGGCGGGCAGAGTGAACCCGCTGAGGCCGAGGTAATGGTGTGTGCTGTTCTGGTCCCCGGTGAGAGTCAGCAAGGCGGTCGAGTCGCCGGTGACGTAGGCCCTGGCCCACGCCGCGACCTGATTCTTCACCGACTCGCTCACGTCGGCCAGAAGGTTGCCGTAGTTGGTGTAATCGCCCTTCCCCGCGGGCTCGCCGACCCCGCTCCTCACGGTGGAGAAGGCGGGTGCGGCCGCCAGCCGCGGACCCTGCTCGCTGACGAGGACGGGGACGTCCAGCAGCAGCACGTTCGTGGGGGGTGCTGCCGCGCCACCGTCGGACGCCGGGCCGGGGCTGCCGGAAGGCGCCGCGGAAGCCGGGCCGCCGCCCGGGGTAGGCGCGGCCGGACCATTCGGAGCCGAAGCGCTGGACGGCGCCGCGGACGGTGTCGGGGAGGCCGTGGCCTGCGGGGACGCCGTCGGCGCCGCCGTGGCCGACTGGTTCGGGGAATCCTGGCCCGTCCGCGGCGTCCGCCGCGGCTCCGCCGTGGGGACGGGGCCGCCGAGCGCGACGAGGAAGTGGTGCACCTCGAAATCGGTGAAGCCCGCGTTCTCCGAGCCGAAATGCTGCGGGGTGAACCCGACCCAGTTCAGCGATCGGTAGGGCAGCGGGACCGCCTGCCGCCCCGCGGACAGGTCGGCGGCGGCCCTGGCCGTGTCTTCGGGATCGAAGGACGTCGCGTGCGGCACGTTCTGGTGGCCGCCCGCGAGGTAGGTGACCGCCGCCGTGTGCGCCAGTTCGCGGCCCTGCGGATCGACCGCCGACAGGTCGGCCTCGCTCTGGCCTCTGGACAGCGCGACGAACACCGAGACGGCGCTGAGGCCGGCGGCAAGGAACAGCGCGCCCAGAATGCGTCTGGCCCGCCTGCGCGCCGTCGGCTCGTCCGAACGGCGGGCCGGCACCATCACGAAACGGGTAGGCGACTCTGCTGACATGTCCCTCTCCTGTTACTCTCCGCCCGCCGGGGGGCCGACAGCGAAGACCGTTCCGTCACCGCGTGGAAGCGCAAGCGACCGCGGGGCCGGCTCGGTGTCTCATTCGCCTGTGCGGGCCTCGCGCCGGTTCGCATGCCGGTTCTCGCGGCGGGCCTTGCGCGGCGCTCGACCGGGGGTTCGGCCTGGGACACGCGGGCCCTCGCCGGCCGCCCGGTCCGACAGGGCCGGCTTCTTCCGGAGGCGGGTCGCGGCGGTGAGCCGTGCGGCGCCCGGGATCTCCTGCTGCGGGACGCCGCGCGCGTCCCATCGCACGCTGTCGACGGGCACGCCGCCGGGCAGCATCCGCACCGTCCCCACAGCCGTGCGGCGCAGCGGCGCGATGCCCACGTAGAGGCGGACCTGCCGTCCGTCGACGACGAGCTTGCGCTTGCGGGTCTGGTTCGCCTGCAGGCCGAGCCACCTGGCCATCGACTCCTCCCGCAACGGGGAGAAGTTCACCAGCGCCCACCCGATCACGCCGCCCAGCGCCGGACCGTACAACAAGGCGTACAGCCCCGCGCCGAAGAGGAACAGCGTGCCGAGGAAGCCCAGCACCGCCCCCGTGGCGACGGCGGCGAGCGTGGCCAGCCTGACGGTCCGCGGCAGCGTGATCTCCCTGTTCAGGCTGCCGATGACGGCCGGCGGCGGCTTGAGCATGTTGGTGGCGGCCAGCATCACCGGGCCGCTCACGGCGTCGTTGTCACTCACGCGTTGGACAGTGCGCGGCCCCGCCCCGGCCGCCACGCCCGCCGGTTGCCGGACGCCTTCCGGCACCGACGGTCAACGGTATGCCGAAGATAACCGACTACGTCCGCGAGGGCTTCGACCGGCGCAGCCGCCCCTGGGACCGCACCGAGCTGCCCGAATGGTGGGACCTCGTGGTGTGGGTGGCGCTCGCCGGGGTCATCGCGATGCTGCTGCTCGGCGCGGTGTTCGGTCGTGGCGGATCGTCGGAGGACGCCGGCGGCGACGAACGGCGGTTCGCGGTGCGGTCGCTGAACCCCTACACCGTCACCCCCGCACCCTCCGCGGACGAGGCGGCATCCGCCACACCCGGCACCGGTGCGCCGTCACCTGCCCCGGGGGAGGCGCCCACCGAGGACTTCACCGCCACCGCCGCGGTACGGGTCCCGGTGACCGGCGGCGGGACGACGGTCGTCCCGGCCGGTGCCCGGAACGTGGCGTTCGCCGCCGCCACCGCAGAGGCGACCGGTGATTGGACCGGGATCCTGTTCGTCGGCGCCGCCAGGCCCTCCGCGGCGCCCGCGTACCCGCGGGGCTCGGTGGCCGGAGAGATCACCGTCAAGGATCCCCGCGTCACAGGGACCGGCCAGTACCTGTTCAGCGCGACGATCACGCGGGACGGGAACGCCGCGTCCCGTCGCGTGGAGATCACGGTCGAACGCGGCCCGGACGGATACGCGATCCGGGCGCGCTGACGGGCGGGCCTTGCCCTCCGCGCGCGTCGGCGGACGGTCTTTGCCGATCACCCACGAACAGTCGGGAGACGACCGCAGAACCTCGAGGGGCATCGCGTGAACGAGGCCAACAGCATCCCGGGCCGGCCGTCCGGTCCGATGCCGGGACGGCCCGGCGGACCGGCCCAACACGACCCGCGAGCGGCAGCCTCACGGCAGACCCCGGAAAAAGGCCGCGATGTCGTCGCCCGCCACACCTCCGGCGGCGGCGGAGGCGGAGGCGGAGGCGGAGGCGGAGGCGGCCTGCCGAAGGCGGAACCGCCGCCCGGCAGGGCACCGGGAGCCGAGGGCGGCCCGTCCGCGACCACCGCCGAACCGAGTGCGGCCAAGCCGGCGGACGGTGGAGCGGCCCCGGACGGTGGGAAGCCGGACGCCGGACCGGCGTCGTCGGGAGCGACCGGCGGGACCGCCGCGGCGAGCGGCTCAGGGGGCCTGCGCAGAGCGATGGGGGGCAAGGCGGGCGGCCTGGCGGGGACGGGCCTGTCCAAGCCGCAAGGCGACACCCTCGGGGAGAAGACCAAACACCTGGCGCGACAAGCCGGCAATGCGTTGGGACAGGCGGCGAACCAGTACGTTCGCAACCTCGCCGCCTCGGTGGGCATTCCGCCCGCCGTGTACGACGCCGCCAGGCGCCTCGCCAACACCAGGTACGGCCGGCGACTGCTGAACCTGACGCCCGCCGGACTGTTCGCGCCGAAGTCGGTGAAGGACGGCTTCCTGGGCGGCAACGGCGATGGGGAGGCGAACGCGTCCTCGGGGTCCGGTTCGAGCCGCCGCGGGGCCGCCATGTCCCTGGGGGTCGGCGCGTCGACGCTGATGCCCCTCATCCTCGTGGCCGGGGTGCTCGGAGCGGTCCTCGACGACACCGAGACCCAGCCGGACGACAGGTCGAACAGCAGAGTCGGCGAGTACTTCCCGGACGGGTGGCAGCGGGTGCTCCAGCAGGCCGCGAACCGGGCGTCGTCCGGGCAGCCCGACTACGCCACCGTGCCCTGGACGGTCCTGGCCGGCATCGTCAAGACGCAGACCGACTTCGCCCGCTACAGCCCTTACGACAACGTCGACCGCGACCCCGGGCGCGAGGCGTCGGAGATCCCCGGGGGCGGAGGCGCCACCGACGGCGGCGCCGTGGAGGCCGGTGTCACCAGCGGCGCCGGGCCAGGGCCCGTGCAGGGGGTGACGGGCCCCGGCTCGGCCGCCACGGTGGGATACGGCCATGCCGGGCCGCCGGAGGGCGATCTCGCCCACCAGCTCGGCTGGTTCCTGTACGCCCTGCGGATGCACGAGTCGAACGGCGGCTACACCCGCCGGGCCGGGACGAGCGAGAGCGACGCCTGCGGCGCCTACCAGTACATCTCGAGCACGTGGAACAACTACGGGGGGTACCGGACCGCGTGCGACGCGCCGCCGAGCGTGCAGGACCGCCGCGCCACCAGGGACGTCCTGGACAAATGGAACCGGTACAAGAAATGGCAGCAGGTCGCCGCGGCCCACTTCTACCCCGCGTGGGCGAACTCACCGGGGAGGTGGGACCAGTGCCCGGCCGCCTGCTCCTTCAACCCGACGATCTGGGAGTACGTCGATGGCGTGATGGCGAAGATGCGGGACGCCGCCCGGCAGTACCAGGCCGGCGGCTCCGCGAACGCACCGCAGCCGGCCACGTTCCGCACGGAGGGCGGCATACAGCCCGGCGGCACGTGGCCCGGCGAACCGAGAGCCGAGCCCCCGGAGCCCGCCGATGGCAGGTCGGCGGATGACGCGGGGGGCGGCGTTCCGGCCGGGGTGATCGCGGACGGCTGCCTCGTCGAGAACCCGGAGCCGACCATCGGGGGCGAGGGCGACCAGGGTGTCGGCCCGTACCTTCTCACACGGGGGACGGCGTTCGAGATGGCGCGCATGTCCCTGGACCCCCAGAACCCGTGCGACTCCTCGTACTACGTCGCCCGCACGCTGGTCGATGCGGCGAAGAGGGTGCACGCGGACCGCACAGGCCCCCGGTGGAAGCCCAACGGCACGGCCGAGAACCAGGAGGACGCACGCGAGTACTGGAGCAGGGCCATCGCGGCGTCCGGGATCTTCGCCGACCGGGGCGCCGACCCCGACGCGCCGTGCGCCGTGCCGCCGCCGGACGACCCGGAAGAGCCCTGGTCGACCAGCTTCAAGATCATCTCTATCTGGCGTTGCGAGATCCTCCGCCTGCCGGAGTTGCATCTGGTCACCGGCGGGGCGTACGACGACGACGGCGAGTTCGTCCACACCGTCGAGAACGACCGGATCGCCGCCATCGAGACCCTGGTCAACGAGGCACTGTCGGTCAGCTACGGGGCCGGAAAGTGGTCGACCGACGAGTGCGACGACGACGCGAACGGTCGCCAGGGCGTCTTCCCCATGACCGAGCGGGAGGCGGACGCCGCCGGGGTGAGCGACCGGTGCGACACCGATGAGAACATCACGGGCGCCGCCAGGCTCGTGCTGTCCGTCGAGCGCATCCCGCCGAAGGAACGCGTGGCCGAGCTGGGTGTGTACCAGCCTATGATCGGCGGCTGGCAGCGGCTCGGCATCGCCATGGGCGGCGACCTGAGGCCGTTCGCGCGCTTCGGCCCCGGAGGGGAGTTCACGGCCTCGGCCGAGTGCACGAGGGCGATGACCGACTTCCTGACGGCGATCGCCCCGCACGCCACGGAGTTCGCGGCGCTGGAGGAACCCCCGGACGAGGCCGACGTGTACGGCGAGTGGCAACCGAAGATGACGGCGCTGCGGGAGGCCAGTGATCTCACCGACCCGAGTTCCGGCCACGCCTGCCTCAGCAGCTCCTGGGCACCCGGATACAACGCCACGCTCGCCCAGATCGCCCTCGGGCTGGCCGGCGACGACACCGCGAACAGACCCAACCTCAACGGCCTGGCCAACTACTATCAGGCCAGGGAGAACGCCTACCGGCCGACGGCTCCGGTGGCCGGTGAGGACACCCTGGTCGTTCCCAGGCTGGCTCCGCGCCCGCTGAGGGAGATCGGCGCCCCGATCGCCCCCGACGCCACCGAGGCGTGGACCCGGCTGCGCAGCACCGACGGGGTTACCCTCCCGCTGGAGCAGCGCGCCGTCGAGTACGCCTGGTTCTTCGGCGGCGTCATCACCCCCTTCGACAGCGCGGGCCGGCGGATCGGCTCGCTGGAGGAGGGGGCCGACGGGGCAGGCGGCTACGGCGCCGGACAGGTGGAGGTCGGGCCGGACGGCTGCCCCAAGAAGACCCCGGCGAACACGCTCCGGCACGGTTCCGCCGAGATCGGCATCCACGAGTTGTGCGTCGACTCGGTGGTCCAGGCCCGTACCCCGGAGGCCGCGAAGGCCATCAAGTGGGCGCTGACTCACCTGGGCCTCCCCTATTGCATGTGCGTACCGCAACGCAACTGGGACGACTACGCCGACTGTTCCAGCTTCGTCTCCCGCGCCTACCGGCACGCGATCCCGAACCTCTACCGGGGCAACGCCCCGACCACTGACACCTTGCGGGCGGTCCGCTGGATGCGGCAGATCCCCTTCAGCCAGGTCCGGCCCGGCGACCTGGTGGAGCCGACCTCAGGGCATGTGGCCATGCAACTGGCCGACGGCTACATGGTGCACACCAACACGTCCAGAGACGTTTCCAGGGTCGAGCGCGCCTACAATTCCGCCTTCTGGACCGGCTGGCTCGACCCCGGCAAAGTGTGACAACGACGAACAGCACGGCCGGAAATATGACCCCTGCCGCACCTCGACGCGGAAGGAATTCCCGCCATGTTCGAAAAGCACAGGGGTCTGCAAAAGCCTGCGGCGGTCGCCGCCGCGGTCTTCATCATCGTCGTCATCGTCGTCCTCGGAGTGACGTCGATGACGCGTTCCGGAGGTCCCGACGTGGCCTCCGGCATCGACAAGGGTAAGGCGGCCACCGCGTCGGCCACCACGGAAAGCTACGCTTTCACGGCAGCGGAGGGGCGGTTTTCCAGCTGCTCGAGTGGGAGCGCATCGAGGGCGACGCCATCAACGGCATGCACACGGAGGGCCGTTTCGACGGCGACGACCCCAAGCCGACGGACTGCGTGGAGTTCCATGGCGGGCAGGTGACGCCCCAGACGGTCGAGTTCGAAGGGGAATTCGACATGGACGGCCCGCTGGAAGGAATCATCAGCGAGTCGGGCGGCGAGTCCATCCTCACCCTCAACTCGGACCTCTATGTCCAGAGCACCCGACTGGAGGAGGTCGATCCGGCCGACTTCCGGGAGGAGTACGAGATCATGTGCGAGACGGTTCCGGCGGAACCGTCGGCATCCTGACACCGGACCGGCCCGCACCCCTGGAGGGTGCGGGCCGGTTTCATGTCCCGTGCGTGCGGAACGGAGGAGGCCGCCTCCCGCTCAGCTCACCGCCGTACGGCCCAGGCCACCAGATCACGGCCATTGTCCGGGGGGGCGGCCTGGTTACGGGGGTCGGCGTCGTACACGCTCTGAGAGTGCTGGAGGCGCTGCTCCAGCTTCCTCAGCCGGTCGGCCACCTCCCGGTTGCTCTCCTCCTCGGAGAGGAGCCGGCTCGCGAGCACCTTCCCGAACTTCTCCAGTGCCTGGACGAACTCGGTGGCGTCGGCCTGGTCCATCGGCAGCCGGTAGACGCTGCCGGCATGCTTGTCGACCTGCTGGTGCCATGTCTTCCGCATGGCGTTCAGTTCCTCGCTGATCTTCTGGGCCTGCGCCATCACCCCCGAGGTGTCCATGCTGATGTCCGGGTCGACCATCTCGGTGCGCAGGCCGGTGGCGGATCGAGCCGACATCGAGGCGTCGACGACGTCTCGCAGCGTCGTGCTCAACTCTTCGATCTTTCCGGCGTAGTCGTCACGCTGCCTCATCTGCTGGTCATGTGTGAATCGGTAGTAGTCCGGATCCATGGCATGCCGTTGCTCGTGCAGCACTGCCATCTGCTCGGCGAGCTTTCCCATCCTGGTGAGGTTGAGGTCGAGGTCGGCCTTGACCTGTCCCACGCGCACGGTCACGCCATCAGGCAGCTCGACCTCCTTCGACATCAGACCGCCCCTGATCCATCCACCCGCGTCCTCAAGCGCGTCGGCCACGTCCGCTGCCTCCCGCAGCCGACGCTGTCCAAGGCTCGGCCCCTGTTCGTGTTCCCAGTCCCGGCCTGCCCGGAGGGCGGCCTCCTCCGACCCTCTGGCCCTGATCTTGATCCCTGAGAGTTCCTCGAATCCACGCTCGGCCGGCACGTCGATGTGCTCGCCGTCGATGACGTAACCACGCGCGATGCCCTGCGTCATGATCCGCGTGACCAACTGCGTGTCGGTCTCCTCGACCCCGTCGACGATCCGTCGCCGTTTGGTGTGATCGTCCAGGTGGGAGGACCAGTGTCGTTCGGCCGCGTCCCCTTGGGGAAGCCACAGGCCGTTGTCGGCGAGCATGATCTGGTCCGGTGCAAGCCCTGTCTTCTTGGACAGCTGGAGGAGCGCGCGCATCTTCTCCTGATCGTTGACGAAGCCCTTGAAGTCCAGGTTGAGCCCGTCGATGTGACCGCCGCCGTACATCTTGGCCCGAACCATGTCGAGTTCATGGCTGATGTGCTCTTTCATCATCTGCCGTTGCTCATCGACGTTGTTGATCCTGTCGATGTTGCGGAGCCGGGCGTCCGCGCGCCGCTTGGCCGCCTCCGGATTCCCTGCCATGGGCATTCCGGCCACTTCGCCGGGCTTGAGCGCGCCGTCAAGCGACACTCCGTTCTTCACCCGGTCGGCGAGGTGGATCGCGTTTCTCAACCCGTCGCGAGCCGCATGGGCTCCCCGGTAGAGAGCCACGCCGCCCATCGCCGCGCCGACCAGCGGAAGCAGCGCCGGTGAGACGATGGCGGTCCCGGCGGCCAGGGCCGCGGTCAGTTCGGCGTACTTGGCCGCACGCTCCGCGGGAGTACCCGACCCCGCCAAGTCCGCCAGATCGTTCCGCCTTCTCCGTATGGCGGCCGCGGCGGAGTTCCTGATCGGCCTGGTGGCCCTTTCCGCGCCGCGTCCGATCGCGCGTCCCGTGCCGACCGCGGCCCGTCCGGCCAGGCGCCTCCCCGCACGCCCCGCCGCCCGGGTCCCCCTGTTGTTGAACATCCGGTTCTGCAGTGACCGCTCGTCCAGCGCGCTGAGCCTCGCCCTGCCCATCCCGACCTGGCCGAGCGCTCCGGACAGCTGCCGGGCATAGGCGTCGTCGCCCGGACGGAGGAGGTGGTTGTCGCCCGTGGACTTGAGCGCCGCGGCACCCGCGAAGCCCAGCGCCCCGGTCATGCTGCCGATGTTCCCCAGCCCCATGAACTTGGTGATCTTCTTGAAGAGCCACAGCGCGACCAGGGGGGCGGCGCACTGCGCGACCTGCTCGAAGAAGTTCGGGGCGGCGGTGCCGACGGCATCGGTGATCGCGATGTAGGTGGCGTCGATGAGCGTCGCCAGGGCCGTCAGTGCCAAGGTGAAGACGAACTTCCCGGCCGCCGCCGCACCGGTGAGCTTGAGCAACCGCTTGCCCGAGTCCCAGCCCATGGCGAAAAAGAGCAGCGACAGCGGCAGTATCATCGCGAGCCCGGCCAGGGCCACGCTGATCATCGTGAGACCTATCGCCATCGGGCCGAGCGCGAACAGGAAGGCGCCCGCCACGATCATCGACATCAGGCCCTGGGTGAGCCGCTCGGTCTGATTGGCGCCGAGCCATGCCTCGGCGGAGTCCCAGATGTACCGGCACGAGGGGTCCGACTCGTCGGTGACGCATTTGCCGAGATTGGCGCTCAGCTCATCGCCACCGTTGAAATAGAAGGGCTTCAGCGGACCCATCCCTGCGAGGAGGAATGCGAACGAATCGGTATCCTCCATTGTCTCGCCGTCGCTGTAGAGCTGCTTGCAGCCATTCTCCTTACCGTCCACATCGGCTGCGTCCCATTGCGGGGTGGTGTGCACCCTGCCCTCGTCGTCGGCGTCCATCTTGCACGCGCCCCAGGCGACCATGATGGTCTGCTCGCCCACACGCGGGGAGAGGTAGAAGCCGCGCCAGATGTCGGTGGTGGTGGTGCCCTCCGCCCAGCCGGCCGACAGGTCGAACGCCTTCAGTTTGTTCCCGATGTCGACGTCGGAGTTCGCCTCGAGCACGCGGCAGGCCGCGTGGGCGGGGGCGGGATATTCTTCGGTGCCATCGCTGAGCTGGGCGACCATCCAGGAGCGGACGAGCGAGCTCTCCCACATCCTGCTGATCTGCTGCATCGCGGCGTTCCCCGGGAACCCGCCGTTCTCGTCGCCGTACAACTCGTAGAGCTTCTCGTGAAGCCCGTCGCAGGTGATCCTTCCCGACGCGGCCGGGTCGTCGTCATAGAACACCTCGCCGCTCGACTCGCCCTGGGAGTTCGTCATCTCGGCCAGGGCGTCGGAGACCTCCGCGAACCATCCCTGCACCGTCGCGGCCATCCAGGGCACGGTGTAGGCCTTGGTCGGGTCGTTGCGCCTCTCCTCGGACTGGTCGGCGATGAAGAAGATCAGCCCGGTCGCCGACAGGAACACCATCACCAGGCGTACCGCGGACGCGGGACCCTTCCTGCCGCCGGTGCTCCAGCGCTTGATCGCCGCCGCGAGGACGACCAGCCACGCGGGGATCAGGAACCAGGACGCGTACCGGGCCATCGTCCCGCTGATCTCGTTGATCGAGTCCGCCGACCTGCAGACCATGTCGAAGGTGTAGCTGAAACCCATGAGCATGCCGATGATCCGCCAGGCCAGCGCCGCCACCATGAAGAAGAAACTGGCGAAGATCGAGGTGATCAGCCGGGTCTTCAGCAGCCAGGCGTTGTCCACGGTGTGCAGGCTGAAGGAGGACCACCGGTTCAGCGGCAGGAAGTCACTCTGCTCGTTGTAATCCGTGCACTCCGACTCCTCCTCGGGCGAGGCGCCGCCGTCCGAGTCGTGATCGAGGATCAAGGGGCGGTCGTCGGGGCCTGCGACCACCTGGCCTTCGGTGTCCTGTACGGCCGTCGGAACGGCTGTCGTCGATACAGGTGCGGCCGACACGGTCCCACCGGCCCCGGACCCGGCCCCGGACCCGAATCCGAAAGTCTGTCCGGAGAGCAGGGCCAGCCCGCAGAACACCGTCAGCGCGAGCGCCCACACCAGCAACTGGAGCCCACGCCGCGGCGGCGCGGAACCGGACCCGGCGCGCGTGCGGCTCGGCCCGGAGCCCGGCGGCCGGGCGGAACGCCCGCTCGGCCGGCGGGGCCTCGACCGGCTCAGTCGACGAGCCATGAGTCCGTTCCCTCCTGGGGCGCGGCCGCGGCGAGCACCGCCGCTTCGTGCTCGGCGCGCTCGGCGTGTACCCGGGCCAGGCGCTGCTCCTCGCGCCTGCGGCGGTCCTCGGGGTTGGTGCTGTAGGCCGCCGCGGCGTCGGGCGGCGTGGGGCCCAGCACGACCTGGGCATGCCGGCCGGCCAGATCGCGGAAGATGCCGCGCGCCCAGCGGGCCGGGCGGTCGCCCTCCGGCGGCAGCGGGCCGAACTCACGGATCTCGGCGAGCCGCTGCGGGGTCGGCCTCAGACCGCACAGCCTCAGCGCCGTCTCCGCCTCCCTGGTCTCATTCAGCTTGAGCACCAGCACCCGGCTGAGGTACGACTCCAGATCCTTGGTGACCACGTCGGCGATCCGCTGGGTGAGGAACACCGGCAGGATGTTCAGCGACCGGCCCTCCCGGGAGATGCGCTGCAGCGAGGCCAGTCCCTCGGCCTGCGACAGGAAGGTCCACGCCTCGTCCACGATCAGCACACCTGACCGGTTGGCGATGAGGATCTCCAGCGACGCCCGGATGACCAGGCGGACGGCCGCCAGCGCGATCCGTTCCGACACCGAGTACTCGCTCGGGGTCTTGCCCTCCGGCAGGCCCAGGTCGCGGTCGAAGTCGACCAGCGTCAGCCGCTGTGTGACGTCGAGGCGAGGCAGTGGCTTGAGCGCGATGCCGAGCGAGAACATGCTGGACGCCTCCATCTGCTGCTCGACCAGGCCGCGCAGCCGGGCGGCCTCGTCACCGGGGACGTACTGCAGGGCGTCCCACACGCAGCGCGCGCCGTTGAGGGCGCCGCGTTTCAGTCCCGAGCCGAGGGCCAGCCGCTCCGGCAGCGACAAGCCGTCCCGGTAGTCGTCGAGCGCGGAGAGAATGTGCACATTGGCGATCTCGGCTGCGATGGTCGGCGGTGCGTACCGGAACGGGTCGAAGGCGCCCGGGGTGTCCTCCAGCGCCGACATGGACACCCGCCCGCCGGACACGCCCAGGTCCTGGGCGTAGTCGACCATCCCGTACAGCGAGTCACCGCCCTTGGGGTTCACGAAGATCACCGGTAGGTCGTTCAGCGCGGACTGGACCGCGACGGACTGGGCGAAGAACGTCTTCCCGCTGCCGGGGTCGCCGAAGATCCCGAAGACCGGCGGCAGGTTCTTCATCGGGGCGCCGAGCGGGTCGACGAAGAAGGGGCTGCCGTCCGGATCGATGAGCCCGCCGAAGATCCCGGTGTCGTCGCCGAGCCGGGAGAACGACTGAAGACCCGCGTGCGAGATCATCGGTACGTTCACGTCCTGCAGGAACGGATTGACCCGTACCGAGGAGCAGGGCAGGGTCTCCTCCAGCGCCTGGATCTGCCGGTGCTCCAGGGGCTTCAGCTGGATTCCGTAGTTCTGGGAGAGGAAGTCCAGGTAGGTCTCGGTGGTCTCGGTGACCTCCCGTGCCATGACGAGGCTGCAGTTGGCCAGCATGGGTTGTTTGGAGCCCGCCAGGTAGTCCTCGACCTCCTTGGCCTGCTGATAGGTCTCCGACAGCTCGACCTTCTCCAGGTCCTGGGTCTTGCGCTCCTCCTCCATGTTCGCCGCGATCCGCCGCTGCGCCCGGCGGGCCCGCGCCCGCGTCAGGTTCGGCGGCTCCAGCTCGGCACGGATGGACACGACCTGCGGGGCGTCGCCGGGGTGGCTGATCGCCTCCAGCGCCCACTGGGCGTACGGAGAGGGCATGACCGGCTGATCGAAGCGCATGACGGCGGCCATCTCCAGCTCTCCGACACCGGTCACGGCCAGCCGGGTGGGCAGTTCCTCGATCACCGCGTCCGGACCCCGCCCGAGGTTGTACCAGGATTCCAGCTGGTCGAGTTCCTGCCGGGTCGGCGTTTGCGCGTCGCTCCGGTCGAAGATCGAGGTGACGAGTTCGAGGTCCCGCCGGTACGGGACAAGGTCCGGGACGTCCTCGCCGATGGACTCCTTGACCATCTCGGTCAGCGTCTTGAAGAACGACGGGCCCCCGGGCGCCCGGGCCTTCGACGCCTGGTCCCGCATCGATGACCGCAGTTGCACGCCGACGAACAGCACCCGCCTGGGCGCCAGGAACCCGAAGGCGCCCGCCTGGTAGTCGCGCAACGCCTCGCTGTTGTCCCGCGGCGGCGTCACCAGGTCGTCCCAAGTGATCGAGACCAGGTGGATCCGCCGGTTGTTGGACAGGGCCGCCAGGCCCCCGATGGGCTGCCGTGAGGTCCCCCCCAGGTCGCTCAGGAGCCGGTCGAGCGGCGCGGCCAGCGACAGCTGTTGCTCGGGGTCCTCCCACTTCATCGGCGCCAGCCGCACGGTCCGGTACATCCACACCTCGCCGTTGTGGCCGATGTAGACGCCGTCGGCGGTCCGCCACGCGTACGGGGTCGTCCACATGGTGGCGGTGTCGGCCTCGGAACGACCCGCGCGGCTGGTCCCGGTGAGTCGCCCGAACGTGGCCCTCAGGTTGACCATACGTGTCATCTCCCAGGTTCGGTGGGCTCTCCAGCAGACAGTCCGGCGGCCGGCGCTGGCGGCAGCCGCCGTGGTCCGCACAGTCGGACGTGGAGGGCCGGCCGCCCATGTCGGCCGGTCGACGACCAGAGCGCTGAGGACACTGAGATGGCAACTGCGCCGAACCTCGTCGTGGCGGGGGAGCCGGGCGTCGCGCGGAGGTTGCGGAAGACCGGCCGGTTCCCCGCGGTGTTCGACGCCGCCTCCGCGGCGGAACTTCGTGCCCTGTCCAAGAGCGGTCAGGTCGGCTCCCCGGCAGCGTTCATGTTCGCCCCGGGGTTCGTCGAGGACGTGCCGGGCGCCGGAGTCGCGGTCCTGGCCAACGGACTGGCCGGCAGCGGATTCACCGTGCTGGTGCACGGGTTCTTCACCGAGCGCGGTGATGTCTTCGATCCGAAAGTACGGGTTACCGGCCGGCAGCTGAGGCTGTCGGAACTGCTGGCGACGTTCGGCATCCCCGAATCGGCTCCACCTCCCGCCCCGCAAGCCACGCCGGAGCCGCGGCATCCGACGCCGCCGAGGCCCGAGACGGTTCCCACCTCCAACGCCTGGCCGAGCCGGCCGACGACACCCGCCGACCGCAGGACTGCGGCCGGGACAACGGCGCCCGTCGCCAGGCGCGGCCGAGTCGTCGCCGTCGCGTCGGCGAAGGGCGGCGTGGGCAAGACCAGTACGACCGTGAGCCTGTCGGTCCATGCGGCCAAGCACCTTCGGACGGTGGGGCGGGCCGGGACGGTGGCGCTGGTGGACACCAACTTCCAGCAGGCCGACGTCGCGCGCTACCTCAACCTGGAGTCCCCGACGATCCTGGACGTGCTCCAGGAGAGCGGCGCGCTGTCGGCGCAGTCGGTGCGCAACCATCTCGCGCATCTCCCCGAGATCGGCCTTTACGCGTTGCTCGGGCCGCCCGACCCCATCAACGCCGACCCCGCATTGATCAACTCGGCGCTGTACCGGAGGATCCTGGCGGTGCTGCGGGCGGCGTTCGACCTGGTGTTCATCGACACGCCGGTCGCCGAGCTCTACCACACCACGTTCACCGACCTGATCCTGCCCGAGGCCGACGCGATCCTGGTGCCCGTCGAACCCAACCGGGTAACTCTGGAGGCGGCCCGTTCCTGGCTGCGGGCCATCACCCTGCCGCAGCACTCGCGGGGCGGCGGCATCGACCCGGAGAAGCTGTCGCTGATCCTCAACCGGGCCCGCGCCGACGTGGACTGCGGCCCGGAGGACGTCATGGACCTGCTACCCGGGTGGCGATTCGTCGGGGTGATCCCAGACGACCGGGAATGGATGCAGGCGGTGAACAACCGCCGGCTGGGTGACCTGCGCTCCAGTCCCGATCTGGAGGCGACCCTCTACGACATCCTGCGGGTCGTCACCGCGGACCCGGTGTTCGAAACGGCCACGCCGTCGATGAACGGCCGGCACACCCGGTGGCGGCAACTGCTCGGCCTGGGGTCCAAGTGACCGAGGCCCTCGAACCGGCACGTCCCTCATCAATCTCAGCGGAAGGAAACGATCAGCATGGCGGCTCATCAGCCCCCCGCGACGGGGATGGACTTCTGGGCGGCCCTCGGTGTCGCCCCGGAAGCCGAGGACCGGTCGGACGTGGGGGCTTCGCAGGGCACGCCCGTGCCCCCGGGCGAACAGGCCGCGCCCGCGGGACCGACGACCGCTCCCCCGGCGCCTGAGCCGAAGGTCGGGCAGCCGGGGAAGCGGGACGAACGGGCTTCGCTGTTCTCAGCCTTCGAGTCGGCCGACGAGAACGGCATCGGCGAGTCCGGTGGAGCCGCACCGGCGGCATCGCAGGCCGCCGCGAGGACACCGATGGCCCGGGCGGCGGATGTGGCTCCACAGCATGCCGCGCCACAGGCTCCAGCGCAGCCCCCGGCACAGGCTCCAGCGCAGGTCTCGGGGCAGGCTCCAGCGCGGGTCTCGGGGCAGTCCGAGGCACCGGCGGACGCGAGGAAGCCGAAGGCGCAGAGGGCATCGGAAACGTCGCCGGATCCGCGGCCGCAACCGCCGATCCCACAAGCGGCGCCAGAACCCCCGGATCCGGCCAGGCCGCGAACCCCGCCCGCGGCGGACCCGGCGTGGCTCGCCGCGGAACGGATCGCCCATTCACTCAGGCCGCAGATCTCCGGAATCTGGATTGAGGTGCTCACCCGCTACACCCACGGGGATCGGGCAATGGCCGGCCGGGTCTATGACGTGCTCAGCGGCACCCACCTGCTCGGCGAACTATGGCGCGACAAGCACGTTGACGAAGTGCACATCCAGGGCACCGAGGTGACCGTCTGTGGCGCGCACGGCGTGCACCAGGTCCCGGGGTTCCCCAGCCTCGCCGCGGCCCACCGGGCCATCGAGACGATCGAGGCGGCACCGGAGAGGACGGGCGCCGTCGTCTCGCGGATCGGGGGCTCCGTGGTGGTGAGCCGCCGCCGCGGCACGAACCTGGACGCGACCGCGCTGCTCGCCGGCGGGATCCTCACCGAGGATCAGCTCGCACAGGTCAGGCACGCACTCGGGCGCACGCGGGCGGTGACCGTGACGGGCCCCGCCGCGCGGATCGTTGTGCGCGCGCTCGCCTCGCTCATTCCGGCGGGCAGCAGGGTCTTCCTGGCGGCGTACGCGACGCTGCCCGCGGGGTGCGTCACCGCCGCGCACCCGATGGAGGCCGACTACGTGGTCGGCGTACGCCCGGGGGCAGTGGCCGAGGAGATGGCGGCGGCGGGCCAGGTGGGTGCCCTCATCGCCAACCCGGAGACGCCGATTCCGGCGGCGCTGCGGTTCGCCGTCTCCGGGCAGTCCGCGTCCCCTGGCAAGCTCACCCCGCTGACCTGAGCGCCCGGCCAGTTTCGACGGCTCCCTATCAACGACTGCCCGGAATACGGCGGCTCCCCGGCGACGATGTGGGCGAGCCGGGGCCTCTCCAGCAGCGAAGCGAGGCGCCGCTCACCGCGATTCCGGCGAGCGGGGCCTCGAACCGCGTGAACTCAGGCGCTGGGTGTCCCGCTCGTACACCTTCAGCACCCGGGCGCGCGCCGCCGCCTCGGCCAGCGGCGCGATGACGCAGGTCAAGGGGGTTCGCTGCGCGGTTCCGGGCGACTCGGCCAGCTCGGTGACCCGCCGCACGCCGCCCGCCCCGCGCAGTTCGAACCCGCGTACCGGATGCACCCAAAGCCTGCCCTGTGGCGTGTCGAGCACCGGCACTGAGTGCTCGCCGGGGGCGACGGCGATGTCTCCGAGAACCCACCCGGTGCGCCGAGCGGCGTCCGCGAAAGCGATGACCTGGTCCATGTCACGCCGCAGCCGTGCCACGCCGGAGCCGTCGAACGAGGCCGGCGGGCTGCTCAGCGCGACGGCGGCGCGGCAGCCCAGCCGGTCCGCGATCTCGGCGACCCGGTCCAGCACACTGTGATGGACCAGCCCCACGTCCTGTCCGTCCACGGTCAGCAGCACCATGTCCGCGCGGCCTGCGATCGTGCCATCGGATCCCTCCTCACCGGGTGGCCACCAGCCGGCGCCGTTGCGCTCAGGCGGCACGCAGGTCGACCACGCGATCGGAGTCCAGGATGAAACTCGCGGCCTCGTCCGGGGTCACCCTCAGCACGTCGACGGCCAGCCGGACCGGCCCGATCTTCTCGGCGTCGCAGCGCTGACACCTGGTCCGATTGTCCCCGTACACCTTCATGGACGGGCGCTCGTCACCGTTGCTGTGACTGCGCGGACGCGGGCAGTGCCACATGCCCTCCTCGTCGGTGGTGGAACCGAGCCGTCGCAGCACCGTCCGGATGTCGACCCCGTTGGCCTCGGCGATCCGCCTGTTGTGCGGCGAGACAGGGACCCGCGCAACGACCTCGGCGCCTCGGGACGCGATGCGCAGCTCCTGTCGGTGGCGCGCCGCCTCCTGCCGGAGCTTTTCCAGGTCGATCCCCTGGTCAAGAGCGTTCTTGGTGAGTGGGACGGGCTCAGTGCCGGTGGACAGGAACGGGAACCGGTCGTCGGCCCGCCGCCGCAGCGCCGCGACGAGCACGAACATGGCGAGCGCGTCCCTGACCGATTCCGGGGGGACCATGCGCAGCCGCGCCGCGTACCGGATCACCGTGGCGGCCTGCGGGCTGACCAGCTCCTGCCCGCCGGAGCCGAGGTGCACGGTGGGGATCCCCTCCGCAACCGGTCCGCCGACCTGGGCCCACATGAGGAACTCCGACGGCCGGCCGGCGTCGGGACAGGCCGCGCCGTCGCGATCCAGCCGAGAGAACTCCAGGACGGCGCCGTCGGCGTAAGCGTCGACGCGGCGGCCGGAGAATCCGCACAGCGCCGCGTACGTCACCAGGCCGCCGGGACCGTCGGGCACGAGGAAGATCGCCCGAGAGCGGAAGTCGGCTGCGGTCAACCCGCCGGCCCGCAGGCCGCCGATGGTCGAGGAGATCACGTCATCGCCATCGGCCGGCACCAGCTCGACCGTCTTGACTCCCGCAGGCGCCGATGGCGAGTTGGGGGTGCGGATGGCGAGCAGGTAATCGGTCAGCTTGTGCATCGGTCTCCCCTATGGTGGGCCGCCCTCATGTCACCCATGACCGTCCGAACTGGCCGGCGACCCGCACGTGTCCCTCAGGTAGTTGCGGATCCGGCCTCCCCCGAAACGGTAACGGACTGGAAACAGCATCAGTCTGGGCGACTGGTGCCACGCCTTGCCGGCTTGGCCAGGCGACGACGTTACCGCCGACCGGTCATCCGGCCGGCGGCCGGATATGGGAGAGGTGCATCGTGACTTCCACCCTGCAGGTCAAGGAAGAGTTCTACCTCCGGCGTGCATTCGACGATGACGCCCCGGTTTTCGTGGACGCGACCAGACACGCCAGGCAGGGACTCCCCTATCCGCTCAGTGCCAAGAAGGCGCTGAAGGCCACGTGCGCCGTGTGGACCGACGATGACGTGGTCGCGTTCAGTCTGCGCGATTACACCGCCAAGCAGGCCGAGCGGGAGGTCGAACACGTCGAGTCCAGCATCGGCGTCAAGACGATCACCACCCGCAACGTGCTGCGGCCGAGGATGCCTCGCAAGACCCTGCAGGACCTCAACGAAACCGCACGCGCGTTGTCGGCCGTCATCGGCGACGACGTGATCGTCGAACTGGACGGCGGGTTGTACGTCCTGGCACTGACCCGCACGGACAACAAAGGCAAGTTGAGACTGGTCGGCAGGCTGGCCAAGGCCGAGAATGGATACGTCCAGTCCGAGATCACCGATGCCGACAGCGAGTTCGAACTACCGATCCAGGGTCTCCGCCTACGCGTCTTCCTACGCTCCCCGGTCCGGCAGCGTGTCCTCGCGTACGGATTCGGCGGTTACCTCACCCGCAAGCCCGGTGAAGTGGAGACGGTGTCCCGGGCGACCGCTCTGGCCCTGCACAGCCTCCTCGGCCTGGCGACGTTCCGGATGTTGTCCGGGCTCGACCACGTCGAGGTCCCAGCCCGGCCGGGCGGCACCGCGATCCGGCAGCGCAGGCAAGCCGGTCGCGTGGCCTTCACGGTGCCGGTACTGCTGTTCACCGGCGATGGGACTCCAGCGGCCCGGGGCCACGTCGCCGGAGAGATCCGTCTCGACCAGGTGGATCCGGTGACCGGCGGACTGCGGCTGCACCTCGGCGAGGGCGACCGACTTGAGTGGAACCCGGCGATGGTCGGCTTGGTACGGTTCGAGACCTACGAGCGGGTACTCACCGAGGCCATCGCCGAGCTGATCCACTCGCACCTGGGTGCCGACGCCGTGCGTGACATCGCCTACGACATCGCGCTGGACGACCTCGGGCACGTTGCCGTCGCCATCCTGCGCGCCGCAACCGCCGACCTCCCCGGCCTGGCCGCCACTCCCAGCCAGGCAGAGGTGCGACCGCTGCAACCGGGAACCACCCAGCCGGCACTTTGAGCTCGGATGCGGACGAGAGCCGCCAGCGGATCAGCCGGCTTCCTCTCGGAAGACCGACGCCGCGAAACGCGAGAGATTCGTGGGCGCCGGCCGCATCGATCTCGCCGGTGTGCTCGTCGGCCTGCTGATGTGCTACGCCGTCTGGACGTTCATCACCGGCGACGCCCGCACCGGCCGCCGCTGAGACGTCGAGCCGGTCGGCGATGTCCGTGCCGCTGACGTCGACCCGAGTTCTCGGCGTGGGCGGCGTCCTCGGGGTCGCGGTGTCCGGCGGCGGGGGCGCATCCGATCGGCGGAGTGGCGCGCGCCTGGCGGAGTGGCGCGCGCCTGGCATGCGGCCTGGTCGTCCCCGAGCTGGCCGGAGACCTCGTCACCCTCGGCTCGAAAGGCGCCTACCAGATCACCGCGCTGGCGTACGCGCACCGTGCAAGGTTGCTGGTGGCCTGCTGCTCACATGGCGAGCTGTACGCCTGGGATCTGGACGGCGCCATCGGAAACTTCAGTCATGATTGGTTCGGGCATCGTTGGACGGCTCAGCTCAACCGTCGAGCCGACGACGAACACCGGAGGCGCTGAGAGCGCTGACGCTCAAACCCACGCCCGAGAGTAAAGGGTCGACTCGTCGGGGCCGTGGCGAACGGGAGGCCCGCATGACCTGTCCTGGATCATGCGGGCCTCCTTTACCGGGAGCACGTGCGCTTGCTCGAGTGCGGTGTCGGGTTACGTGGTCCACACGATGGGGCTGTTCCCATAGCCGCCTTCTGTCTCGTCGTATTCGGCTCCGGCGACCTGGCCGCCCTGGCGTGCGGCCTGGAGTCGGCAAGCTTCGTATTTGGCTCCGGCGGTGGTGAACTCGTCGGTCGCGCGTCCGCGTTCGCAGTCGGGTAGGTCGCCGATCACACCGACGCCGGTACCCCGGCCGTCAGGTCCGACGGCCCTCAGGAGCGGCGCCGAACTTGAGGACAGATCGGAGCCACCGACGTTCTCGACCGTGTAGCGGATGTAGTACGGCACCATCCCGCCGGCCCTGGCCCCGAACCTGGCGGCGAACGCCGCCTGGTCGCCTTGCTCGATCGCGGTCACCGTGATCGCGATCGTGCCCGTCCTGCTGCCGTACTTGAACGGGACGACAGCGCGCTCGCCGACCTTCAGCTTCGTGCCAGGTGCGGTCACCGGGCCGCCGCTCGTCGCGGGTGGTACGCCTTGGTTGGTGGGAGCGGGAGCAGCGGGAGCAGGCGCCGACGTATCCAGCCCGGCAAAGCTGTCCGGTTCGTCGCCGCCACACCCGGAAACCGCGATCGCGGCCACCCCCAGAGCACTCAGCAGCGCCATGTGCGTGCGATTGATTGTCTTCACCTTTCTCTCTTGGAACGGGACAGCTATGACTGTGCGAGGTGGGCTGCTACCGGCAAC
>NZ_JABVEB010000159.1 GCF_014323665.1 Actinomadura sp. HBU206391 | reverse complement strand
TGGGTGGGCGGTGGGCTCGTCCAGGACCAGCAGGGCAGGACCGGCGAGCAGGGCCCGGACCAGGGCGAGCCGCTGCCGCTCGCCACCGGACATGGGCGGCGCCGTGAATGCCCACGCAGGTGTCCCACCCATCCGGCAGAGACTGGATCCATGGCAGCGGACGGGCTCGTGCGGCCGCGTGACCGCCGCCGATGTCGGCTGACAACGCCGCTCACCGGTCATCGCGACCCGCCGCCGTCCTCGCTGAGCGCGCCCGCCAGCTGAGCGCCCCATGCCTCGGCGCGCTGCTCCTCACCGTCGGCCAGCGGTCCAGCGGTACCTGTGACGTAGAAGCTCTGCCCGCGTTCGGCCTGGGGGAAGCCGCGCTTCTTCAACGCCTTGGCCGCGGACTTGGACGCCGACCCCGGCGAGAACCTCATCTTCACAGAGGTGTCGAACGTCACCGCGCGCAGGTCCTCGCGCGCGGTGACCTGCGCGATCCACTCTCGAACCCCGACGCTGTCGCTGCCAGTGGCGCCTTTCTCGGCGGCCTGCTCGCGTGACTGTCGCCTCGGCATTGAGAAGCCGTGCGTGGGTGCGCCGACCAGCAGCAGCCCGATGTCAGAGCGGAGCTCGCGGGGCGCCTCGCCCGGTCGGAGAACCGTGATGGATTCCTCGCCAAGTGCTCGGGCGAGACCCGAGCCGACGGCCCGGGCGACGGTGAGCGTGTTGCCGAAGCAGGACTCGGCGACGATCAGAATGTTCATGCTTCCTCCCCGGTGCGCCCGGATCTCGTTGGCGGAAAGGCGAAGATCCCCTCTCAGGGTTAGTACGTCCTTCCGTCACGGGGGGTGTCGTCGACGGCGTATGTCAGGTCGTGGGCGACGACATCGACCACGCCGTCCAAAGCCCTGGTGAGCTTGACCGCGATCGGGATCAGCGACTTCTGTTCGAGAGTGCCGCTGAGCGTCACGACACCGTCGGTCACGCCCACGTTGACTCGCGCGGGATCCTCCCAGAGGCTTCTCTCGATGACCTCGGTGATGACCCGCTCGCGGATCTGGTGGTCCGGCGCGAGGAATACGCCCATGACGTCGGCACGGCTGATGATGCCGACCACAAGACCGTCGGCGTCGACGACGGGCAGCCGCTTGACTTGCCGGGTGCCCATGATTCG
Organism: Actinomadura sp. HBU206391; assembly: GCF_014323665.1. Taxonomy (GTDB): domain Bacteria; phylum Actinomycetota; class Actinomycetes; order Streptosporangiales; family Streptosporangiaceae; genus Actinomadura_C. The sequence goes on along the minus strand of NZ_JABVEB010000159.1, from coordinate 11,849 downwards.
CGCCGCCTGCGGCATGCTCGTGTCCGGGGGGACGGTCACGGCGGGTGAGCTCATCAACTCGCTCGCCGTGTCCGCGGCGGCCTTGGCACGCGCCGCGCGGGCGCGCCGGCTCTCGAAGTAGCGCCTCGGCTCGTCCGCCACCGTGGCGAACTCCTCCTTGTGCAGGAGGTCGGCCTCGGAGACCATGCCGATCACATGGCCCATCTCGTTCACGACGGGCGCTCCGCTGACACCTCGCTCGGCGAGGGTACGCACGATTTCTTTGAAGCCCGCATCCGATCGCAAGGTGACGACATCCGTCGTCATGTAGTCCTTCACGCTGGGGTGCTTCATGGCCGCCTCCGAACCTAGGACCGATCTCCTGACAGCACTGTCCGCCGGCGGGTCTTGGAACGGACAGGGCAGTACGCAACGCATCAGGAAGTCGAACGTCCCCAACCCGACATCAGTGCACACGCGGCGAGCCGGCGATGTCCGGAAGGGGACTTTGGACTTGAGCCTGGGGAACTGTGGCCCGGCTCCGCCCTGTCCGCGGTCGCTAACGTCCAGCACATGTCCACCACGTTCCAGACACCACCCGCCAAGTCCCCGAGTCCGCTGGGCGACACCCCCAACCGGGTTCCTGCTGGACGAGGCCACGAGATGACCGGCGCGGTGTGCGGCCGCCCTCTCCGCGCGCCTCAAGACATCGGAAGGAACGGCGTCGTCGCGACTGACACGCAAGCCGCCCACACCAACGCCGGTCGCCGCCTCGGGCGGACAAAGACGGATCGATCCACCGGGAGCGTCCGATGCGTCTAATCTCCGACTCCCAGCTCGCCGCCCTGCTGTCCGGACTGCCGGAAAGCCCAAGGGTGGTGATCGGGGGCAACTACGCGACGCCGCGGCATGCGCTGGCGGTGCTCGACGCGGCGGTCGCGGAGTACCGGCTGTTCGCACTGAATGCTCAGGCCGGGCTGCCGGACCGCGCCGGCGTAGTGCTGGAAACGCCGTTCGTCGGGCCGGGCATGCGCGGCCGGCAAGCACTGCGGTACTTCCCGTGCCGGCTGTCGCTGGTGCCGCACCTTCTCAAGGAGTCCCTGCCCCCCGACGTCGTGGTGGTCCAGACGTCCACGCCCATGGACGGCACTGTCTCTCTCGGCATCGAGGTCAACATCCTGCCAGCCGCGATCGAGGCGGTACGGGGACGTGGAGGGCTGGTGATCGCCCAGCTCAACCCGCGCATGCCCTATACCTATGGGGATGCGGTGATGGCGGTTGATGAGTTCGACTACGCGATCGAGGTAGAGGAACCGCTGGCCGTGCCGGCGCCGCGTGCGGCCGACGGCGTCTCCCGCGTGATCGGCGACAGGGTGGCCAGCCTGGTGCCGGAGGGCGCGACGCTGCAGCTGGGGATCGGGGCAGTCCCCAACGCCGTGCTGGACGCGCTCAGGCCACGCCGTGGCCTTGGCGTGTGGTCGGAGATGTTCAGCGACGGTGTGCTCAGCCTGGAGAAGGCCGGAGCCCTCAATCCGGACACGCCAGTCACCGCGTCGTTCGCGTTCGGTACCGAGGAGCTGTACGAGTGGCTCAACTCGAACCACCGTGTGCGAATGCTGCGAACCGAGAAGACCAACGACCCCGGCGTGATCGCCAGACGGCCACAGCTGATCTCGCTGAACTCCGCACTCCAGGTCGACCTGTTCGCGCAGGCGAACGCGAGCCGGGTGCACGGCGTCATCTATTCCGGCTTCGGCGGACAGACGGACTTCGTGGTCGGGGCACTGCACTCACCTGGTGGTCGGGCGATCATCGCGCTGCCCTCGTGGCATCCCAAGGCCGACGTGTCATCGGTCGTACCGCGCGTTGCCGGGCCGGTGACCTCGTTCCAGCACAGCTTCATCGTCAGCGAGCAGGGCACTGCGGCCATCTGGGGCCACGACTCCGCCACGCAAGCACAGCAGATCGTTGATCGTGTCGCGCATCCGGCCGCACGGGACGAGTTGCGTAAGGCCGGACGTGCCCTCGGCTTCCCGCTGGGCTGACCAGTGCTTCCCGAAGAACTTCGTACGGGTCGCCTGTCACCTGCCGCAGGGCGATCCCCCAGGGTGACGCGAATCAGATCGCCGGTGTCGGTTTAATCAGCCGGTCACCCCGGCGGCTCTGGAGACGCCCTGAGCATGCCGGAGAAGGGCGGCAATCCACTCTGCCGCAGGTGGCCGCGGGCGTGCGCGATGGCTGCAGGCGTGTCGGGGAAGATCAGGCCGTCGCGACGTAGGTGGTCGGCCACGCCGAGGGTGGACAAGACCTGGTCGTGCCCTGCTCTGATGCCCGACAGCAGAACCTTGATGCCCCGCCGTTCGAGGCGAGTGATCGCATCGCCAAGGACGTGGGCGCCGGTGGCGTCGATGGTCGACACGCGCGACATGCGCAAGATCACGACGCGGACGTCGGCGACCTCACTGAGTTCGAGCAGGAAGCGGTGGGCGGCGGCGAAGAACAGTGGCCCGTCCAGCCGGTAGGCGACGATGTGCTCGGTGAGCAGGGCGCGTTCCTCTTCACCATGGTCACCGATGGGACGATCAGCGTGGAGGGCGACTTCTTCGACGCGGGTCGAGCGGGCGATCGCTTGCAGGGCGAGTGCTCCGGCGAGAACGAGGCCGAGGATCACCGCCTTGACCAGATCGAGGGCGAGTGTGGCCACAGCGGTGAGCGCCATGACGAGCGCGTCCCGCCGGGTGGACCTGGCCAGCGCGGCGAGCGATCCGACCTCCACCATGCGCAGAGCGGTCGCCAGCAATACCCCGGCCAGCGCCGCGACCGGAATGTAGGCGACCAGCGGCGCGGCGGCCAGCACGATCAGAACGAGTGCGACGGCGTGCGTCAGCGCGGCGAGCCGGGATGCGGCACCCGAGCGGACGTTGACGGCGGTGCGGGCGATCGCCGCCGTGGCGGGCACGCCCCCGAACAAGGGAGTGACCAGGTTGGCCAGGCCCTGGCCGAACAATTCCCGGTCGGGGTCGTGGCGCTGATCGACGCTCATGGCGTCGGCGATGGTGGCCGACAAAAGACTCTCCAGCGCGGCGAGGGCGGCGATCGCCACCGCCGACGGCAGCAGCGCGCCCAACGCGGAGAAGTCCAGGAACGACAACGAGGGGGCGGGCAAAGTGGCGGGCAGCTGCCCGATTGGGGCCACGGGAAGATCGGTCAGCTCGATCACGATCGTGGCAACGGCCACTGCGAACAGCGAGAACGGCACCACCGGACGCCAGCGCGCGCCGAGCAGCATGACGACGGCGACACCGAGCGCCACCGCGAGAGCCGGCCAGCGCGGAGCGGCCGCAAAGTCCGCCACCGCCCGGGCGGCGACCAGCGTGACGTTCTCGCCCTCTGGGACGGGCACGCCCAGTGCGGTGGGTATCTGCTGCAAAGCGATGACCGCGGCGATGCCGACAGTGAAGCCCTCGACCACCGGGACAGGGACGTACCGGACGTAGCGGCCCGCGCGGGCCAGCGCCAGCGCGATGAGCAACACCCCGGCGAGCAACCCGACGGTCAGCACGCCTGAGGGCCCGAACTGGTGGACCACGGGCACCAGCACCACGGTCATGGCCCCGGTCGGCCCGGATACTTGCAGGTTGGATCCCCCGAACAAGGCGGCGATCGCGCCGGCCACGATCGCGGTGACCAGCCCGGCTTCGGCACCCATCCCCGAAGAAACACCGAACCCCAAGGCCAGTGGCAGCGCAACGATCGCCACGGTGATCCCGGCGACCACGTCGCGACGTGGTTGGCGGCCCATCGCCTGCACATCGGTCCTGGTGGGCAGGAGTGCCTGAATCCGGGCAGCGTTCAACCGCCCCATGAACGTTGGGGTCATCAGCGTTGATCTGCTTCCTGCAATTCGGTCAGCAGTTCCCGCTGTCCGGCGAGCAGTTGGGTGAGAATCCGCCGCGCGGCCCGCATCAGATCCGACACATCCCCACCGGCCAACTCGTACATCACCGTCGATCCCTCACGCCGGGCGATCACGATCCCAGCCCGGCGCAGCACCGCCAGCTGCTGCGACAGGTTGGAGGCCTCCACCTCGATCGCGGCCAGCAGATCCCGCACCGGCAGCGGCCCATCGCACAACAGCTCCAACACGCGGACACGCACCGGATGACCGAGCGTCTTGAACAACTCGGCCTTGGCCTGGTACAGCGGAACAGGCATGGGTCACTCCCCTAACGGCCCGGCAACCCATCGGCATTGTCGTCATCGCAGGCCCCAACGCCGAACTCGGCCGCCAAGTCCTCATCGGCTGCGGAAGCGGTCGCCGAGACACCCGCGCCCAACTCTCGACGGAGCCGATCAAGATCAGTGCCGCCGCCGCTGTACTTCAGCCTGCGAGCAACTTTCACCTGCTTGGCCTTGTTACGACCACGCCCCACCCGCTCGCTCCCTTGTTCAAGGACCGCCGACACCCGTCCGATCCTGCTGCCCTCTCCACACGATTTGCGATCCTATCAAATTGAAGAAGTATTCAAGTCCTCACCTGTAGCCGTCCGGTCACGCCCGGCCGGTGTAGGCGTCGGCCTGGAGATAGGGGATCGCTTCCGTGCGCTCACAGACGGTCCGGTGGTCACGCCGGTGAAGGCGCCGTCGGCGGGCGTCGCGGTGCTGCGCGACCGGGCCTCAAAGCATGACCTGATCGGGGTGGACGCGCGCACCGGCCGGCAGCGCTGGACCTGGGCCATCCCCCGCGGCGGAAGCTGTGACCTCGCCCTGCTCGACAGCGACGGCAGCCTGCTCCTACTGGACGTGCGCTGCGGCAGGCTGTACGACCTGTACACCCTCGACCCCGCCACAGGCGCCCTCCGATGGCGGCGGCAGTCCGCCGCCTACCGACTGGTCCGGGGCTCGACCCGCGGCGGGATCACCATGCTCACCACGATCCGGTCAGGAGGAGGACCCGCCGACGGTTTCGCGCTCATCGGCACCTGGAGCTGCGGGGTCAATGGTGGAGCGGAGGTACGGATCGGCTGGGTTGCGCCGACCCCCAGCAGGCCGACGAACTGCTCGACGCGTCCGGCACGGATGCGAAGGCGATACCGAACGTCGGCGACGAAGCCTACGAGGCCAACATCAACTTTCAGCCTGCGCTGGTCGTCCGGTCCGGGCGCCACATCGTCGTCTTCGACGACGTTCCCATGCCCGCCGACCCGTTCCTCCTCGACGCGGCGCGCACCGCGGCGAAGAGACTCAAGTCGCGCTGAGCGGGCCAGGCAGGCTCAGGCGCACATCGACGTCGCCGTATCCGCGGACGCAACCAAGCTGGATGTCCATGCGCGGATGGACCGCGCCTAAGGTCTGTTCGAAGTCTGGTTGTGGCTGGCGCGTTGGATCGCTCGCGCTGGGCGCGGTAGAACGCAAAGACCACAGATGGCGGTCGCGGGGTTGAGGTGCCCCGAAACCTTCCGGAGAGCCCCTTCTTCGCCACCCTCAGCGGGAAATCCACTCAGGTGGGCGCTTCCTGTCGGCTATTGGGTCGGAGGGAGTCGATGAGCCGGAGGATCTCCATCGGCAGCGGGAAGATGAGGGTGGAGTTCCGTTCGGTGGAGACTTCGGCCATCGTGGACAGGATCCGCAGGTGCATGGCCGCTGGGTGCCGTTCGAGGATCTCCGCCGCTTGGCCTAGTGTTTCAGCGGCCTCGAACTCACCCTTGGCATGGATGACTTTGGCGCGCCGGTCGCGTTCGGCTTCGGCCTGGCGGGCCATGGCACGGCGCATGGTCTCGGGGAGTTCGACGTGCTTGACCTCTACCAGGGAGACCTTCACGCCCCAGGGATTGGTGACTTCGTCGATGATCTGTTGCAGTCGCTGGTTGATCTCTTCTCGTTTGATCAGCAGCTCGTCGAGGTCGACTTGGCCGAGGATGCTCCGCAGGGTGGTCTGGGCGATCTGTGAGGTTGCCTTGATGTGGTCCTCGATCGCCACGACGGAGCGGTTGGGATCGATCACGTTGAAGTAGGTCACCGCGTTCACGCGTACGGTGACGTTGTCCTTGGTGATGACGTCCTGTGGAGGGATGTCCATCGTCACGGTCCGTAGCGAGACGCGGATCATGCGGTCGACGATAGGGATGATGATGAAAAGGCCCGGGCCCTTTGCTCCGATGATGCGGCCGAGGCGGAAGATCACGCCGCGTTCGTACTCCGGGACGATCTTGATGGCGGCTATCGCGATCATCAGGATGATGACAACGGCGACGCCGATACCTATCAGTGCGGTGTTCATGGGTCGTCTCCTTCCCGGGACTCGAGTTTGTCAGCGTTGGCGACGATGAGCTCGAGGCCGTCGCGGTCCACGACCCGGACGTTCTGGCCCTTGGTGACCGATGTCTCCCGGCCGCGGACCGTCCACCACGCCCCGTCGAGCAGGACCTGCCCGGTATCGTCTTCGGCCCGGACGACACGTGCCGTACGGCCGATCAGCGCGTCGTCTCCGGTTGTGGCGGGCGCGCGCCGGGCGCGCCAGGCCAGACGGCCGGCGAGCGTGGTCGCCGCGCCGACGACGAGGACGGTGGGCCACAGCACGGCTGGGTCGACGCCGGTGTCACCGCGGAACAGGTACACCCCGGCGAGCAGCAGTGACACGGCTCCACCGGCGGCGAACACACCCACTCCGGGTGCGAGGATCTCGGCGACGAACAGTCCCGCGGCCAGCGCGAGCAATAGCAGACCGCCGACGTTGACCGGAAGAACGCTCAGCGCGACAAAGCCGAGGACCAGCATGATCGCTCCGGCGATGCCGGCGAATCCCATCCCGGGATTGGCCAGTTCGTAGATCACCGCCAGCGTGCCGAGCGAGAAGAACAGGAATGCCAGCTCCGGGTTCGCCAACAACTGGCGCAGCGCCCCGATGAAGCCGAGATCGTGATCGATCACTGCGACTCCGGCGGTACGCAGGGTGATCTGCTTCCCATCACCTAATCTGACCTGCCGCCCGTCGACTTGGGCGAACAGAGCCTCCTGGTTCGGCACCACGAGATCGATCACATTCCTACGACTTGCCTCCTGAGCGGATATCGCCGTGCCTTTGCGGACCATGTCCTCGGCGAAGGTGGGATTGCGCCCGCGTCGTTCGGCGATCGAGACGGCGAAGGCGGCGGCATCGTTGATCACCTTGTTGCTGGCCTTCTCACCCTCTTGAGTCACCGGGGTCCCGGCTCCCACATGGGTGCCGGGTGCCATGGCCGCCACGTGAGCGGCCATGGTGATGTAGGCGCCCGCCGACGCCGCCCGGGCGCCATCGGGAGAGACATAGACGATCACTGGCACGTGCGCGCCCAGAAACGTCTGCACGATTTCTCTGGTGGACGTCAATAGCCCTCCCGGAGTATCGATCACGACCAGATAGGCGGCATAGCCCTGTCGCTCCGCCCGTCGTACGCCGTCGCTAAGGTGCTCTTCGATGACGGGAGTGATCGGCCCGTCCACCCTCGTCGCCAGCACCGTTGGAGCTCGCGCCGACGCCTGGCCCGGTAATGCCAGGAGCCAGGCGGCCAGTCCAGCGGATATGGCGATCAATACCAGGCCGCTGATCGTGCGGCGGCGATCTAACACGAAGAATTCTCTTTCCGGCTGGCGACGCCAGGGGGTAGGTCCTGCCCATATCCGCAGGAGAAGTTCCGCTCGCGTCCCGGCATAGCTGTTCTCAGCAGCCGCGCAAAGTTTCTCACTGCCGCGGCCGGGCACGATGCACACCTTGAGAGGTCGTGGACACGCCCCCGAGACCACTGAGGACTACGTTGCCCTGGCGGAGATCATCGGCCACCTACCCGCCGGCGCTGTCGGGTGGCAGAGCCGGAACGATATCGCCGCCTACTCAGCCGAGGCCGTAGGCCGGTGCGTTGGTACAGGATGGTTGCGCGTGCGTAATGCCGTAGTGCATAGGCCCCCAGGAGCAGGCTTACGGTGGCGATGAGCCAGAAGGGGCCCGCCCAGCCGCGGGACGCCAAGAGCTCGATGGTGACCGCGATGGCCGCGGCGATGACGAGCAGCGTTGCGAAGATCGGGGCGAACCGGTGGCTCATGCGACCTCCTGACCGTGTGCAGTTATGACCTGTATAACCCGTTCTGCCCAAATCCGCCCCGCGCATCGGTGGCAATCTACGCTGAGCATCGTTGCCGAGGCTCGGCAGGTGATGTCCGGAAGGATGAGTGTTGGGCTGGGATAGTTGCCGAAAGCCAGCCAGATAACGCAGGGTAGAGAAGTGGTACGAGACACCCGCCGCGAGTCCGGTTCTTTCAGTGACGTGGACCATGGAGAGTCTGTGGCCCCGTCTTTGGGCTCTGAGTTGGCGGGCGTTGCGGGGCGGGCCAGCCAGGATGCGGACGGGGCTCCGGCGGCGTTTCTGGAGGGCTATGTCGAACTGCTGGTCGAGGTGAGCCTCACCGGTCGGCGGATCAGGCGGGAGGAACTGGATGAACGGCGCGGCTGGGGCGCTCGCGCCGCAGATCAAGGCGTGCCCCTGCGCGCGATCGTCGACTTGTATCTCAGTGCCACCTGGCTGGCGTGGCCGATTCTTCCCGGCGTGCGCCGAGCGGCTGGCATGCATGAACTGCGCGCGATCGGCGAGGCGGTCTTCCGCGCGGCCGACGGAGCGACGGTAGCGCTCGCGGATGGGTATGACGCAGCGCAGCGGTTGGCGGTGCGGCAGGAGGAGGCGCTGCGCCGGGAGTTCATCGACGACCTGCTGTACGGGCGTGGCGACGTCGGCAGGCTCGCCGAGCGCGCGGGGCGGTTCGGATTGCGGCTGGCCGGCGCACACGTCGTCGCGGTGGCCCGCGCCGGCCGGGAGTTCTTGGCGGAGGATCCGACGATGCGTCGCGTGGAGGCCGTTCTCCTCAGCAGGCACACCGCCCGTGACGTTCTGTTGACCACCCGTGAGGGACTACTGGTGTGCCTCGCGCCGGCCGCACTCGAGGATGTACCTGGGGACTTCGTACGCGTGCTGAAGGGCGTGCTCGGCACGGACGCCGATTGGCAGGTCGCCCTCGGCCGGGCGCACTCCGGCCCGGGCGGTGCTGTCCGCTCTTTCGACGAGGCACGCGGCGCCATGGATCTCGCCCGGCGCCTGGGGCTCACCGGGCGCATTCTCAAGGCCGCCGACCTGCTGGTGTTCCAGGTCCTGCTCCGCGACACCGCGGCCATCAACGACCTGGTCACCTCCGTACTCGGATCCCTGCGTACGGCGCGGGGAGGCCCACGGCCTCTGCTGGATACGCTGAGCGCCTATTTCGAGTCCGGAGGCATCGCCACCGTGACCGCCCGTCGGCTGCATATCGGCGTTCGGACCGTCACCTACCGGCTCAGCCGTGTCCGCCAGCTCACCGGATATTCCACCGAAGACCCACTCCAGCGCTACACGCTTGAGACCGCCGTACTCGGAGCACGCCTGCTCGGCTGGCCAGAAGACGAGGCCACGGGATTATCGCGGGGCGGATAGTCGATCGGGTATGTCGGCGCCGCCGAGTTCACGCAACAGCGAGCAGACGTGTGAGCAGCTGAACCGGCCCGACGGCCCCGCATGCGCGACCACTGTCCTGGACAACGATCAATGAGGTGTGCAGCCGCTTCATCGCCACCGCCAGTTCGATGGCAGTCGCCCGCCCACTTACCTCTGACGCCTGAGCCGGCGGATCCGAGAGCATGCCCCGGACCCGCTGGTCGGCCAACCGGCAGGCCGAGAGGTCCGCGCTCGCTTCGTCGTACACCCGGGCCAGGCAGGCACTCTCGTACACATATGGGGCTACCACGAATCCGAGCACGTCGTAGACGGAGACCGCAGCGCACGGTCGGCGCATCCGGTCGGTCACCACAACGCCGGAGAGCCCATGCCTGACGATCAAGCGAGCTGCCTCCAGCGCCTGATCATCGAGCCCGACGCAGGGGAACTGCTCTGCTAGGTGTTCGGCACGCACGATTTCCACCTCCGCGGTCGGTCGACATGGCCGATGAGCTTGGGGTACTTCACCTCCAGGGTCAGGGTCGGAGCGTGCGGTGTACAACGACTCGGTCCGACAAAGATGCGGTAGCGAGACTGCCGAGCACCGGCAATCCGCGTAGGTCAAACGCCCCCGCACTTCCCACAGCGGCCTGTACCGCAGCGGATCCATGTCCAGCCCTCCTCTTGTCGCTTAGACCGAAGGGTGCCGCCGGGCGTCAGCGGCCCGGTAGCCGTGGACCTTGCCGGACTTCGGCAAGTATCACAGGGGTGATACTGGCGTTGGCTCCCTGTTGGCGACGTCAGGACGTTGGCAGTCTGACCTGGTCGAGGCTCCGACCTCGAATCGCCGTTGGCTTTCCCAGTCCGACTCGTCCGTGCTGTCGTTCGAAAGGGACCGATGCCGGCTGTCGACACTTCTGCGATCTCACGAGGCCGCCTCGGCGGGAGACACGGGCTATGAAACACGGGGTTCGTAAGGGCGGCACCAGCGTCCGTGACTCCATCGTGGAGCCGGTCCTCAGGTTCCTGCGCGCTGAGACGACCGGTGGGATCGTGTTGCTCGCCGCGGCGCTGGTCGCCTTGGTCTGGGCCAACAGTCCACTGTCCGACCTTTACCGACAACTATGGAGTGCCGAACTCGCCTTGGGCGGCGGCCGTTGGGCGGTGACCGAGGATCTGCGGCACTGGGTGAACGACGGGCTCATGACCGTGTTCTTCTTCGTCGTCGCGCTCGAGATCAAGCGTGAGATGGTCACCGGAGAGCTTCGCGCTGCCCGTGCGGCCGCATTGCCGGCGCTGGCCGCCATGGGCGGCGTCGTCCTTCCCGTTGCCTTGTTCTTGCTGATCGTCGGAGGTGGCGCCGAAGGGACCGGGTGGGGAATCCCGATGGCCACGGACATCGCGTTCGCCGTCGGGGTGCTCGCCGTTCTCGGGAATCGGGTACCAGGTGGGGCCCGGGTGTTCCTGTTGAGCATCGCCATCGTCGATGATGTGATCGCCATCGCGGTGATAGCCGTCTTCTACTCCAGCACTCCACAGACGTGGTGGCTGGCCGCTGCCGGCGCCGGGCTGCTGACCGCCCTCGGCATGCGCAGGTCTGGTGTCGCCGTGGTGTGGCCGTACGCCGTTGTGGGCGTTGCCGTGTGGTACGCCACGCACGAGTCGGGCGTGCATGCCACCATCGCCGGCGTGGTCATGGGTCTGCTGACGCCCGCCCGCCCGTTCCGGGGGCGCGATGTGCTCGGCGACTTGGAAAGGCGCCTGCACCCCATGAGCGCGTTCTTCATCGTCCCGCTCTTCGCCCTCGCCAACGCCGGAGTCGACCTGCGCGGGAAGATCATGAGTGAGGCGGCGGGGTCCCCGCTCGTATGGGGAGTCGCCGTAGGTCTGCTCGTGGGCAAGACGCTGGGGATCACGCTCGTCACGCTCGCCGCGACCCGCCTCAGGCTCGGCGTACTACCGAGTGGGATCGCGACCCGCCACGTCTGGGGGATCGCCGCCCTTGCCGGCATCGGGTTCACTGTGTCGTTGTTCATCGCCGACCTGGCCTACCAGGCCTCCAACGTCGTCGACCTCGCCAAAATCGGCGTCTTCGCCGGATCACTGGCAAGCGGCGTCATCGGCGTGATCATCCTCACCGTATCCGGACGGCGACGCGAACGGGCACGAGAAAAGGAAGCGGTCCGTTAACGGCGACCGGCGGTTCAATTCCGCGATCCCCTCGCCTGATCAGGCCTCAATGATCTCGGCCCTCCGAGCTCGAGGAGGTGATGGCCCGCGCCCGCCGATGAGCCTTGGGCTCCGGCCGTTCCGCCGTGGGGCGATCTGATCGCTGTACCGCGAGTCCGCACGGCCGCCGACATAGCTTAGATCCGC
>NZ_JABVEB010000158.1 GCF_014323665.1 Actinomadura sp. HBU206391 | reverse complement strand
GTGCTCAAGGCGGATCCGGCGACCCTCTCCACCGTTCTCGAGCAGCGGCTCGGTACGCGGAGCGCCGGTTCCTACCTCGACGCCGCGTCCGGAAAGCTCGTCGTCACCGTGACCGACACCGCCGCCGCGCAGAGCGTGGCCGCGGCCGGCGGAGTGGCGAAGACCGTCGCCCGCAGCGGCGCGGAGCTGCAGAAGGTCACCGACGCGCTGCACCGCTCGGCCCGGATCGCGGGTACCGCGTGGGCGGTCGACCCGGCGAGCAACCAGGTCCTCATCTCGGTCGACGAGTCCGTCAAGGGCGCGAAGCTGGCCAAGGTCAAGTCGGTCGCCGCGAAGTTCGGCTCCGCGGCCCGCATCGAGCACGTCGCCGGCAAGTTCACCCCGCTCATCGCCGGCGGCCAGGCCATCTACTCGGGCGGCTCGCGCTGCTCGCTGGGCTTCAACGTGCGGAACAGCGCCGGCACCCAGTACTTCCTGACCGCCGGGCACTGCACCAACATCGGAACAACGTGGACCAACGGCAGCACGACACTCGGCACCCGGGCCGGCACCAGCTTCCCGGGCAACGACTACGGCATCGTCCGCTACACCAACACCACCATCGCCAAGGAAGGGTCGGTCTACCTGTACGGCGGCTACCAGGACATCACCTCGGCGGCCACCCCCGCCGTCGGGCAGTCCGTGCGGCGTAGCGGCAGCACCACCGGCGTACGGAGCGGCACGGTGACGGCGCTCAACCAGACCGTGACCTACTCCGGCAGCGGCACGGTGTCGGGCCTGATCAGGACCACCGTCTGCGCCCAGCCGGGCGACAGCGGCGGTTCCCTGTTCTCCGGTACGACCGCACTCGGTCTCACCTCGGGCGGCAGCGGCAACTGCACCAGTGGTGGCACCACCTTCTTCCAGCCGGTGACCGAGCCGCTGGGCGTCTACGGCGTCAGCGTCTTCTGACCGGTACTCCCGTTCGATCAGCCGGGCTCCGGGTCCCCGCCCTCCGGAGCCCGGCTGCGGTCAGCGAGATCTCCAGGGATAGTGCCGGTCGGCGAACCTGATCGTCAGCTCGCCGTCGTGGATCGTGTGGTCGACGTGGCGCCATTCGATCGCCCGCGCTCCACCCGGGCACGCTGACGGCCTGCTCCAGCGTGATCGGCGGACCCCAGTAGACCTGCGTCAGCACGTCCTCTGAGTCCGAGACGCAGGAAATATGAGGTGTCAGAGGTGCCGATCAGCCAGGTGCGACTCGTGGGATCGAAGAGCACAAATGATATCAAACACGCGGGCTTCGCAATCCGCGACCTCATTACTCTCCAGTTAACATCGGGAGTATGGAGCCTTTGGGGTTGGCTCGGCGGATAGGGGCGGCCGCACTGCGGTTGCCTCGCGGATCCCACCACGTCGCCGTGCGGCGCGACCTCGCCGTCCCGGTCGAGGAGGGCGTCGCACTGCTCACCGACCATTACATGCCGGTCGGCCTGGAGCGCTCCCCGACGGTCCTGGTCCGGTCGCCGTACGGCCGGCGGGGACCGTTCGGGATGATGTGCGGCTACGTCTTCGCCGAGCACGGCTTCCAGGCCGTCGTCCAGAGCGTTCGCGGAGGGTTCGGCTCCGGCGGAGTGTTCGACCCGCTCGGAGACGAACGCGACGACGGCCTCGCCACCGTGGACTGGCTGCGGGCACAGCCGTGGTTCGACGGGACGTTCGCCATGTACGGCCCCAGCTATCTCGGCTTCGCCCAGTGGGCTATCGCCGCCGACGCCGGGCCCGAGCTGAAGGCGATGGCCACCCAGGTGACCGCCTCGCAGTTCCGCGACGCGATGTACTACGGGGGTGGTTTCGCCCTCGAGTCCACGCTGTCGTGGGTCGACCTGACCACGCGCATGAAGCATCCGCTCTCGGGGTTGACCGCGGCGTTCGTCTCGCCGCGCCGGGCCCGGCGGGCCGCGCTGTCGGGTCGCCCGCTGGCCGAGCTCGACGCACTCGCCACCGGGGCGCAGAGCAGGTTCTTCCAGGACGTGCTGGAGAACGGACCGGAGACGCCGTTCTGGACCAAGCGCGACTTCAGCGCCACGGTGGCGAGGGTCGACGCGCCGGTCACCATGATGGGCGGCTGGTACGACGTCTTCCTCCCGTGGCAGCTCAAGGACTACGCGGCGCTGCGCGCGGCCGGCCAGCGGCCGTACCTCACGATCGGCCCGTGGTTCCACTCCGACGGCCGGATCATGCGCGCGGCGGTCGGCGAGGCGCTCCCCTGGTTCCGCGCGCACCTGGCGGGCGATCCGTCGGAGCTGCGGGACAACCCCGTCCGGCTGTACGTCACAGGGGCCGAGGAGTGGCGCGAGTTCTCCGACTGGCCGGTGCCGGGCGTCCACGAGGAGCGCTGGCGGCTCCAGCCGGACGGCGGGCTCGCGCCATTGGACCCGCCCGAGTCGGCTCCCGACACCTACCGCTACGACCCCGCGCACCCGACGCCGTGCATCTCCGGCCCCTCGATCCTCGGCAACGGCAAGCCGGCCGACCAGCGCAAGCTCGAGAGCCGCCACGATGTGCTGACCTTCACGGGCCCGGTCCTGGACGAGGACCTGGAGATCATCGGCCCGGTCGGCGCGGTGCTGTACGTACGGTCCGACCGCCTGCACACCGACGTCGTCGTACGGCTGTGCGATGTCGGGCCGAGCGGCGAGTCGCTCAATCTGTGCGAGGGCATGCGACGCCTGACGCCCGGCGCGCCCGAACCGGACGGCGACGGCGTGCGGCGGGTCGGCGTGGAACTGTGGCCGGCCGCGCACCGCTTCCGCGCCGGACACCGGGTGCGGCTCCAGGTCTGCAGCGGCGCCTATCCCCGGGTGGCCCGCAATCCCGGCACCGACGCGGCGCTCGGCACGGCCGCCCTCATGGTCACCGCACATCAGGAGATCTTCCACGACCCGGACAGGCCGTCGGCCGTCGTGCTCCCCGTCTTCGCCGATCGGTGATCATGAAGCGGATCTCCGACCGCTCCGACCGCGCACATCTCCGACCGCTTCGCGCAGTGCCGGGCCGATGGCCGGCCGGGACCACCTGGGCCTCGACGGCAGCGGCGAAGTGCAGCAGAATCGAGCCGATGGAGCGATCATCGTCGAGGAGGGCCATGGAAGAGCCGATCGACCTCAGCCCTGTGCCCGTGCCGATGCGGTGGCTGCTCAGCCCCACGGACTGGAGCGTCTCCGAGGGAGAGCTCACCATCGCCGCCGGCCCGCATACCGACCTCTTCGTCGATCCCGAGACCCGCACCAAGACCGTCACGGCGCCCGCCCTCGTGGCCCCGCTGCGGGGCGATTTCACGCTCAGCGCCCGGGTACGGGCCGACCTCGCGGCCACCTTCGACGCCGGGGTGCTGGTGCTCTGGGCGGGTCCGCGCGCCTGGGCGAAGCTCTGCCTCGAACGCTCTCCGCAGGGTGAGGCCACGATCGTGTCGGTCGTGACCCGCGACGTCTCCGACGACTGCAACGCCTTCACCGTGGACGGCGATCAGGTGTGGCTGCGGATCTCGCGGTTCGGCGGGACGTTCGCCTTCCACGCCTCCACGGACGGGAACCACTGGCGGCTGGTCCGCCTGTTCGCCCACGACGACGCGTCGCGGATGGAGGTCGGCTTCATCGCCCAGTCGCCCACCGGCGACGGGTGCAGCGTGGCGTTCGACGACATCCGCTACTCCCCCGACCGACCCGCCGATCTTCGCAACGGCGACTGACCCGGCCCATCCGGCCGGAGCCGGTGGGATACTCGGCTTTGTGCCCGAACACTATGCGAGCGGTGGGTTGATCGGCCGGGCCACCGAGCTGGGACTGCTGGTGCGGGCGCTCGACAAGGCCGCGTCAGGTCAGGCCGGGGTGGTGCTCGTCAGCGGCGACGCCGGCGTCGGAAAGACGCGCCTGGTGGGCGAGCTGGCCGAGGTGGCCCGCTCCCGCGGCCACACCGTGCTGATCGGCCAGTGCGCCGAGCTCGGCGAGAGCATGCCGTACCTGCCGCTGGCCGACGCGCTCTGGGGCGCGTCCCGTGCTCCCGAGACCGCGTCGTTCCTGCTCGAGGCGCTGCGCGCCCGTCCGGTCCTCAGCCGGCTGCTGCCGGACGGCGACGCCGATCGGGCCGATCCGGGCGGTTCCGAGGTCGCGCAGCAGCAGCTGTTCGGGGCGGCACTCGGGCTTCTGGGCGAGCTGTCCGACAACGAGCCGGTCCTGCTCGTCTTCGAGGACCTGCACTGGGCCGACCGTTCGACCCGCGATCTGCTGACCTTCCTCAGCCGGGTGCTGCAGCGCGAACGGGTCTGCCTCGTCGGCACCTACCGCACCGACGACCTGCCCCGGCGGCACCCGATGCGCTCGGCCATCGCCGAGCTGCTCCGGCTGCCCAACGTGGTCGGCGCCGATCTCGGGCCGTTGCGCGCGACCGAGATGGCGGCCTACCTGACCTCGCTGGAGAGCGACGGCGGCGGGCGTCCGACGGCGGAAGTGTTCGACCGGGTCATCCAGCGGGCCGAGGGCAACGCCTTCTACGCCGAAGAGCTGCTGGCGGCGGCGTGCACCGGCGACGAGCTGCCCACGGGCCTCGCCGACCTGCTGCTGTCGAGGGTGGAACGCCTGCCCGAGACCGCCCAGCGGGTCGTCCGGATCGCGGCGGTGGGCGGCCGGCGGGTCGACGACGACCTCGTGCGCGAGGTGTCCGGGCTCGAAGAGGAGCCCTACGAGCAGGCGCTGCGCGAGGTCGTGTCCCACCAGTTGCTGGTGCCCGACGGCGGTGGTTACGTGTTCCGGCACGCCCTCCTGCGCGAGGCGGTGTACGGCGATCTGCTGCCCGGCGAACGCACCCGCCTGCACGCCGCGTTCGCGGGCCTGCTGACCGGGCCCCGGCCCGTCCGCCGGGCCCGGCCGGCCGCCGAGCTGGCCTACCACAACCTGGCCAGCCACGACATGGACGGCGCGTTCACCGCGTCGGTCGAGGCGGGCCGCGAGGCCGAGCGTCTCGCGGCGCCCGCAGAGGCGCATCAGCACTTCGATCAGGCACTGTCACTGTGGGACGTGGTGACCGAGCCCGAGCGCCGCGCCGGGATGGACCGCCCGCATCTGGCCCTGCGCACCGCGGCGGCGGCCTCCTACAGCGGCGACACCCGCCGCGCGGTGACGCAGCTTCGGCGGCTACGGGAATCGCTCGACCCGGCCACCGACCTGACGCTCTACGCCGAGGTGTCGGAGCGGTTCGCCTACTACCTGTCCGACTGCAACGAGGACGAACAGGCGGCCGAGACGGCGCGCGAGATCATCGAGATGCTGCCCGCGGACACGCCGAGCCCGGCTCGCGCGCGGGCGCTCACCACCTACACCCGTACCGTGCTGCTCACCGCGAGGCACGAGGAGATCCCGGCGCTGGCCGAGGAGGCCATCACGATCGCGCGGGCGACCGGCACCGCGGACGCCGAGGCCGGCGCCCTGGTCAGCATCGGCCTCCATACCGAGATCGGCGGCGACCTCGCGCGTGCCGAGCGGCTGTTCACCGTGGCGCGCTCGGCGGCCGGCCGGGCCGGTGATCTCAACGTGGCCCTGCGCGCCTACTACCACTGCGCGAGGGCCGAGTACGACCGGGCCGAGCTCGCCGCCGCCGCCCGCACCACCGACAGCGGCGTGCGGCTGGCGGTCGACTCCGGGCTGGCCTGGAGCGTCTACGGCATCGACCTGCGCTTCCTGCAGTACCTCGTGCACTACACGGCCGGCGACTGGGACCGGGCCGAGGCGCTGTCCGACAGCTTCCCCCTCCGGGTCGGCACCCCGGCCGAGGCCCAGGTGTCGGCCTACGCGCTGTTCATCGAGGTTGCGCGGGGCAGCGCCACCGCCCGAGAACGGCTGTCGTGGCTGCGGCCGTTCTGGGGTGAGGACGACCTCGTCGCCTACATCGCCCGTGGCCTGGCCGCCGAGCTGGCCCTCGCCGAGGGCGACGAGCAGACCGCGCTCGATCACATCAACGCCGTGCTCAAGAGAATGGTGCCGAACGACGCGGGCATCATCCGGCTGGCCGCCACCGGGCTGCGGGTCCACGCGGAACGGGCGCTACGGGCCCGGTCGGCCGGTGACGGCGCGACCGAGGCGGCCGCGCTGCGGGCCGCCGGAGACCTCGCCGAGCGGGCGCGCTGGGCGGCGGCGAACATCGCGAGCGGCCCGCGCCTGTGGCTGGGCTGCGAAGGCCGGGCCTGGCTGGCACGGGTCGAGGCCGAATGGCACCGCGCCCGCGGCGACGACGACCCGAAGCTGTGGGCCGGGGTCGTGGAGGCCTTCGACTACGGCTTTCCCTACGAGGTGGCGCGATCCCGGTTGCGGCTGGCCGGGGCGCTGCTCGAACACGGACGGCGTGACGAGGCCGAGGGCGAGTGGCGGCAGGCCACGGCGGAGGCCGACCGGCTCGCCGCGCTGCCGCTGCGCAAGGCTCTGCGCGACCTGGGCCACCGGGCCCGGTTCGGCACGGCCGAGCGGGCCGAGGCCGCGGGTCCGCTGGCGGCCCTGACCAGCCGCGAACGCGAGGTGCTCAGGCTCGTCGCCGAGGGCGACAACAACCGCGACATCGCCGCGGCGCTGTTCATCTCCCCCAAGACGGCCAGCGTGCACGTCTCCAACATCCTCGCCAAGCTCGACGTCACCAGCCGCACGCAGGCGGCGGCGATCGCGCACCGTGAGGGCCTCGGCTGACCGCCGGCCCGGTCCGCCCCGCAGGCTCGGCGCGTCCGTCGGGCCCGTCCGTCCCGCCGGTCTATCCCGCGGCGGAGCCGTGCCGGCGGAGCGCCTCGAGGGCGCGGTCGGCGTGCACGGCCATGCGGATCTCGCTCCGGACGACCTCGATGACGGCGCGGTCGGTGCCGATGACGAACGTCTGCCGCTTGGTCGGCGCAAGCGCGAAACCGCGCCTGACGCCGAACCTCTCGGCCACCGTGCCGTCGGCGTCCGACAGCAGCGGATAGCCGAGACCGTGCTCATCGGCGAACCGCTTCTGCTTGCTCACCTGGTCGCCGCTGATCCCGACGGGCTGGGCGCCCAGCGCCTTGAACTCTCCGGCGAGATCACGGAAGTGACAGCTCTCCACCGTGCAGCCGCGTGACAGCGCCGCCGGGTAGAAGAACAGCACCACCGGCCCGTCCGCCAGAAGCCCGCTCAGCGTGCGCGCCCGGCCTTCCTCGTCGAGCAGCTCGAAGTCCTCGACCACCTCACCGATCTTCACATACGCAAACTAGAGCGCCCGCGCCCCGACCGCCAACTCGCCCCGGCCCCATGGCGGATCCGAGACCACCGGCGACCGCCACTTCACCGCCAGCCCCGCCGACACCTCCACCGAACAAGTGCATGATCACGACAGAGGTTCGTCTGCCGTGATCATGCACTTGTCCGCGCCTGGGGCGCCTGGTAGGTCGGTCCGTCGCATGGCGCTGTAGGGAATCCGCCTTGCGGGCGTCGGGATATCCGTTTGCGGGCGTGGGGATGTTCTGGGTGTTGCTGCTGTGGGCGGGGGGTGGGTTCGGAGGCAGGGGCCGAGCGGTTCGTCAGGTCGGCTCCAGCCGGGCGCCCGGCGTCCTGCGGGGTGAGGGCACGGGCGAACCGGTCAGCAGCGCGGCCACTGTTCCTGCGGACCAGCGGCCGGAGGCTCCGGGGCGAGTGCTGAGGTAGGCGGCCGTCCGCTCGGCGCTCCACCCGTGCGACTCCCGCAGGCCGCGCCCCAGCACCGAGAGGTAGGCGACCGACGGAGCGTTCAGCTCGGCCCTCGCCGCACCGTGCGGCGCGGTGAAACTGAGCATCGGACGGCCGCCGGCCTCGCCGACCTTGACGATGGTCTCGTAGCGCCCCGCGCCGACCCGCTGGCGGCCGGTGGCGAGTACCTCGGAAAGGTCGAGGTCCGTGCCCACCTCACGGTGCATCTCCTGGGCGAGCACATCGGCGAACTGTGAACGGGACAGCAGGTAGGCGCGGGCGGCGGTCTCGCCCGGCAGGTCGGGATCGTAGAAGGCCATGCCGCCGCCCCACACCCGCGAGGTGAGCGCGAAGTAGATCCCGCCGGGCAGCAGCACCGGCCGGTCGGCGCGCGGCGGGAGGCGGTCGCGGCAGCCTCCGTAGTCCCTTGCGGCACCGGGCGGCCGGCCCCCGGTCAGGTAACACGCGAACCGGCCGGCGTCGAGGTTGGACCCGTACGCGACATACCACACCGCCGTGACCGGACCGGTGTCCCGGCCGTTCAGCGGAGCAGCCCGCGGCCGGTGACGAGCGGCAGGTCGAGCGCGGTGAGCAGCCCCGGCGGTGCGTCCACCACCGCGGGGACGGCGTTGACCAGGCGCATCGCGGTGGCCTTGAGCCCGGCGGTGTTGTGGTCGCCGTCCGTGCCGAGGAGCCGCAGATCAAGGGTGTAGTTCGGCTCCCCCCTGACCTCCACGCGGTAGCAGCCGGCTCCCGCCGGTTGCGGCCAGTCGGGGGCGAGATCGTCACGCAGGCGCGTGACGTGCTCCAGGACGATGGCGGCGCGTCCGCCGAACATCCCGCGCACCTCGAACCGCAGTGCCGCGGCGGTGCCCTTCTCGATCGAACCCGAGTCGATCTCGAAGGTCTCAGGGGCGGGAAGCCGGGCGTGCCACTCCTCGACACCGTCCAGCCGGACGTCGAGGCCCGCCGCGATCTGCCGTACGACACTCCCCCATGCCATCGACAGCACACCGGGATGGAGCAGCATCGGAACCTCGTCCAGCGGCCGCCCGAATCCCATGACGTCGAACAGTACCGTCGCCTGGTCGTAGGTGCTGTAGTCGAGGATCTCCAGGCAGCGGACCTCGTCGATGCGCTCGCTGATGCCGGTGAGGGCCAGGGGCAGCCAGTCGTTGGCGAAGCCCGGGTCGATGCCGTTGACGAACAGGGAGGCGCCGCCCTCGCGAGCCGCCGCCCTGAGCGGGTCGGACATCTCCGGTGGGATCACGCCGTCCGGGTACTGCAGGAAGACCGGTCCGCTGGCGACCACGTTGGCGCCCGACCGGAGGATGCGGGCGAGGTCGCCGAGCGCCTCGTTCAGCCGGACGTCGGCCATCGAGGCGTAGACGACGCAGTCCGGCCGCAGCGCGAGGGCCGCGCCGGGATCGCCGGTCGCCGTGACGCCCAGGGGGCGGCCGAGACCGGCGAGGTCGCCCGCGTCCCTGCCGACCTTGGCGGGGTTGGACACCCACACGCCGACCAGCTCCAGGTCGGGCCGGGCGTCGATGCCCGCCAGGGCGTTGCGGCCGACGTTGCCGGTCCCCCATTGCACGACACGGTAGGTCATGACGCTCCTGTTCACCTCACGCTCGTCGCACCGGGGTGGGCCGGTGCGCGCCTCACAGGTCGGGCAGGCCCAGGTCAAGGGCGGGGCGGTCGGTGCCGCCGTCGACCTGCAGCACGGCTCCGGTGACGAACGCGCCCGCGGGGGACGCGAGGTACAGCACGGTTGCGGCGATCTCCTCGGGGGCGCCGATCCGGCCGAGCGGGGTGCTCTGCTCCATCCTGGTGCGCAGGTCGTCGCTGGCCATGACGATGTCGAGGGCCGACGTGGCCACCGAGCCGACCGCGATCGCGTTGACCCGCACCTTCGGCGCCAGGTCCATCGCGGCCAGCCGCGTGTAGTGCGCCAGCGCCGCCTTGGCCGTCCCGTACGCGAGGTATCCGCGGCCGGTGATGCGGCCCATCACCGACGAGATGTTCACGACCGCGCCGCGGGTCTCGAGCAGGTGCGGCACGGCGGCGCGGGTGAGCGCGTGCGCGATGCCCACGTTGAACTGGAACACGTTGCCGAGATGCCGGGGCTTGGTGTCCATGAAGGCGCGCGGCATGGCGCCACCCACGTTGTTGACGACCACGTCGATCCGGCCGAACGCCTCGGCCGCGGTGTCCGCCAGCGCGGCGGCGGCGTCCAGGTCGCTCAGATCCGCCGGCACCACCAGGGCGCGCCGGCCCCGGGCCTCGATCTCGTCGGCGACCTTACGCAGCTGCTCTTCGGTGCGGGCGGAGATCACCAGGTCGGCCCCCGCCTCGGCGAGGGCGATGGCGGTCGCCGCGCCGATGCCGCGGCCCGCTCCGGTGACCACCGCCACCCGGTCCTCGACCCGGAAACGATCCAGGATCATCTCGGCCTCCGGCGCTCGACTGCCGTCAGCCTAGACAGAAACTAGAACACGTTTCAATCCCGACGGCCAGGTCGCGATGGGCCGGCGTCAGGACCCGTCGGGGCCGAGCGCAAGCTTCATGCCGACATGTGTCGACTCGAACCCGAGGCGCTCGTAGAACGCGTGCGCCTGGGTGCGCCGGCGATCGGTCGTGAGCTGGACGATGACGCAGCCCCGGCGGCGCGCCTCGCCGATGGCGTAGCCGATCATCTCGCCGCCGATGCCGGAGCCGCGGCGGCGGGGCGAGACCCGCACCGCCTCGATCTGCGCGCGCCAAGCGCCGCCACGTGACAGGCCGGGGATGAAGCTCAACTGAAGCGTGCCGGCCACCTCACCGTCGCCGTCGGCCACCACGAGCAGCTGGTTGGGATCGGCGTCGACCGCGTCGAAGGCGGCCCAGTAGGCCTGGTCGAGTTCTCCGTCGGCGCCGATCGTCTCGCGGCCCGCACCCAGCACGTCGTCGGCGAGCAGGCCGATGATGGCGGGTACGTCATCGCGCCGGGCACGCCGGAAGGTGATCGTCATGACTCTGGATTCTGTCATTCGGCCCCAGATGGCCGCATTTCGCCCGTTCCCGCCGTCTCGTTCCTGCCGTCTCGTTCCTGCCGGCCCGCCCTGCCTACTCCGCCGGACCGGGTGCGACGGCGACGGCTTCGATCTCCAGCAGCCACGCCTCGTCGTAGATGCCGGTGATGATGATCGTGATCGCGGGACGGTGGTCGCCGAGCACCTCGTGACGGATCCGGGAGTTGGCCGCCCGGTGCTGCCGTCCGGACAGGTAGACGGTCACCTTGGCGAGGTTGCCGACCGTCATGCCCGCCGATGCGAGTACGGACTTCACGTTCTCCCAGGCCAGACGGCATTGCCCGTCGAAATCAGCCGGAACGTCGCCGTCCTTGACCCACGGCGGCTGACCACTGACGTAGAGCGTCCGCTGCGCGCCGCGGACCAGGGCGCCGTGGGCGTAGGCCGGTGACGAATCGGGCAGATCGACGGGGTCGACCGGGTCGATCGCGAAGGTCATCGCTCTCCTCGAACAGTGGGCGGATCTCTCGGTGGACGGCGGTCTCGCCGGTACGGCTCCGCCGGAGAAATAAAGCGGTTGACCGCACGCGGCGGCATACCGCACTCTATTCGCAGAGCCGATCGAATGACGACACAGAAGGGATCGCGACCGTGAGTCGATTGACCGCCATCACCTCGGGGCGCGCATTCTGGCGCTCGCGTCGTGGTCGTTTCGCCGGCGAAGGCGCCTCTGGATAGGAACCGTCAGGTACTGACCAGAGGCCGCCCCAGGGAGACGTCCCGGGGCGGCCTTTCACATGTGGGTGAGCCAATCGGATAGGCGGCCGGTCTCCAAAACCGGCGAGAAGCAGGTTCGAATCCTGCCGCCCATGCGTTCGCGTTGAGAACCTCTGCGCTTTGACAACTTCACAGTGGGGCACATCGAGCCGGGAGCACCTGTCGCTCTTGGCCGCGAGAGCTGTCGGCCCCGGCACCGGGGCGAGTCCGTCCCGGGCGCCGGTCCACTCGATCCGCACCCGCGGACGGGATCCGTGGTCGGCAGAGCCTGTGGGGACCGCCTTTCCGGGCGCCCGCGACAGGCATTCCCTGGGCCGATGGTGATAACGGCATCACACCTGTCTTGCACACAGGAATTCCGGGTTCGAATCCCGGTTGGTCCACTTCGCCGACACGCCATGATGTCGACGCCATGAGCCTCTGTAGCTCACCGGACAGAGCGCCCGCTTGCGGAGCGGGAGGCACCAGGTTCGACTCCTGGTAGGGGCACGCAAGCGGGAATGGCGGAATGCAGACGCACCGGGCCCAAACCCCGGGGAGCCGGAAGGCTCGTGCGGGTTCGAATCCCGCTTCCCGTACCGATCTTCTCGTTACCGGCCCTCCCGAACCGGCCCTTCGAACCGGCACAGGCGGTCCTGTCGATCCGGCCGTTCGCCGTTCGTGTAGAGAGTGAACAGGCCGGCACGGGGCCGGCGGTAGCCTCGTCGCGGAGGACGTCATGAAGCAGTACCTGCTCAGCATCTACCAGCCCGACGGGGACGCGCCGCCACTCGAGGTCCTGGATCCGATCATGCGGGATCTCGAGGCCGTCAACGCGGATCTGAGGGCGGCCGGCGCCTGGGTGTTCTCCGGGGGCCTGTACCCGCCGAGCACGGCGACGGTGGTGCGACTGAAGGACGACGAGGTGCTCATGTCCGACGGCCCGTACATCGAGGGCAAGGAGCACATCGGCGGGTTCACGGTCATCCAGGCGGCCGATCTCGACGCCGCGCTCGAATGGGGCCGTAAACTCGCCCAGGCGATCACCCTCCCGATCGAGGTCAGACCGCTGGAGTACGGATCTTGAGGGTGACGCCCGGCATGCCGGGCGAGGGGTCCGCTCCGCCGATAGAGCGCGTGTTCCGTGAGGAGTACGGTCGCGCGGTCGCCGTCCTGGTTCGCGCCTTCGGCGACATCGACGTCGCCGAGGAGGCGGTGCAGGACGCCTTCACCACGGCGCTGAGACGGTGGCCGTCGGCCGGTCCGCCCCCGAGCCCGGCCGGGTGGATCATCACCACCGCCCGCAACAAGGCGATCGACCGCCTCCGCAGGGAGGCGTCCCGCGAGGATCGGCACGCCCAGGCGGTCCGGCTGCACGCGCCCGGCGAACCCGCCGAGGAGGGCCCTGTGCGCGACGACCGGCTACGTCTGATCTTCACCTGCTGCCACCCCGCGCTCGCCAGGGCGGCGCAGGTCGCGCTGACGCTGCGGCTCCTCGGCGGGCTCACCACCGCCGAGATCGCCCGCGCCTTCCTGGTGGCCGAGCCGACCATGGCGCAGCGGCTGGCCCGGGCCAAGGGCAAGATCCGCGACGCGCGCATCCCGTACCGCGTGCCCACCGAC
>NZ_JABVEB010000157.1 GCF_014323665.1 Actinomadura sp. HBU206391 | reverse complement strand
CCCGGCAGGTGCCTGTTGAAGACCGGAACCGCCGGCGACTACCCCGAGGTCATCGAGATCCACAAGCTCAGCGGTGGCCACTGCTCGATGGTCAAGGTCCGAGCGGTGTCGCTGGAACACTTCGAAGGACTGCTGGAACGGCTCGGCAGCCACGGTGAGCTGCGCTCGTCGGTCGTCCTCTCGACGCAATACGCCGGCCGGCCGGTCGAGCGCCCCGCCGAGGAATACCTCAAGGCCACGCCGCACAACGGGTGGACCCGCTAGTCCGGCGACACGCGATTAGGCTGAGACTTATGAGGATCGCGGTCAGCGGCTCCACAGGACTCATCGGCGCGGCGCTGGTACGCGCGCTGCGCGACGACGGCCACGGCGTGATGCGCCTTGTCCGCAGAGAGCCTGAGGGGCCCGATGAGGCCCGGTGGGACCCGTACGGGGACGTCGACACGGCGGCCCTGGAGGACCTGGACGCCGTCGTGCACCTGGCCGGTGCCGGCATCGGCGATCGGCGCTGGACCGCGTCGTACAAGGCCAAGGCGCGCGACAGCAGGGTCGTGGGCACCCGAACGCTCGCCGAGGCTCTCGCCGGGCTGAAGCGGCCGCCGCCGGTCCTGGTGTCCGGATCGGCGATAGGTTTCTACGGCGACACCGCGGGCCAGGACGCCGACGAGTCCGCGCCGATGGGCTCGGGCTTCCTCGCCGAGATGGTCCGCGACTGGGAGGCTGCGGCCGAGCCCGCCGCCCAGGCCGGCATCCGGGTCGTGCATCCCCGTGGCGGAGCCGTTCTGACTCCGCAGGGCGGCATCCTGGGCAGGGTCCTGCCGCTCTTCAAGCTCGGGCTCGGGGGGCGGCTCGGCAGCGGGCGGCAGTGGATGAGCTGGATCTCGCTGCCTGATGAGATCGCGGCGTTGCGCCTGCTCATCGAGCGCGACGACCTCACGGGACCGGTGAACGTCACCGCGCCGGAGCCGGTGACGAACGCCGAGTTCACCAAGGCGATCGGCCGTGCGGTGCACCGGCCCACGTTGTTCGTCGCGCCGCCGTTCGCGCTCAGGGCGGCGCTGGGCGGTTTCGCCGATGAGGCGCTACTGATCAGCCAGCGGATCATCCCCCGGCGGCTCATCGAATGCGGCTTCCCGTTCGAGCGTCCCGACATCGATTCGGTCATGGCATCGGGCCTACGGCCCGGATGAGCGACAGCGGCGACAGCGGCCGCTGCGGCCGTCGCAGGCATCGCCTCCAGCAGGGACCGATACTGCTCCGTACCGCCGGGATCGAGGACATGGTGGTGGGGCACGCCGCCGCATCCGATCCCGAGGCCCAGTACTGGCTGGGGTGGCGGCCGGAGCAGATCTGTCCCGCGCCGGTGCGCGCACAGTGCCTCGAGACGATTCCGCGCGAGGACCGGGCGGCCGGCCGCGGGAAGGCGGGCTCCCATGGCTTCTTCGCCGCGCTCGACCCCGGCAGCGGGCGGCTCCTCGGCATGGTCGGGATCAATCTCGCGCAGGACCGGGAGCGTTACGAGATGGGCGGATGGCTGGCACCGGATTTTCGCGGCCGGGGCCTCGGCGCCGCGCTGTTCCAGGCCGCCGTACGTCTCGCCCATGAGCATCTGGGAATCGTGGAGGTCGCGGCCGGAACCGAGCAGACCAACATCGCCTCGCAGCGGTCGCTGATCGCCGCCGGTTTCGTTTCCGGCGACGGCCCCGACCCGCATATCCTCCCGAACGGACGAGTGATCGCATCGCGGTGGTTCCGGCACGGCTCCGCGGCGCACCTGTGCCGGAAGGGAGGCGTCCGAGAATGGCTGCGAACCCCATGAGCCGATCGGGCGCTCGGGAAGCCGGCGGCCTGGTCCGTCCCAAGAACCGTCAAAGTCGTGGTCGGAAGTCGTCCGCGCGCCCCTACGGTGACCAGTAATCGGCATCAGATCGAGAGCGAGCAATGAGCAATGAGCACTGACGGACAGCCGCACATCCTCGCCATCGGCGGGGGCACTTTCATGCCGAACGACCGGTGCGGGCTGACGCCGAGCCCACTGCTGCGGTACGCCGTGGACCTGACCGGCGTGGACCGGCCACGGGTGTGCTTCCTCGCGACCGCCCTGGGCGACGGCGCCGACAAGATCGCGCGCGCGTACGAGGGCTTCTCCCAGCTCGATGCCGACATCAGCCACCTCGCGCTGTTCCCCATGCCCAATGTCGCCGACATGCGAGCGCATCTGCTGAGCCAGGATCTCGTGTACGTCTTCGGCGGCAGCGTGGCGAACCTCCTCGCGCTGTGGCGGGTGCACGGCCTGGACGAGATCTTCCAGGAGGCGTGGGAGGCGGGCGTGGTGTTCGCCGGGCAGAGCGCGGGCGCCCTGTGCTGGCACGTCGGCGGCAACACCGACTCCTACGGGCCGCAACTGCGGGCGCTGACCGACGGCCTCGGGTTCCTGCCGTACTCCTGCGGCGTGCACTATGACAGCGATCCGCAGCGGCGCCCGCTGCTGCAGCGGCTCGTCGGCGAAGGCACGCTGCCGAGGGGGTACGCAGCCGACGAGTCGGTGGCGCTCCACTACGTCGGCACCGAGTTCGTGCAGGCGGTGTCGTACCGCAAGGGCGCCGCGGCCCATCTCGTCGAGCCCGATGGTTCGGGGGCCGCCAAGGAGACCGTGATCGAGCCCCGGCTGCTCACCGGCCCGTGAGACATAAGCTGGTGCAGTGAGCGACGTTCGTGAGGCAACACAGAGCACCGACGACACACAGCACCCGCCGAACGAGCGGAGCGAACCAAAGAGCACGCGCGACGTTCGCCAGGCAACGCAGAGCACCGACGACACACAGCACCCGCCGAACGAGCGGAGCAGGCTGAGCAGACCTACGGACGCGCGTGAGCTGGTCTTCGTGCACGCGGGCTTCGGGGAGCACGCGGTTCCGTACGAGCGCGGCTGGGACCTGCAGCGGCGTACGCACGAGCGGCGCGCCGCCGATGAGATCCCCGACACGGTGCTGTTGCTGGAGCACCCTCCGGTCTACACGGCCGGCAAGCGCACCGCGCCCGCCGATCGCCCGATCGGCGACCCCGGCGCCCCGGTGATCGACATCGATCGCGGCGGGAAGATCACGTGGCACGGGCCCGGGCAGCTGGTCGGTTATCCGATCGTCCTGCTGCCGGATCCGGTCGATGTCGTCGCGTACGTGCGGACGCTCGAAGAGGTCCTCATCCGGATCTGTGCCGATCTGGGTCTCGAGACCAAGCGGGTCGAGGGCCGCAGCGGCGTCTGGGTGCCCGGAGTGCCCGATCGCAAGGTCGCCGCGATCGGCATCAGGGTCTCGCGGGGCGTGACCATGCATGGCTTCGAGATCAACTGTGACGCCGACATGTCATGGTTCGACCGCATCGTGCCGTGCGGCATCCGGGACGCCGGGGTGACGTCGCTGAGCCTGGAGCTCGGCCGCCCGGTGACGGTCGCCGAGACGCTGCCGCTGGCCGAACGACATCTCGCGGAGGTCTTCGGCGCGGCCGAGACCTTCCATCGCACGACGGCACAGATCAGCTGACCATCGGGTTCCGGCCGTCCCGTCCGCCCCTGGCGGGCGGGCGGCCTCCGATCAGTTCATCACCTTGTAGATCGCCTGGCCGTCGCCGGCTGCGGCCAGGTAGAAGCGCGTGAGGCCCTCGTACGCGGGCCGCAGGTACCGGTCCCTCGCCTCCTGCGGCGGCCGGCGGGCCCAGTGGACGGCGTCCTGCACATCGGCGGCCGCCATGCGGGACAGGTCGTAACGACCGGCGATCCGGTCGAACGGCGTGCTCGCCAGGTGATCGGCCGCGGCCTTCACCCGGTCTGGAGCGAGATAGATCACGTCCATGCCGAGTTCCGCGGCGCCGTCCTCGGTCAGCAACCGGCCCCCGCACACGGCGTCGGCCTCGGGCGGCCGCCCGTCCCAGGCGTCACCGGTCAGCAGATAGTGCAGGCCCTGCCACGCACCGCCCACGTCGAACATCTGGCCGGGGTGATGCCGGCGGCGCCAGTCGGCGGCGCCGAAGACCAGGCGGGCGATACGACCCGGGTCGGGCTCGCCCTCGAGCGACGGCGGCAGCCTGAGGTACGACATCGCCAGACCCACGGGACTTCCTCCTGCATACGACTCAAGCAAGGCAACAGGGAGTCACCCTAGAGAGATCCCTAGCTACGGACGGTGGAAACACCCGAATCGGCCTGCGTCAAGTGGCCCGATCTCCCTGATCGTTACCTCCGCGCAGCCTTGTCGACCCTGTCCTGTGATCTCCCGAGATGAGGCGGGATGACCGGATGGTGGGTCACCGATGTACGAGACGTACGCTAGAGGGCGTGACCACGGTAACCCCAGAAGGACGCAAGCTGCTCAGGCTTGAGGTTCGCAACAGCCAGACACCGATCGAGCGCAAGCCTCCGTGGATCAGGACGCGCTTGCGGACGGGGCCGCAGTACCGGGAGCTGACCAAACTCGTCCGCGACGAGGGTCTGCACACGGTGTGCCAGGAGGCCGGCTGCCCCAACATCTACGAATGCTGGGAAGACCGCGAGGCGACCTTCCTCATCGGCGGCGACCAGTGCACCCGCCGGTGCGACTTCTGCCAGATCGACACGGGCAAGCCCGCCGACTACGACCCGGACGAACCGCGCCGGGTGGCCGAATCGGTGACGTCCATGGGGCTGCGCTACGCGACGGTCACCGGCGTCGCGCGCGACGACCTCCCCGACCAGGGCGCGTGGCTGTACGCCGAGACGGTCCGCCAGATCCACGCGGCCGTGCCGGGGTGCGGCGTGGAACTGCTGATCCCGGACTTCAACGCGGTGCCGGAACTGCTCGCGGAGGTCTTCAGCTCCAGGCCGGAGGTGCTGGCCCACAACGTCGAGACCGTGCCGCGGATCTTCAAGCGGATCCGGCCGGCGTTCCGGTACGACCGCTCCCTGCGGGTCATCACCGAGGCCCGTGCGGCCGGGCTGGTCACCAAGTCCAACCTGATCCTCGGCATGGGCGAGACGCGTGAGGAGGTCTCCCAGGCGCTGCGGGACCTTCACGAGGCGGGCTGCGAGCTGATCACCATCACGCAGTACCTCCGGCCGTCGCCCCGCCACCACCCGGTGGAGCGCTGGGTCAAGCCGGAGGAGTTCGTCGAGCTCGCCGGCGAGGCCGAGGAGATCGGATTCGCGGGAGTGATGTCCGGGCCGTTGGTGCGGTCGAGCTATCGCGCAGGACGCCTCTACCAGCAGGCCCTCGACCGGCGCGGCTGACCGGGGCGAAGGCGTTCGGGACGCACGCCGGCGGTGACGCGCCGCCGGCACGGACGCGCCGCCGGTGATCCACGCCGGGACGATTTCCGGCGGAATCCGGTGGATCGGGCGGGTCCGTTTTCCCCTCGCGGGGTGAATGCTCGTATCCTGCGGTCTATGGCAAACAAGCCCGACGACGGTGCCGAGCGTCCCGGCCGCATGAAGCAGATCCGCATGATCGCCAAGGTTCTCCGCCAGGCGAATCCGAAGGCGCTCCCGCTCGTCTTCGCCGCAGCGATCGGCACTTTGGTGCTGTTCGTCGTCCTGGGGCTGGTCATCGGCCAGATCTGGTTCATGATCCCGCTTGGGATCCTCGCCGCCGTGGCCGTGGGCATGATCGTATTCGGCCAGGTGGCACAGCGGACGCAGTACAAGATGCTGGCGGGCCAGCCCGGCGCGGCGGCCAGCATCCTGGAGTCCATGCGCGGCAACTGGACCGTCACTCCCGCGGTGAGCGGGAACCGCAACCTCGACCTCGTGCACCGTGTGGTGGGCCGGCCGGGTGTGATCCTGGTCGCCGAGGGCCCGTCGACCCGCGTGGGGCAGTTGCTCGGCGCGGAGAAGAAGCGCATCTCCCGGGCGGCGCAGCAGGTGCCGATCTATGACGTCCAGGTCGGCGACGAAGAGGGCCAGATCCTGATCGGCAAGCTGCAACGTCACATGATGAAGCTGCCGCGCAACCTGACCAAGGCACAGGTCGCCGAGCTCAACGACCGGCTCCGCGCGCTCCCCCAGACCATGCAGATGCCCAAGGGCCCCATCCCCAAGGGCGCCAGGATGCCGAAGGCCCCCAAGCCCCGCATCCGCTGAAGAGCCCCCCGCGAGGGGCGGCGGCGGGGTCTTGGACTGAGGAGCGAGCGAAGACTCCGCCTCACAGGCGCCCTGAGCCGCCGCGCCTAAGGCGCGGCAGTTCGAACGAAGCGAGCACGACTAAACGCTTATGACCACGGCGTTTGCTGCGCGGTCGTGCAGGCCGCGGTGATCGCGGTCCCACAGCAGGGCCGGGACCACGAACAGCAGCAGCAGGGTCCGGGCCAGTGACCACACCGGCCCGATCGGCCTGCCGTCCAGCCGCACCACGCGCAGCCCGCAGAGCCGCTTGCCGATGGTGACTCCCAGCAGCCCGGTGAGCACCCACGCCTGGAGCCCGAAGATGCCGGTGGAGGCCCAGCTGCGGGTCAGCTGGTCCCAGCCGAAGGTGCGGGCGAGGAACGCCGCTATCACGGCCGCCAGGAGCAGGTCGACGGCCAGGGCGATCAACCGGCGCCCGTAGCCCGCCACCGCACCGCTGCCGTGCTCGGGCAATCCGAGCCGCTCACCCGGATAGCCGAGCTCCACTCCCGCCGAACGCACTCCGCCGAGCCATGTCCCGGTCCATCCCGACCGCCCGGTTCGCTGTTCCTCACCGCTGCCCATGCGTCAAAGTTATCCGGCCGCGGGGGCCGCTCGGGCAGACCCCCGCGCCTTGCGCCCGGCGGCGGGCGGGCGTTGCGCGGCGCGGGCCCACGAGTCCTCTCCGCGGCCGGGCGGCGCGTGCGGTGGGTCTGACCGGCCGGGACGCGTAGAGTCGACTGGTACCACGCCGGGTTCGCCGCACTCCCGGCGGGAATGGAGTCGCGTAACACAGCCGAAACATATGAGACATGGCAGGGAAATGGCCGCCTCATACGTTCGGTATGCCGAAAAAATGCCCCTGGGAGGTTGGATGTTCAACAACGCCGAAGAGGTCCTGAGCTATATCGAGAGCGAAGGAGTGCAGTTCGTCGACGTCAGGTTCTGTGACCTGCCGGGGACGATGCAGCACTTCACGTTCCCCGTGGAGAGCTTCGGGGCTGAGGTCTTCACTGATGGGCTGATGTTCGACGGCTCGTCGATCCGCGGATTCCAAGAGATCCACGAGTCCGACATGCTCCTGCTCCCAGACCCGAGCACGGCGGTTCTCGACCCGTTCCGCCAGCACAAGACGCTGAACCTCACGTTCTTCGTACACGACCCGCTGACCGGCGAGCCCTACAGCCGTGACCCGCGCAACGTCGCCAGGAAGGCCCAGGACTACCTCCGGGGCACCGGCATCGCGGACACGGTGTACTTCGGCCCCGAGGCGGAGTTCTACATCTTCGACGACGTTCGCTTCGAGACCAAGCAGAACGCCGGCTACTACTACCTCGACTCGGTCGAGGGCGCCTGGAACACCGGCCGCGTCGAAGAGGGCGGCAACCTCGGCGCCAAGCCGCCGTACAAGGGCGGCTACTTCCCGGTGGCGCCGATGGACCACTACACCGACCTCCGCTCGGAGATGGTCCGCAAGCTCATCGACGTCGGCATCACCGTCGAGATGCAGCACCACGAGGTCGGCACGGCCGGTCAGGCGGAGATCGACTTCCGCTTCGACGAGATGCTGAAGACCGCCGACAACCTGATGCTCTACAAGTACGTCGTGAAGAACACCGCCCGTGCGGCCGGCAAGACGGTGACGTTCATGCCAAAGCCGGTGTTCGGCGACAACGGCTCCGGCATGCACTGCCACCAGTCGCTGTGGAAGGACGGCTCGCCGCTGTTCTACGACGAGGTCGGCTACGCCGGTCTGTCGGACTCCGCCCGCTTCTACATCGGCGGCCTGCTCAAGCACGCGCCCTCGCTGCTGGCGTTCACCAACCCGACGGTGAACTCCTACCATCGGCTGGTGCCGGGCTATGAGGCGCCGGTCAACCTCGTGTACTCGCAGCGGAACCGGTCGGCCTGCATCCGCATTCCGATCACCGGCTCGAACCCGAAGGCCAAGCGGATCGAGTTCCGCGTTCCGGACCCGTCCTGCAACCCCTACTTCGCGTTCTCGGCGATGCTGATGGCGGGCCTCGACGGCATCAAGAACAAGATCGAGCCGGTCGAGCCCGTGGACAAGGACCTCTACGAGCTGCCGCCCGAGGAGGCCCGCAGCATCCCGCAGGTGCCCGGGTCGCTCGATGCCGTGCTCAAGGCGCTCGAGGACGACCACGAGTACCTGCTCGAGGGTGGCGTCTTCACCGAGGACCTGATCGAGACCTGGATCAGCTACAAGCGCGAGAACGAGCTGGACCCGATCCGGCTACGCCCGCACCCCCACGAGTTCGAGCTCTATTACGACATATAGTCACTTGTGCGCATAGAGCTCGAACTCACCGTTCGAGAACGAGGGCTCCGGCTTGTGAACTGCTCCCCGGAAGTTGGACTGAGAGCTGCGGACGGTGGCTCAGACCGACACGGTCTCCCGCTCGGGCTCGGCCGACCCGGGGTCGGCCTCGCCCTGGCCGGTGTCGAGCTTGCTCGGCCACCAGACCTTGCCGCCCAGGTCGAGGTTGAGCGCGGTGACCAGGACTGACCGGACGATCATCGTGTCGAGCAACACCCCCAACGCCACTGCGAAGCCCAGCTCGACGAGGAACACGAACGGCAGCGAGCACAGCACCAGGAACGTCGCCGCCAGCACCAGTCCGGCCGACGTGATCACGCCTCCGGTCGAGGTTAGGGCGATCAGCGACCCCTTCCTGGTGCCGTGCTGGGCGGTCTCCTCGCGCACCCGCGTCATCAGGAAGATGTTGTAGTCGATGCCGAGAGCCACCAGGAACACGAAGGCGAACAACGGGAACCCTGGATCCGTATGGGCGAAGCCGGAGTTGCTCTCGAACAGCGGCAGGCGTGTGAACACTTCGGTGAACAACAGCGTCGAGATGCCGAGCGCGGCCCCGAAGGACAAGATCACGGTGCCGATCAGGATCAGCGGTGAGATCAGCGCGCGCAGCAGGAGCACCAGGATCACGAACACCACGACCAAAACGATCGGGATGATTACGCGGTTGTCCCGCTCTGACGCCAGCTTGGTGTCCAGATAGAACGCCGACCCGCCTCCCACGAGCGCATCGGCCCCGCTGACCGCGTGCACTGTGTCCCGGGTCGCCTCGACGATCGCGAAGGCGTCGGTGGACGAGATGTCGGCACCCACCGTCGCCTCGAAGTAGGAACGGTCGTTGCCGATCTCCTGGACCGGTGTCGGTTCTCCGAGCCCGTCGATGCTGGCCACTGCCTCCTGCGCTTCAGGGATCCGGTCGGTGTTGGCTACCACCTGCACGGTGTTGGAGGTGTCGGAGAGGCCGTGGTTGATCAGCAGGGACTGACCCTGGATCGAGTCGAACTTCTTGGTGTAGGCCTCCTCGGTCGACAAGCCCGACGGGTCGAGCTTGAACAGCCCCAGGCACGCGATCAAGAGCAGGCCGGCGGTGACCGCCCAGACCGCACGCGGGCGCTGGGCGATCCGGTTTCCCACGCGCGACCAGAAGCCGTTGCCGGTGGTCTCGGGAGAGCCGAACGCCGGCCGCTTGGGCCAGAAGACCCAGCGTCCGCAGATCACGAGCAGCGCCGGCAGCAGGGTGACCATCACCAGGAAGGTGATGCCGATTCCGACCGCGAGGACCGGACCGAGTCCGGCCGTGGAATTGAGATCGGCGAAGGACAGGCAGAGCATACCGATCACGACGGTCGCGGCGCTGGCCAGGATGGCCGGAGCGGCGCGATGCAATGCGAACGCCATGGCCTCATGCCGGTCCTCGTGGCGACGGAGCTCTTCGCGATATCGCGCGACAAGCAGCAGCGCGTAGTCGGTGCCGGCGCCGATGACCAGGATGCCGAGGATGGACTGGCTCTGCCGTTGACGGTCAGGTCGGCGTTTTTCGCGAGCAGGTAGACGACACCGCCGGAGATCATGTAGGCGAACACGGCCGAGATGATGGGCAGGAGCCACAGCACCGGGCTGCGGTAGGTCAGCAGCAGGATCACGACCACCACGAGCAGCGTGATCATGATCAGGTTGGTGTCGATGCCCTCGGAGGCCTCGAAGGCATCGACCGCCTGGCCGCCGTAGCCGGCCAGGTGCACGATGACGCCGTCTATCGCGGTGATGTCGCGGACCTCGTCGGCGGCATCGGGGATGTCGAGCCAGCCGTTCTCGCCGAAGTTGAACGTGAAAGCGAGATAGGCGACCTGGCCGTCCTCGGACACCAACTCGGGGACGGGCTGCCCTTGTTCGCGCAGGGCAGCGGCGTTGGGCGTGATGACGCCTTGTCGGCCACCACGCCGTCGATCTGGGCGATCTCCTCGGCGTGCTCGTCCATGGCCGCGAAGTCCTCGGGCGTGAGCCCCGAGTCGCGGTGGTAGACGACCAGCGTCGGGATGTCGTTGGGGTTGACGGTGCCGGTGAGCTCCTCGACGACCTTGGTCGACTCGGCCGACCCGGGCAGCCATGACGCCGCCTCGTTGTTCTGGACGTCGACCAGCTTGGCGTTGAGGGGCATCATCACCCCGAGAACCAGGATGGAAGCGACGAGAACGATCCATTTGCTGATGCGGCCGGTCAGTTTTCCGGCGATCTGGCGATGCATGGTGAGACTCCATACGGGGGCGGGGACAGTCGGCATCGGGTTTCCCCGAGAAGCCCGACCGACCGTGGAAAGGCTGTCGAAATCATCGACACCATGGGTAAATGCGGTGTGACTGTCGGGTTTGAGGGCCCGAAGAAGGAAACGGGAGCCTGAGCGGACGTTTCGTCTACCTGCTCCGCCGATGGAGAACCTTCACGAAGTAGGTGACGCCGGGGGGCGCACCCGATAGCGCAGGTGAAGCACCCGGTTGCCCTGAATCACCACGTCGGGATCCTCCAACAGGTGCTGTGCGTTGACCGAGCCGAAGTAGCGCTTGCCGGAGCCGAGCACGACGGGCGCGACGTCCATGCGCACCTCGTCGACGAAGCCCGCGGCGAGGAACTGGCCGCCGACGTCTCCGGCCGCGACCTCGACGGTGCGACCACCCGCGAGCTCCCGCGCCTTGGCCACCGCTGCCTCGATGCCGTCGACGAAGTGGTACGGCGCCTCGGGGTCCCAGCCCTCGGGCGGCGGCCGGTGGCTGACGACGACGACGTGGTCGACCCCAGCCGGCGGCGTCCCGTCCCAGCCGTCGGTGATGTCGAAGACATGGCGCCCGGCGATGGTCACCGCGATCTCGTCCCAGTACGGCCGGACGTAGTCGTAGGAGGCCTGCGACACCTTCAACACACCGCTCTCGTCCAACGCGACCTCACCGCTGACCAGCCACTCGAACAGCGGCCCGGGGTCGTCGTTCTCGGCTGCGATGAAGCCGTCGACCGACACCGACGCGTACATGACTACCTTGCTCATGGGACTCCTCTGATGGGGATGTGTCCCCGAAGTCTGCGGCGCGTCGAGCTGTTCGCTCTTGTAAGAATTCAATCGGCCGGCAACGGCCAGCCGTCGAGCACGTGGCCGGGATGCTCGCGCAGGAAACGCCTCCGGACCTCGACGTACCGGGTCGGCGTGAAGCCGGTGAACTCCCGGAACTCGTGACCGAAGTGCGCCTGGTCGAAGTAGCCGGCGCGAGCGGCGAGGTCTGCCCAGTCGATCGGTTCGGCGGGGTCGATGGCGAGCACGGTGGTGGAGAAGCGGTGCGCCCGGGCCAGCCGCTTCGGCGTGACGCCGATGATCTGCTTGAAGCTTCGTGCCAGATAGGTGCTGCTGACACCTCCCGCCGCGATCAGGTCGCTGATCGCCACCGTCCCTCCGGTCGCCGCGATGGCGGTGCTCACGTGGCGGACCAGATCCAGGCCGGGGGTCTCGCGTACCTGTCGCATCAGCCCCTCCTCGAGCACCGTCAGCAGCTGGTGGGGTTCGTGCACGGCGGCCAGCCGGTCTCGTAGCTCAGCGATGGCGGGCTGACCCCAGACCTGTTCGATCGTCGCCGGCCGGTCACGCAGCTCGGCCGCGGCCATCGGCAGGAACGGTGCCAGCCCCCACGGCTTGAAGTGCACGCCGACGGACCGGCTCGGGATCGGGTAGCCGAACTCCCACGCGCGGGTGGGCGTGCTGACCACGCAGCCGTCGGCGTACTCGGCCGCCTGGATGTGGTTGCCCGCGCGGATGTGGAATGGTGCCCCGAGATTGACGATGAGCAGCGGTGCCGGTGCCGCCGGCAGCAGCAACCGGGCGTACGGCGGCACGCCCTCCAAGTAGTAAAGATCGTCGATCAGGCCGTCCAGCGGCGGACGCGGCACTCTGGACACATACTCCACGCCCACATCATCGCCGACGGCCCGCCTGGCATCGCGCGCCGGGATTGTCGGGCCGCGCCGCCGCCAGCATCGAGCCGGCGCCGATCCCGGACGGGCGCCCCGGCGGATGTCGGGCCCCAACTGCACCCACTTTGTGAAAGCCCCCTTCACAGTCCTACGACGACGGTGGAAGCCCACTGACGTCTGTCACGATGCCGCAAAGACCGCCTTGGCAGCACTCCTCGGGCGACCCTCTGCGCTGTCGCCGCCTACTCGAGTCAGATGCGGGGCGTGCATCCTCGACATGACCGACCCGGTCGGCCTGAGCCAGCCACGGACTCGCACCACATGAAGATCCTCGTCGAGGCGGGGCTTGGCCACCCGCGAACAGCGCGACAAGCGGGCCTACTTCCGAGTGGTGCCCACCGTGCTCACCACACGCGCGAGCGCGCTCGAACCCGCTGCAAAGTGAGCGCCACCGTCGTCCCTCTGCGCGTGCAGCAGGGCCGGCGTCTGTCGCCGGGCGCTGCTTGTTACAAGCGTGGTACAAATAGCCGAAAGTCATCGACGTTTGCGCAGGTCAACATGGGTCAGTCAGTCAGTCAGTACTACGACGTCTGAGCCGCTGAGGGCCTGGCGGAACCTCCGCCGCCGGCGGTCCTCCAGGCACACAGGCAGGTCGTGCAGGCCGTCGACCGTCCCCTCCGCCGT
>NZ_JABVEB010000156.1 GCF_014323665.1 Actinomadura sp. HBU206391 | reverse complement strand
TGGGAGTACGCCAACACGACGATGGACGTGCATCCGATGCACGTCCACCTCGTACAGTTCCAGGTCTACAACCGGCAACGCGCCGACACCGCCGCATACAAGAAGGACTACGAAAGGTGGGTCGCGTACGGACGTGTCCCGAGCGCCAAGCCGTTGCTCTCCCGATATCTCATCGGCGATCCGATCCCGCCGACGCCGGAGGAGATCGGCTGGAAGGACACCTTCAAGGCCCTGCCCAACATGGTCAGCCGGATCATCGCGACCTTCGACCTACCTGGCGCGGTGCCGGGAATCGTCGGGACCGTCAGCCACACCCCGGCCGAGTACGTCCACCACTGCCACATCCTGGAGCATGAGGACAACGAGATGATGCGGCCCTGGCACGTCGTCGAATGAAGATGAAAGTGGCACGGCGGAGCGGGCTGGACCGTGTCACCGTGGGTCTCACGGCGAGATGCCTCCCAGGCACGGACCACCGTACGGGCCGTCAGCGCGATCCGCACAGAGTCGTTCGGCCGACAACCGGGGACCGAAGACCCTGGCTCCGGTGTTACCCGCGACAGATCGTGAAGCGGTATCCGGAAAGGAGTCAGCCCATGCGCAGCAGACCCGTCCAACGAATGTTCGGCGACGATGTGAGGCCGGTGCCCTATACGACGCTGCGACGCAGAACAGGACAGCCACGAACGGCCGTCGCACACCTGGCGGCACACCCCGGTGCGAAACGATGAATCCCTTGGCTGCGGATGTCGCTGAGACGCATTCCGGAGTGGTCTTCTTCGTCGGAGACCGGGCCTACAAGCTGAAGAAACCGGTGAATCTGGGTTTTCTCGATTTCTCCACACGAGAGCAACGAGAACTAGCCTGCCATCGCGAGGTCGAGCTGAATCGGCGTTTCTCCCCCGACGTCTACCTCGGTGTCGCCGACGTCACACTCTCCCCTGGGGTGCCCTGTGACCACCTCGTGGTGATGCGTCGGATGCCCGCCGAACGGCGGCTCTCCCGGCTTGTACGGGCGGACATTCCCGTGGAGGACGCTCTGCGGGCGATCGCACGCCTGCTCGCCAGGACGCATTCCATCGCGCCTCGGGGAGAACAGATCTCGGCGGAGGGCACGCGAGATGCCCTGCGCAAGCGATGGACCGATAGCTTCGATCAGGTCCGGCCCTTCCATGCGCGCGTGATCGACGAAGCTCAGGCCCTCGAGATCGAACAGCTCACGCTGCGTTTCCTGAACAGACGGGAACCACTCTTCGCCGCCAGGATCCGCGAAGGTCGCATCATCGACGGGCACGGCGACCTGATGGCCGATGACATCTACTGTCTCGACGACGGCCCCCGAGTGCTGGACTGCCTCGACTTCGACGACAAACTGCGCTGGCTGGACGGCCTCGACGACGCCGCGTTTCTTTGCATGGATCTGGAACGGCTGGACGCCCCGCAGCTCGCCGAGCGCTTCATCTCCTGGTACGCCCAGTACGCGGGCGACCCCGCCCCGCCGTCTTTGCGTCACCACTACATCGCCTACCGGGCGTTCGTCCGGGCCAAGGTCGCCTGCCTGCGCTGGAATCAAGGCGAGACCGCCGGAGCCTCCGAAGCGAGGGCGGACGCCGAGATCGCTCTGCGCCATCTGAACGCCGGCGCGGTCAATCTCGTGCTCGTCGGCGGCCTGCCGGGGACCGGAAAGACCGCTCTCAGCGAGGCACTTGGCGACCGCCTAGGTTTCACCGTCCTCAACAGCGACCGCGTACGCAAGGAGCTCGCCGAACTACCGCCAGAGACCTCGGCTGCAGCGGCGTATGGGGCCGGAATCTACAACGCCGCCTGGACCCGGCGAACCTACGCCGAGTTGCTCAGACGCGCAGCACAACTGCTGTCCTATGGCGAATCCGTAATCATCGACGCATCATGGACATCAGCCCCGCTCCGGGCGAACGCCGCCGAAATCGCAGACAGCGCCGACACGATCGCCTTGAGCTGCCACACCCCTCTCGCCGACGAACGCCTGCGTAGCCGCCCACAGGGCGTCTCGGATGCTGATCCGGCGATCGCCGCCCGCATGGCGGAGTCGGCGGATCCGTGGCCTGAGGCCGTCATGGTCGACACCTCCGGACCGGTCGAAGAATCAGTCGAGCACGCGCTGAGCGCCATCCGGCCGTTCGGCGCCGACCACGTCTGGCATCGCCGTCCGCAGCTTTCCCCTGGCTGATCCAAGTGAGTCGGCTGGTCCATATCAGCGTCCGGCAGCCCGCGGGAGAGCCCGCCCGCCGGAGTCTGCGACGCCTCTCTTCACCCTTCCGAGGCGCGAACGAGCCGGCCGGTGACCTGCCGGGGAACAATGCGGATGTAGACGCTGCGCTCCCCGCCGGCCCATGGCTTGACGAGCTCACGCAGGCGCCAGCTCGAGCGCCGTGCGGCAACCGCGTGAATCTACCGGCTCTTCGATGGCACCACGGCGACCGGGCAGTGTGCGTGGTGCAGCATGGCGTGGCTGACGGAGCCGAGGACGAGCCCGGTGAAACCGCCGCGACCCCGGGTGCCGACCACGAGTAGGTCGGCGCCGGCCGAGGCGTGGGCCAGCGCCCGGATGGGCCGGGCCTTGACCACCTCGTTTACGACCTCGACGCCGGGGAACTTCGATCGCAGGCCGGCCAGACTTTCGGCGAGAACACGTTCCTCCTCGGCCGCCACGATCTCGGCGTCGTACACGAGCGGTTGCATGTCCGCAGGTCCGAGCGAGGCAGGATGGGACCAGGCGAGAACGGCGCGCAGCCGGGACCCACGAAGCCCGGCCTCCCCGAAGGCGAATTCGATGGCCGCCGCGCAGTTCGGTGAGCCGTCCACGCCGACGGCGATCTCCCCGGCCGCGGGCTCCGGGCGGCCTACGACGACGACCGGACACGGTGCGTGCGAGGTCACCTGGAGCGCCACCGACCCCAGCAGCAACCCGGTCAACTCCCCCGCGCCGTGCCCGCCTACCACGAGCATGGCGGCGTCCTTCGCCTCGTTGACGAGGGCGCGAGCAGGACCGCCGGACACCATTTCGGCCGAGACGGGGAGCCCGGGTGCGCGTGCGATCGCTCGGTCGGTGGCACTGTCGAGAACTTCACGGCCGCCGTCCATCAGCCACTCCCGTACGGCGCCCACCTTCGCATCCACCTGCGGGTCGAACAGCCACGGGGCGATCGCGTGCACGATCCGCAAAGACTCACCTCGGCGGGATGCCTCTCCTGCCGCCCAGTCGACGGCCAGGAGGCTGTGCTCGGAGCCGTCGACTCCGACAACGATCCGCCTCATGGCCGCATCAGGTCCCGAGCGCGGACGGTGGATCCTCGCACCTGAACTATCCGCACTCCTGGCCCCCAATGTC
The DNA here is from genome assembly GCF_014323665.1 of Actinomadura sp. HBU206391. Taxonomy (GTDB): domain Bacteria; phylum Actinomycetota; class Actinomycetes; order Streptosporangiales; family Streptosporangiaceae; genus Actinomadura_C. The sequence continues at coordinate 9,936 of NZ_JABVEB010000156.1, read as the reverse complement.
AGGTTCACTCAGTCGTACAGCGTGTACCCGCTCACGCCACCAGGGAAGCGATCCTGCCCATTGCACCGCCGGCACGGGGACCAAAGCCCCTGATCGCCAGTGGCGGCAAAGGCCATCTTTGAGGCATGCGGAAGCGAATCGTGATTCTGGGAGCCGGGACCGGTGGGACGCTGACGGCCAACCGGCTGCGGCGTGCCTACAGCGGGCATGAGGCGGAGATAGTCGTAGTCGATCAGGACGACAATCACCTCTACCAGCCCGGACTGCTGTTCGTACCCTTCGGGCTGGCCGAGTGGGGCGAGCTCGTCCGGCCCCGACACCGTCAGCTTCGTAAGGGGATCGTGTTCCGCCAAGCGGACATCGATCGTGTCGATCTCGACGCCGACGAAGTGCGTCTCAGCGACGGCACGGCGCTCGGCTATGACGTGCTGGTCGTGGCCACGGGGTCGGTGTTGGTTCCGGAGGAGACCGAGGGTCTGACCGACCTGGGACGAATGGAGAAGGTCTTCACCTTCTACACCCCGCAAGGTGCGGTCGCCCTGTACGACGCACTGGAACGCTTCGACGGCGGTCGGCTGGTGGTCAATGTCGTGGACATGCCGATCAAGTGTCCGGTCGCCCCACTGGAATTCTGCTTCCTGGCCGACTGGTATTTCCAAGAGCGGGGGATCCGTGACCGGGTCGAGCTGTGCTACGTGACACCGCTGGACGGCGCCTTCACCAAACCGGTCGCCTCTCGCAGACTCGGTGGCCTACTGCAGAGCAAGGGCATCGAGTTGGTAACGGAGTTCAACACCGGCACCGTCGACACCGAGGGAGGCGAGAGCAGGCGAGCAGGTCGGCTGATCTCCTACGACGATCGCGAGGTGCCGTTCGACCTGGCAGTGGTCGTCCCGCTGCACGGCGGTGCCGAGTACGTCGGCCGCTCCCCCGGCCTGGGTGACGAACTCGGTTTCGTCACCGTTGACGAGCACACACTGCAATCCCGCAAGAATCCGAACGTGTTCGCCATCGGCGACGCCGCCGGCGTGCCGACCTCCAAGGCGGGTTCGGTCACCCACTTCGAGGGTGAGGTACTGGTGGAGAACATCCGCAGTTTCCTTGCCGGGCGGCCCTTGGACGGCTCCTTCGACGGGCACACGAATTGCTTCATCGAGACCGGCTTCGGTAAATCGCTGCTGATCGACTTCAACTACGACACCGAGCCGCTTCCGGGCCATTACCCGATCGCCGTGGGGCTGCCTCTGCTCAAGGAGTCCCACCTCAATCACTTCGGCAAACTCATGTTCCAGTGGTTCTACTGGCACGGCCTGCTCCCCGGCCGCGACATCCCGGGGATCGGCTCGGCCATGCCCGAGCACGGCAAGGTACGTCAGTCCACCTGACCTCTGATCAATCGCCGCGAAGGCCATTAGCAAGGAGGGAGTTCAACCATGCCGACCACCGCCTACGCCGGTAAGAACGTCACCGTCAGCGACGAAGGATTCTTCGAAGATCCGACGCAGTGGACCGCGGACATGGCGCCCGAGATCGCCGAGGAGCAGGGCATCGTCGAGCTCAACGAGGAGCACTGGCGCGTGATCAGATTCATGCGCGCCGAGTACGCCGCCAAGGGAACCGGCCCGACCGTACGGGCGCTCGGCAAGATCTCCGGATTCTCGGTCAAGGAGCTCTACCAGCTCTTCCCCAAAGGCCCGGCGAAGATCGCCGCGAAGATCGCCGGAATCCCCAAGCCCCGCGGCTGCATCTGAGCCCCCCGACAATCCCCACGCCGCGTACGAAAGGACGGTCTCATCATGGGCGACAGCATCGAGAAGGTCTCCATCATCGTATCGAAGGGCTCCCTCGACGGCATTTACCCAGCACTGATCATGGCCAATGGCGCTCGGGCCGAGGGTATCGAGGCCAATCTGTTCTTCACCTTCTTCGGCCTCGACGCCGTGTCCGAGAAGCACCACGAGCACATCAAGATGGCCACGGTCGGCAACCCCGGCCTGCATCTGGCCACGCTGCTCGGCGGGTTGCCCGGGATGCCCAGCCTGATGACCCGCTACCTGGAACGAAAAATGGACAAGCTGGACATCCCCTCGATCCCGGATTTCATCGAGATGATCGCCGACACGGGCGCGGGGCTGTACGGCTGCAAGGCCTCGTGCGACCTGTTCGATCTCACCAAGGACGACCTCGTCGCCCAGGTGCGGGACATCATCACCGTCGGCGAGTTCTACTCGCTGGCGGCCGGCGGACAGATCATCTACACCTGACCGGAGCTACCTCGTCAGGACCCAGGAGGCAGGTGACCTGGACATCTGCGACGGGGCCGCGGACGCCCAGGGACGTACGGAATGTGGAGGTGTCAGGAATGCTGGTTCACGAGGTAATGACGACACCCGTGGTGACCGTACCGCGGACGTGCACGATCAAGCAGGCGGTCCACCGGCTGTACGAGCGGGACATCACCGCCGCGCCAGTGGTCGACGAAGACGGAAGGATGGTCGGGATCGTGAGCGAGATGGATCTGCTGCGCGGTGGATTCGAGACGGATCCGCGCGCCTTCCTCCGTCTCGCCGGCAAGCCGCAGTCGCCACCTCCGGCGGCCGTCGAGGAGGTCATGACACCGCGGGTGCTCACCGTACGCGAGAACGACGACGTTCTGGATCTCGTGGATCTGATGACGACGACCGGGGTGAAAAGCGTTCCCGTGACGCGCGGTGCCGAAGCCGCCGACCAGGTGGTGGGCATCGTCAGCCGACGCGATCTGATGGGAATACTGGCCCACGGCGACGAACGGATCTGCGACGACGTGCTGACGGCCCTCGGGGAACTCTCCGCCACGGCGACGACCACGCGGGTCGCCGTACGCAATGGAATCGTCGAGTTGTCCGGAGTCCTCGACGACAGCTCGGCGCGGATAGCCGACGTCATCGCGCGGACGGTGCCGGGCGTGGTTCGCGTGGTGCATCAACCATGAGCCCGTCGTCCGACGGCGGTCGCAGGCGCGACGCAGGATGCTCGGCCGGCTACTCGAGCCCGTCCCTTATCGCGCGCCGCCGGCCCGTGGCGGAAGGTCCTGCGGGGAGAGGACTTTGGCCGGTGCCGTGCCGCATCGTCGCGTCGGATGCTGGATCCGCAAACGTACCGACGCCGGAGGAGATGGACATGCACACTGAGGTGAGGGACGTCATGGCCACGGCGGTCGTGGCCGTCGAGGAGAAGACACCGTTCAAGGACATCGTGCACGTCATGCACCGTCATCATGTGAGCGCGGTGCCGGTGGTGGATTCGACCGGCCAGGTGCGCGGGGTCGTCTCGGAGAGCGACCTGCTGTTGAAGGAAGCCGATCCGGATGCCGGCGGAGAGGTTCACCTGATGCCTGAGCGGCGGCGTGAGCAGCGCAAGGCCGAGGGGACCATCGCCGCCGAAGTGATGACCTCTCCCCCCATCACCGTGCCCGCATCGGCCACGGTCGAGGACGCCGCCCGCTCCATGCGCCGCCACAAGGTCGGCCAGCTCCCCGTGATCGACCCGCTGAGCGGCCGGCTCATCGGCATCGTGGGTCGCGCGGACGTGCTCGGCGTCTACCGCCGGCCGGACACCGATATCCAGCAGGATGTGACCGACAAGGTCATCGCGCAGGAGTTCGCGATGAACCCGCGCCGTTTCGCGGTGACCGTGCAGGATGGGCGGGTCACCGTCGAGGGCGAGATCGAGCGCCGCTCGCTGGTCCCGTTGCTGATGCACGCGATCCGGCACGTGGAGGGCGTCGTGTCCGCCACGTCCCACTTGGACTATGAGGCCGATGATTCCTACGTCGGCTTCTACCCCTACCTGTGACCTGACCACCCGCCCCGCCGACCCCTCTCGGGAGGTCGGCGGGGCGTTCGCGCCGGATCCTTCGGCGTGCCCGGTTCGCCCGGACCCTCAGCCGCCGCCTCGTGTCGGCATGCCTTGCGGGTATCGCCTTTCGTCCGCCTCACGGCGCTTGTCTCGTGACGTCCTCGGGCGGGCGTCTTACGCTCGTCAGGCCGCTGTCGGCGACGCCCAGGCGGAGCAGCATCTGGGGATGCTCGCCTGCGCAGAACCTCGTGCGGATGAACTCGCGCAGCTCCGGCACCTCGAGCGCCTGCGTGTGGAAGGCCGCCGAAACATCCTCCTCCGCGCACGCGCGCAGCAGGATCCGCTGCAGGGCCTGCCCGGCCCGCAGCCAGTCGGCCCGGTCATCTCCTGCGGTGGTCACGATGGCGACCAAGCCCGTCATGTTCTCATCAGGATCACCTGCGGAGGCCTGCCGTTCGGTTCCCCAGCCATGCCCCCGGGCGAAATCCCGGCCGGGGAAGTACGGCTCGGTACGCTCAGGCTCCCTCCGGTAGGCGCCCTCATGAATCCCGTCCCTTCTTGAGCTGCCCGGAACCGGCGCCCAGCGAGCGGCCTCGGACACATGGCGAGGGTTGAGCCGCTGCACATGTTCCGCCGCCTCGGTGAGCGCGGCGAGGGCGGTCCGCGTGTGCGTGTCGACGGCGACCCGCAGGGTCGCCCCCTCCAGCGTGGCCTCCACTCGCAACTTCGGCAGCAGCGATGCCGGCAGCGTCTCAGAGCGGAACGCTCCCCGATGGGTGCGCCGCCGCCGGACCTGCGCGAAAAGCCGCTCAACGTCCTCGATCGCCGGCTCGGGTCTGCCGAGTGACACATCGGCGATCAGACCGGGCCGATCCGGATCAGGCAGCAGGTGGACGACGGGCTCGTACCCGAGCTTGCGCACGGCGATCCGCACTGTGAACAGAGCGGCACCACAACTGATCACCATCTCCCGGCCGTCCGGATCGGCGACCTCGAGGCGCCGTTCCACGTCGGCGTGCAGGCTGATCCGGGAGCCACGGGGGCCGAACCACCAGGGCTGGGTGTTGTGCACCGACGGTGCCCACCCGGCCGCCTCGATGACCTGCCGCACGTCATTGTCGTTGATAGGGCCATTGTCAGGCTCGGACTCATCGCGGTTTCGCTGATGGGTGGCGCTCATGTTGACTCCTCTTACGTACGGTCCTCTATGGTCAGCGCATCCGGCGCAGGTAGGGATCCCAGCTTCGCCGCGGGATGACGCGCACCCGCGCGTCGACCGCCACCGCGGCACCGGGAAGAGCGATCACGGGATTGAGGTCCAGCTCGGCGATCTCGGGATGGTCATCGGCGAGACGACCGAGCCGCAGGAGAATGTCCTCGATCGCCGCGGTGCCGGCGCGGGCATGCTCCCCGACGAACAGCGAGGCGGCCCGCAGCGAGCCGACCATGTCCACGGCATCGGTGTCGGTGAGGGGGGTGAGCCGGGCGGTGCGATCGGCCAGCGCGTCGGTGGCAGTGCCCCCCAACCCGAACACCACCAAGGGCCCGAACACCGGCTCCTGTACGACCCCGCACAGGACCTCGATGCCGTCCGGCACCATAGGCTGCACGATCACGCCCTGGAGGTCCGTACCGAACCGGCTCTGGAAGCAGAGGTAGGCAACGCGCACCTCATCGTGGCCCATCAGGCCGAGTCGGACCGCGCCCGCATCGGACTTGTGGATGACACCTGGCACATGAGCCTTCATCGCCACGGGCCCACCGATCCGCACGCAGGCGCGGACGGCGGCGTCCGCCGACTCCGCCCAGTACCAGTCGGCCATCGGCAGTCCGTAGTGGCCGAGGAGGGTCATCGCCTCGGCGGGTGACACCCAGCCGCCCTCTGGGCTGGAACGCAGAAACGCTGTGATGAGGTCTTTGGCCGCTTCGCGCTGAAGGTCGTCGAAGGCGGGCAGCGTTCCGGTCGGCCGGGCCAGCCAGCGGCCGTACGACCAAGCGTGGCCGAGGGCGCGGGCGGCATCTTCCGGGCCCGAGTAACAGGGGACCCCGCCGTCGCATACGAGCACGCTCTCCGGCTGGTCCAGGATCACGCCGGCCAACGGCTTGGCCAGATCGCCCTCCGAGAGCGCCGAGGACAGGTCGCTGACGGCCGTAGGGCAGATCACAGCGATCACGGCGTCCACACCGCTGTCGGCGGCCACCAGTTCGAGGCAGGCGCGGTAACGGCTCGAGCCGATGGCGGCAGTGGTGTCCACGGGACCGTCACAGGCGGCGGCCTCAGGAAGCACCCGCGCGAGTTCGTCCTGGGTCTCCTTCCCGAGCGTGGCGACGGTCAGCCCTGCGTCTTGACAGGCGTCCGCCGCCAGCACACCGGCGCCCCCGGCATTGGAAACGATCGCCACCCGGGGCCCCGCCGGAACCGCTTGCGTACCGAGCAACGCGGTGGCCTTGACGAGCTCGCCTAGGCTGTGAGTAGCGATCACACCCGCCTGGGCGAACAGCGCCTCCTGTGTGACGGTGGGCGTCGCGGCGGCCGCGGTGTGCGAGGCGGCTGCCCGGCGTCCCGCGGCGGACCGTCCCGCCACCACGGTGAGCAGCGGCATCTTACGACTGACTCGCGAAGCGGTGCGGGCGAACTTGCGCGGATTACCGAACGATTCCAGGTGCAGCAGGCCCAGTCGAGTGACGTCGTCGGATTCCCACCATTGGAGCAGGTCGTTGGCGCTGACGTCATACTTGTCGCCCGCCGACACGAAGGATGAGATGCCGATGCCAAGCCGTGACAACCGCTCCAGGAGTGCGATGCCGACGCCGCCGGACTGAACGACGACCCCGGCTCTCCCCGGGGTGGGATGTCGTGGGGCGAAGGTGGCGTTCAGGAGTTCTCCGGTGTTGGCGATGCCGAGGCAATTGGGGCCGACCAGCCGCATCCCGTACCTATGGCAGCTCTCGCGCAGGTCACGAGAGGCCTCCTCATCCAGTCCGGATGTGACGACGACCAGAGCCCTGGTGCCTCGCTGTCCGCAGGCACGGGCTACCCCGGCCACCTGGGAAGCGGGCACAGTGACCACCGCGAGTTCGGGCGGTTCCGGCAGCTCGGCGACCGACGCCGCGCACGGCACCTTCAGCAACTGCCCTCCGGCGTGCGGATTGACCGCGTACAGGGCGCCGGTGAACCCGGACGTGCGCAGACTCTGCAGGATCGCGTGGCCGACCGAGCCGGGCCGGCGACCGGCTCCGATCACCGCAATGGAAGACGGCCGCAGCAGGTGGGTGAGGCTGGCGACGTCCGCATGGCGCTCACGTTCGGCGACCGCGTCCAGATACTTCTCGTCGGAACCCAGGGCCAGCGTCAGCTCGACGACGCCGGCGTTCATCTCACGGCGTACCTCGAATCCGGCGTCGGCGATGACCCGCAGCATCGGATGGTTCTGCGCGAGTATGTCGGCGCGGAACGCACGGATGCCCTCCGCACGGGCCAGCGAGCCCAGATGCTCCAGTAGCAGGGTCCCCACCCCGCGGTGGTGCATGCGGTCGGAGACGACCAGCGCGATCTCGGCGGTCCCCTTGTTCCCGCGGTCAGGTTCGTACCCCGCCACGCCCACCAGTTCACCGGCCAGCCAAGCCGACACCGCGGCGTGGCCTGAACCGGCCTCTCTGCACAACTGGTCGGCGATCTGTTCGGCGGCACGATTGCTGAAACCGAAGAACCTCAGATAAAAATTCTCCTGGGACATCTCCTGATGCATGCGTCGTACTGCTTCGAGGTCCGCGCGACGCAGTGCGCGGACCTCAACTTCGGTGCCGTCGGTGAGCAAGGCGTACTCGGACGCCGCGAGTTCGGTCATGCAGTCAGCGTCCGCTTGGCGAACGGTCAGAGTCAGCGGCGGACGTCACCGGACCGCGGGACCTTCGCCCCGACTCCGCTGAGCACGCAACCAGAGCCGGTCACTGGATCGGTGCCCTTGGTCCTTCGACGCTCGGACCTCCGACCGCGGTGATCGGCACGCTGAACCGCGACGGTGTAACTGCGAGGACCGGACCGCACGGACCGAGCACCGGCGCTAGGAGGCAGAGTTGACGGCACTCGAAGTCGAAGCGACCCCATCCGCGTGGCGCGGATTTCACGGTGGCGCCTGGCGCGGCGGTATCGACGTACGCGATTTCATCCAGGCCAATCGCACGCCCTACGAAGGTGACGCATCGTTCCTGGCGGGCCCGACCGAACGGACACGGGCGGTCTGGGAGCGGGTCAGCGCGATGTTCCCGGAGGAGCGTCGCCGCGGAATCCACGCCGTGGACACGGCGACCCCTTCGTCGATCACCTCGCACGCCCCCGGCTACATCGACCGCGACCGCGAGCTGATCGTCGGGCTGCAGACCGACGAACCGCTCAAGCGCTCCATCATGCCCAATGGCGGCCTGCGGATGGTCGAGAACGGCCTAGCCGCCTACGGGTACGAGCTGGACCCGCAGGTGCGCAAGGTGTTCACCGAGTACCGCAAGACCCACAACGATGGTGTCTTCGACGCCTACACATCCGAGATCCTGCGGGCGCGCCGTGCACACCTCATCACAGGGCTGCCGGACGCGTACGGGCGCGGCCGTATCATCGGCGACTACCGGCGGGTCGCGCTGTACGGCGTCGACCGCCTGATCGAGGCCAAGCGGGCAGAACGGCGCTGGCTCGACGACCGGTCCTCGTCGGAGGACATCATCCGTGACCGCGAGGAACTCGCCGAGCAGATCCGCGCCCTCGGCGAACTGAGGCGGATGGCCGCATCGTACGGCCACGACATCTCCGGTCCCGCGCATACCTCGCAGGAGGCGATCCAGTGGCTGTACTTCGGCTATCTGGCGGCGGTCAAGGAGCAGAACGGCGCCGCCATGTCCCTCGGCCGTACATCCACGTTCCTGGACATCTACCTGCGGCGCGATCTCGATGAAGGACGCATCGACGAGGTGCGCGCGCAGGAGCTCATCGACGATTTCGTCATCAAGCTGCGGATCGTCCGGTTCCTCCGTACGCCGGAGTACGACGAGCTGTTCTCCGGCGATCCGACCTGGGTCACCGAATCCATCGGCGGGATGGGAGAGGACGGCCGGACACTGGTGACGCAGACCTCCTTCCGGTACCTGCAGACGCTCTACAACCTCGGTCCCGCGCCCGAGCCGAACCTGACCGTCCTGTGGTCACCGCGGCTGCCCACTCCGTTCAAACGGTTCTGCGCCAAGGTCTCCATCGACACGAGCTCGCTGCAATACGAAAGCGACGAGCTGATCCGAGCCCGTTTCGGGGACGACACCGCGATCGCCTGCTGCGTTTCGGCCATGCAGGTCGGCAAGAAGATGCAGTTCTTCGGCGCCCGGGTCAACCTCGCCAAGGCGCTCCTGTACGCGATCAACGGTGGTCGAGACGAGATCACAGGTGAGCAGGTCGCTCCCGCCCGGCGACCGATCACGGCGGACCATCTCCGGTACGGGGAGGTCATGGCCGCGTTCGACACGACGCTGGACTGGCTGGCCGCCACGTACGTGAGTGCCCTCAACGTCATCCACTACATGCACGACAAGTACGCATATGAACGCATCGAGATGGCCCTGCACGACCATCCCGTGGCCCGTACCCTCGCCTGCGGCATCGCAGGGCTGTCCGTGACCGCCGACAGCCTCTCGGCCATCAAACACGCAAGGGTCAAGGTCATCCGCGATGACGCCGGGCTCGCGGTGGACTACGTCGTCGAGGGCGACTACCCGGCGTACGGCAACAACGACGACCGGGCCGACCAGATCGCCGTCGCGCTCGTGGAGTCGTTCATGGCCAAGGTGCGCCGCCATCCTTCCTACCGGAAGGCCGAGCACACTCTGTCGGTGCTCACCATCACCTCCAACGTCGTCTACGGCAAGCACACCGGTAACACCCCCGACGGCCGCAGGGCCGGCGAGCCGTTCGCACCCGGAGCCAACCCCATGAACGGCCGGGACCGGCACGGCATGGTCGCCGCCGCCCTCTCAGTGGCCAAGATCCCGTATGACCAGGCGCAGGACGGCATCTCACTGACCGAGACCGTCACCCCCATCGGCCTCGGCCGTACCCTC
>NZ_JABVEB010000155.1 GCF_014323665.1 Actinomadura sp. HBU206391 | reverse complement strand
TCCGACAGCCGGTTCAACACCATCCAGACCAGCGTGAGCATGTCCTATGCGCAGAACTCCGGGGTCTACGACGCGGCCTACGACATCTGGTTCGACCCGACGCCCCGCACGGACGGCCAGAACACCGGTGCGGAAGTGATGATCTGGCTGAGCCACACCGGCTCGGTCCAGCCGGTCGGCTCCAGGGTCGCCACGGTGAGCCTGGCCGGTGCGAGCTGGGACGTGTGGTTCGGCAACATCGGCTGGAACGTCATCTCCTACGTGCGCACGGCGTCGACCGCCTCCCTCAACTTCCCGGTCCGGACCTTCTACGACGACGCGGTCGGCCGCGGCTACGCCCAGCGGTCGTGGTATCTCACCAGCGTGCAGGCGGGCTTCGAGCCGTGGGTGGGCGGCGTGGGCCTCGCGGTCAACAACTTCTCCTACAGCGTCGGCGGCGGTGGTGGCGGTGACACGACCGCGCCCAGCACTCCGACCGGTCTCAGCGCCTCGGGCGTCACCTCCAGCGGGTCATCGCTGAGCTGGAACGCCTCGACCGACAACGTGGGCGTGACCGGCTACGACGTCTACCGCGCGCAGGCCGGGGGCGCCTTCACCCAGGTCGGCACAACCTCCGGCACCTCGTTCAACGCCACCGGCCTGTCGCCGTCCACCACGTACAACTTCTATGTACGAGCGCGTGACGCGGCCGGCAACCTCTCCGGCAACTCGGGCAGCGTCTCGGTCACCACCACCGCGGGCGGCGGCGGTGGCGCATCGTGCCGGGTGAGCTACGGCAAGACCGAGTGGGCCGGCGGATTCACCGCCAACGTCACCGTCGCCAACACCGGCTCCGGCGCCGTCAACGGCTGGACGCTGACGTTCTCGTTCCCCGGCGACCAGCGCGTCGCCAACGCGTGGAACGCGAACGTGACCCAGAGCGGCGCGGCGGTGACCGCCAGGAACGTCGCCCACAACACCTCCATCCCGGCCGGAGGCAGCACCTCGTTCGGCTTCCAGGGCACCTGGAGCGGCAGCAACTCCGCACCCGGCGCCTTCAGCCTCAACGGCTCGGCGTGCACGACGGCCTGACGAATGGCCTGACGGCGGCGCGACGGACGGCCTGACGGACCGCCCGTCGGGCCGCCGGACGGACCGTTGGGCAGGCCGCCGGACGGACCGCAGAGGGCTCACCGACCGATCGCCGAAGGGCCGAAGGAGAGAGATGAAGCGCCTTAATGCCCGCACCGGGCCGCCCTCGAGCGAGCGCTCACACCGCGGGCGGCGCGGGCTCGCCCTGCTGACGGGCCTGGCGATGACCGGCATCGGCGCGGTCGTCCCCGCGACGGCCGCGGCGCCGTCGCCGGCCGGCGCCTCGGCCCGTCCGGCGGCGGCCTTCCCGTACCAGGATCCGTCGCTGCCCGTGGCGACCCGGGTGGACGATCTGTTGTCCCGGATGAGCCTGGACGAGAAGCTCGGCCAGATGACCCAGGCCGAACGCGGCTCGGTCACCGGCTCCGACATCACCACCTACCGGATCGGCTCGGTGCTGTCCGGCGGCGGTTCCGCGCCGTCCCCGAACAACGCCGCCTCGTGGGCCGACATGTACGACGGCTTCCAGAACGCCGCCCTCGCCACCCCGCTCGCCGTCCCGCTGATCTACGGCGTCGACGCGGTGCACGGCCACAACAACGTGTACGGCGCCACCGTCTTCCCGCACAACATCGGCCTCGGGGCCACCCGCGACCCGGCGCTCGTGCAGGAGATCGGCCGGGCGACGGCCGAGGAGGTCTCCGGCACCGGGATCGACTGGAACTTCGCGCCCTGCCTGTGCGTGGCGCGCAACGACCGGTGGGGCCGCACGTACGAGTCGTACGGCGAGAAGCCCGAACTGCCGAGTTCGATGGCGTCCGTCATCACGGGCCTGCAGGGCACGGCGCTCAACGCGCCCGGCTCCGTGCTCGCCACCGCCAAGCACTACGTGGGCGACGGGGGCACTGCGGGCGGCCGCGACCAGGGCGACACCCAGTTGAGCGAGGCCGAACTCCGGGCGATCCATCTGCCGCCGTTCCAGGCCGCCGTCCAGCGCGGCGTCGGCTCGGTGATGGTCTCGTTCAGCAGCTGGAACGGCGCCAAGCTGCACGGTCACCAGTACCTGATCACGAGCGTGCTGAAGGGCGAGTTGGGCTTCTCCGGATTCGTGGTGTCCGACTGGGACGGCGTCAACCAGATCGACGGCGCTACGGGTCTCAGCGCGAGCGACGTCCGCACGTCCGTCAACGCCGGCATCGACATGGTGATGGTGCCGACCGCCTGGCGCACCTTCATCAGCCTGCTGCGCACCGAGGTGCAGGCCGGCCGGGTGCCCACCTCGCGCATCGACGACGCGAACCGCCGCATCCTGACCAAGAAGTTCGAGCTGGGGCTCTTCGAACACCCGCGCACTGACCGCTCCTACACCGCCACCGTGGGCAGCGCCCAGCACCGGGCGCTGGCGCGAACGGCGGTCGCGCGGTCGCAGGTCGTGCTGAAGAACTCCGGCGCGATGCTGCCGCTCGCACGCGACAACGGCAAGATCTTCGTGGCCGGCAAGAGCGCGAGCAACATCGGCTACCAGAGCGGTGGCTGGACGATCTCTTGGCAGGGCTCCTCGGGCAACATCACCCCCGGCACCACCATCCTGCAGGGCATCCGCGACACCGTGGGCCCGTCCACGACGGTGACCTTCAACCAGAACGGCAGTGGCATCGACGGCTCCTACCGGGCCGCCATAGCCGTGGTGGGCGAGACCCCGTACGCCGAAGGGCAGGGCGACCGGCCCGGCGGCCTCGGCCTCGACTCGGCCGACCTCAACACCATCAACACCCTGCGGGCCTCGGGCGTCCCTGTCGTGGTGGTGCTGGTGTCCGGCCGGCCGCTGGACATCGCCGCCCAACTGCCCGGCTGGAACGCGGCCGTGGCCTCCTGGCTGCCGGGCACCGAGGGCCGCGGCGTGGCCGACGTGCTCTTCGGCGTGGTGCGGCCCACCGGAAAACTGCCGGTGACCTGGATGTCGAGCGCCGGCCAGCAGCCGATCAACGACGGTGACGGCAAGACCCCGCTCTTCCCGTACGGCTTCGGGCTGACCTACGGCGCGCCCGGGCCCTGACAAGCGCGTCCCCTGATCTCAGGTGCCTGAGATCAGGGGCGCCACCGGTCTGCGGCTCCATACCGCCTGCGGGCATCCACCGCTCGCCGGCGGTTCCGACCTGTCACGATCCCGATCCTGACGGACCCGATGACACGAGGAACCCTCAACGCCCTGCATGATGTTCAGGTGGACATTCCTGGCCAGGTGCGCCTGATCGGTCTCGACGACCAGAACCCCAGCCCTCTGCTACGCCGAGCAGGAGGACCTATCCTGTGACCGCTGATCCCATCGCACTCGACCAGCGAGGGGTGGACGAGATCGTCTCGTCCACCGCGTCGCTGCGTCGCTTTCTCCATGGGCTGCCCGGTGTCGACCAGGTCGGGGCCCAGGAACGGGCCGCCCGCCTCGCCACCAGGTCGATCAAGAAGTCCGCGAAGGCACAGGCCATCGACCTGGCCATCTCGATGGTCGACCTGACCACGCTGGAGGGCGCCGACACACCCGGCAAGGTGCGCGCCATGTGCGCCAAGGCCGCGCACCCGGATCCGAGCGACCCCTCGGTGCCACGGGTCGCGGCGGTCTGCGTCTACTCCGACCTGGTCGCCGAGGCCGTACGGGCTCTCAAGGGCACCGGCGTTCGCGTCGCCAGCGTCGCGACGGCGTTCCCCTCGGGCCGGGCGCCGCTGGACGCCAAGCTCGCCGACACCCGGCGTGCGGTCGAGGACGGCGCCGACGAGATCGACATGGTGATCGACCGGGGCGCCTTCCTGGCCGGCGACTACCAGAAGGTCTTCGACGAGATCGTCGCCACCAAGCAGGCGTGCGGTGACGCCCACCTGAAGGTGATCCTGGAGACCGGCGAGCTCGTGACCTATGACAACGTGCGCCGCGCCTCCTGGCTGGCCATGCTGGCGGGCGCGGACTTCATCAAGACCTCCACCGGCAAGGTGGCGCCCGCCGCCACCCTTCCGGTGACGCTGATCATGCTGGAGGCCGTACGCGACTTCCGCGCCCAGACCGGCCGGCAGATCGGGGTCAAGCCCGCGGGCGGCATCCGTACGACCAAGGACGCGATCAAGTACCTCGTGCTGGTCAACGAGACCGCCGGGCCGGACTGGCTGGATGCCGAGTGGTTCCGGCTGGGCGCCTCCAGCGTGCTCAACGACCTGCTGATGCAGCGCCACAAGCTGACGACCGGCGTCTACGGCGGTCCCGACTACCAGACCCTGGACTGAGATGAGCGGCAAGCTGTTCGAGTACGCCCCCGCGCCCGAGTCGCGCGACATCGTCGACATCAGACCCACGTACGGGCTATTCATCGACGGCGAGTGGGTCGACAGCACGGGCGAGGACCACCACAAGTCGATCAACCCGGCGACCGAGGAGGTGCTCGCCGAGATCTCCTTCGCCACCGACGAGGATGTCGACCGGGCCGTCAGCGCGGCGCGGCAGGCCTACGACAAAGTCTGGGGCCCGATGCCGGGCCGCGAGCGGGCGAAGTACCTCTTCCGCATCGCCCGGCTCATCCAGGAGCGGTCCCGTGAGCTCGCGGTGCTCGAGTCGATCGACAACGGCAAGCCGATCCGCGAGTCGCGAGACGTGGACGTGCCGCTGGTCGCGGCCCACTTCTTCTACTACGCCGGCTGGGCCGACAAGCTGGAGCACGCGGGGTTCGGATCCGCGCCGAGGCCGCTGGGCGTCGCCGGGCAGGTCATCCCGTGGAACTTCCCGCTGCTCATGCTGGCGTGGAAGATCGCACCGGCGCTCGCCTGCGGCAACACCGTGGTGCTCAAGCCCGCCGAGACCACGCCGCTGACGGCTCTGGCGTTCGCCGACATCTGCCGGCAGGCGGACCTGCCCCCAGGGGTCGTGAACATCGTCACCGGTGCGGGCGCCACGGGCCGGGCGCTGGTCGAGCACCCGGGCGTCGACAAGGTCGCGTTCACCGGCTCGACCGACGTGGGCCGGCAGATCGCGCGGTCGATCGCCGGAACCGGCAAGAAGCTGACGCTGGAGCTGGGCGGCAAGGCCGCCAACGTGGTGTTCGACGACGCGCCGCTGGACCAGGCGGTCGAGGGCATCGTCAACGGGATCTTCTTCAACCAGGGCCACGTGTGCTGCGCCGGGTCGCGTCTGCTCGTACAGGAATCGGTGGCCGAGGAGCTGCTCGACCGGCTCAAGACGCGCATGGCCACCCTGCGCGTCGGCGACCCGCTGGACAAGAACACCGACATCGGCGCGATCAACTCCGCCGACCAGCTCGACAAGATCCGTACGCTGTCGCAGATCGGTGAGGACGAGGGCGCCACCCGCTGGTCCCCGCCATGCGAGCTGCCGGAACGGGGCTTCTGGTTCGCGCCCACCATCTTCACCGGGGTCGCCGCGTCACACCGCATCGCGCGTGAGGAGATCTTCGGCCCGGTGCTGTCGGTGCTGACCTTCCGTACGCCGGCCGAGGCCGTCGAGAAGGCCAACAACACCCCGTACGGGTTGTCGGCCGGGGTGTGGACCGAGAAGGGCTCCCGCATCCTGTGGATGGCCCAGCAGCTGCGCGCCGGGGTGGTGTGGGCGAACACCTTCAACAAATTCGACCCGGCCTCGCCGTTCGGCGGCTACAAGGAATCCGGCTTCGGCCGTGAGGGCGGACGACACGGACTGGGGGCCTACCTCGCATGAGCACCGAGCAGGCGCGCGGCGGCTGGACTGAGGAGCGAGGCAAATGAGTACCGAACGAGTGAACGTGCGCAAGACCTACAAACTGTTCATCGGCGGGGCCTTCCCCCGCTCGGAGTCGGGCAGGTCCTACGTGGTGACCGACGCCAAGGGCAAGTTCGTGGCCAACGCCTCTCGCGCCTCGCGCAAGGACGTGCGCGACTCCGTGGTCGCCGCGCGCAAGGCGTTCGGCGGCTGGTCCGCGCGCACCGCCTACAACCGGGGGCAGATCCTCTACCGCGTCGCGGAGATGCTCGAAGGGCGCAAGGCCCAGTTCGTCGACGAGCTGAGGTCGGCCGGGATGGGCAAGGGCCCGGCCACCGCCGAGGTCGACGCCGCGATCGACCGGTGGGTCTGGTACGCGGGCTGGACCGACAAGATCGGCGCTGTCGCCGGCGCCGCCAACCCGGTCTCGGGGCCGTTCTTCAACTTCTCCACGCCCGAGCCGACCGGCGTGGTGGGCGTGCTCGCCCCGGCCTCGCCGCTGCTCGGCCTGGTCTCGGTCATCGCCCCCGTCATCGCCACCGGCAACACCTGCGTGGCGGTCACCGAGAGCCCGTTGCCCTCGATCACCCTGGCCGAGGTGCTGGCCACCTCGGACCTGCCGGGCGGGGTCGTCAACCTCCTCACCGGCCAGGTGACCGAGCTGGCACCGTGGCTGGCCTCGCACATGGACGTCAACGCCCTCGATCTGGCCGGCGCCCCGGCCGACCTGGCCACCTCGCTGGAGCAGGCCGCGGCCGAGAACCTCAAAAGGGTGCTCCGCCCGGCGGCCGACACCGACTGGGCCGCCGATCCCGGCACCGAGCGGCTGACCGCCTTCCTGGAGACCAAGACGGTCTGGCACCCCGTGGGAGTGTGAGCACTCTCACCCGCCACCTTGCGTGATCATGCAGTTGTTCGGCTCTTCGCGGGTTTCCGCAGGTCAGCATGATCACACCCGAGAGCGTCGCACCCCACACCCCCGTGATCATGCAGTTGTTCCCGCGACCGGCGGCCGGTTTCCCGGCCATGCCGCGAACAACTGCATGATCACGGCAGGGAAGAGGCGGGGCGGGGCGTCTTGGCAGGTGGGTTTCTCGGCGGGTGTCAGCAGGTGGAGCGGAGGGTGGCGCGGGCGGAGGGGCGGATGAACTCGAGCCGCAGTGACTTGTCGCGGGCCACGATCACGGCGAGGCCGTCGGACGGGGTCCAGGCCCGCGGCAGGAACAGGTACTGGTCTCCCGACTGCAGCACGAGCGTCAGCCCGTCATAGCGGAAGCGGTAGGCGGCCGCGGGGGCGTCGCAGCGGACCTCCCTGACACCGGGCGCGTGCAGGCTGAGGCTGCGCTCGCTGTAGATGACGGCACTGGGATAGGTCGGCAGTTCCGCTACGAACTGACGTGCCCGCTGGGTGCCGACGGCAGCGGCGTAGTCGCTGGCCGCCCAGAACAGGCTCAGCCCCACGAGCAGGAACACGACCGCCCATTCCCTTGCAGCGGCCCCCGCCGGCCGTCTTTCGCGGCCGGCGGGGCGAGCGGTGAGAACGCGCCGCAGGTGCACCCAGTACGTCAGCAGCAGCACCCCGGAGGCCAGGCTCAGCGGCGCGACCGCAAGGTGCGCGCTGAGCACGGTCGTCGCCACGACGCTGGCGAGCCCCCCGATGGCCAGTGCGAGCCCCCCGATGCCCACGGCCGGTTGCACGACGCGCATGAGGCGGGGGCGGGATCCGACGGCGAGCCGGGCCCGGAGCACGGCGTGGCCCCACAGCGCGAGCAGCGCGGCCGACGCCACCACCGTCATCGGAACAAAGAGCGCGTCCAGGCTGCGCATCAGATAGTCACTGGTCGTCAACCCCAGCAGCGTGGAGTTCACGCCGAAGTAGTCGAAGAACCAATAGGCGTGTGACCAGCCGAAGTAGTAGAGCAACGAGCTCAACAGCGTCGTCGGTGCGACGACGGCGCCGAGGATCTGCGGCAGTTGCAGCAGGCCCGGGGCGCGTGCGTCGGCCACCGACTCGGGGCCGTCGGCCGAAGCCTCGGCATCCCCGCCGGATCGGGCAGGCGGGCGCTCGGAGACCGCTGCGGGCTCCGCTGCGCGCCCGTCGGCCGACCGGGTCGTCTCAGGCTCGGTCACGGTGTGCCAGGCGATGGCGTCTGGCCCTCTTGCGGCGTCTGGCCCTCGTCGAGCGGAATGCCGTCAGGGTTCTCCGGCGTGCACGGGCGCGTGCCGGTGATGAGCACGATCGTCGTGTCCCGGCGGACCTCGGCGCCGTAGTTCAGATCGGGCTCCGTCCTGACGTACCGGCAGGTGGTGGTGACGTCCTCACGTGCCTCCTCCCGCAGCCTCACGCACAGGGTGCCGCCACACGCGGCCGTGATGCTCTTCTCGAGTTCCGGCCTCGCCTCGGTGATCAAAACTCCGGCCTGGTTGAACGCCGGGATCCTGATCGGCGCCCCGCGCGCCCCCGCGCCGTTACCGCCCGCCCCGTTTCCACCGGGCCCGTTCCCGCCGGGCCCGTTCCCGCCGGCCCCATCGCCTCCGGCATCACTTCGGCCGGGCGCGCCAGGGGCACCGATCGCGCCGGAGGAGTCACGCTCGCCCGAGTCGCCGCCATCCCCGGAGGAGCAGCCGGTCGCGACGACCAACAGCAAAAGCGCCAGTGCCGAGTGGGATCGCTGCACCATCGACATCTCGTTCGCCCCACAGACCTCGTTCGCGCGGACTCATGTCCACCCAGCGTCGCCATGAGCGAGCGTGCGTGCATGAGTAACCCCTACTCAACCCCCGGTGAGGTGACCGGAGCGGACGAGCGCAGGCGGTCGGTCGCCCAGATGAGCAGGGCCACGGCGGTGACGCAGCCGAGAAGGACGCAGACACCGTCCCAGCCGCGTGCGGCGTAGACCGTCATGGCGAGCGCCGAGCCGGCGATCCCTCCCCCGAAGTAGGAGGCCATGTACGCGGTGGTCACCCGGCAGCGCGCGCCGGGTGCCAGCCGGTAGATCTCACTCTGGTTGGTGATGTGGACGCACTGCTGACCGAGGGTGACCAGTAGCGCGCCCAGCGTCAGCGCCACGAGATGACGGGCGCCGAACGCCGCAAGGCCGGCACCGGCCAGCACGACCGCGAAGTAGACCCCGGTGAGCGACCGCCCGTACCCGAGATCGCCCAGCCGGCCGACGAACCCCGTGAGGAACACCGTCGGCACGCTGGCGAGCGCGAAGGCGCCTATCGCCGCCTCCGCGAACCCGTACGGCGGGGCGGCCAGCACGAAGGCGATCGGAGTCCAGAGGATGTTGAAGGCGGCGAAGGCCAGCGCGCCGAACACCGACCGCAGCCGCAGCACCGGCTCGCGGGCCATCAGCAGGGCGACCGACACCAGCAGGTGGCGATACCGGTGGCCCGTGGTCGGCGGGTGGTGCGGAAGCGACCGGCTGATCAGGACCGTCAGCGCGGCGGTGACGACGGCCGCCACGACGTACACGGTGCGCCACCCGGCCACCTGGGCGATCAGCCCGGCGACGCCGCGTGACAGCAGCGTGCCGAGCAGGAGCCCGGTCATCACCTGACCGACCACCCGGCCGCGCTCGTGGTCGGCAGCGAGGATGGCCGCGAAGGGGACGAGGATCTGCGCGGCCACCGACGTGAATCCCACCAGCACGATCCCGGCGTCGACCAGGCCGATCCGCGGTGCGGTCGCGACGAGCAGGAGCGCCCCGGTGGCGGCGAGCAGCGCCCCGGTGATCAGACGGCGCCGGTCGAGCAGATCCCCGAGCGGGACCAGCAGCACCAGCCCGAGCACGTAACCGACCTGTCCCAGGGGCACGACCAGCCCCGCGGTGGTGGCGCCGACCCCGAGATCACGGGCGATGGCCTCCAGCAGCGGCTGGGCATAGTAGGTGTTCGCCACCGTCAGCCCGCTCGCGACCGCCAGCAACAGGACCGGAGCCTTCTCGACGGCCGGACGGGCCGGCGCCGGGGCCCGGATCGGGACAGTCGTAACCATGGTGCGTCAAGCCTGTGACCTGGGCGGCTAGTCTGTCCAAGACGAGATTGAGATGAAACTCAGCTCATGCGGTGATTGATTCATGCGGTGATGTCGGTGCGGTGAATCCACGCGGCGGCTGACTCATGTACTGATCGATGGAGCCTGACGCCTTGGAGCTTCGGCAACTGGAGCATTTCGTCGCGGTCGCGGAGGACCACCACTTCACCCGCGCGGCCCGGCGGCTGCACATCGTCCAATCCGGGCTGTCGGCCTCGATCCGCGCGTTGGAGCGCGAACTCGGGACCGAGCTGTTCATCCGCAGCACGCGCCGCGTGGAGCTGACCGAGGCCGGCCGCGCCCTGCTCGTGGAGGCCCGCCGGGTGCTGGACGCCGCCGCCTCGGCCCGGGCGGCCGTCGCCTCCGTACAGGGCCTGCTCCGTGGCCGGCTGCGACTCGGCATCCTGCAGAGCCTTGACACGCTGCGGCTGCCCGAGGTGCTCGCCGACTTCCACGCCGCTCATCCCGCGGTGGCGATCCAGATGATCCAGGTGCCGTCCGCCACGCTGGCCGACCGCATTCGCGAGGGGCAGTTCGATCTCGTCTTCGCCTCGCTGCCCAGCCGGCCGGAGGGGCTCGAGGTGACCCCTCTGGTCGATGTGCCGATCGAGCTCGTGTGCGGCATGGATCACCGGTTCGCCGACCGGCGGGGCGTCCGGCTGGCCGAACTCGCCGACGAGACCTTCATCGGCTTCCCGCCCGAATGGGGCGGCAGGATGACGATCGACGCGGCGTTCGCCGCAGCCGGGCTGGAGCGCCGGCTGATGTTCGAGGTCGGCGACGGCCCGCTGCTGCTCGACCTGGTCGCCGAGGGGCTGGGGGTGGCGCTCGTGCCGACCAGCCTGGCCAGACGACCGAAGGGCGTGCGTTACGTTCCGTTGCGCGGGGAACGGCCGATATTCAAGATCACCGCTGTCTCGTCCGCGCAGGGCGGGTCGAATCCGGCCGCGCGGGTGCTCCTCGACATGGTCCTGGCCCGCATCGGCGGCACCGGCTCCCACGCCCGCGGCCCGGGTCGGCCGCACCGTCTCCCGCAGCTGCCGGCCGCAGGCGAGTAGCGCGGGGAATAGTTGACACCAAAACTATATTGTACCGAGGACCGCGCCGGCGGACCCGCCGGCGATCAGCCGTCTTTGGCGGCCTGCGCCGATCCCCGGAGGACCCGATGAACGTCACGGTGACCGATGCCACAGACAGGCGACGGTACGAGGTTCAGGTGGACGGCGAGCTCGCCGGCTACGCCGACTACCAGGTCACGCCCGACGCGATGGTGCTGCCCCACGTCGAGGTGCTGCCCAGGCTCGAGGGCCGCGGTCTCGGCGGCACGCTGGCCCGCGCCGCCCTCGACGACGCCCGCCGGCGCGGCCTGCAGGTGCTTCCCCTGTGCCCGTTCGTACGGGACTGGATCGTCCGGCATCCGGACTACGCCGACCTCGTCCAGGAGAGGACCACGTCATGACCATGACCGCCCAGCGCCCCGAGGTCGACGTCCGCCGCTCCGGTGAGCGCTTCGCAACCAAGATCGATTGGCTGGACTCCAAGCACTCCTTCTCCTTCGGCCGGCACTCCGACCCCGCCAACACCCACCACGGCGTCCTGCTGGTCAACAACGACGACGTCGTACGGCCCGGCAGCGGCTTCGAGACGCACCCGCACCGCGACATGGAGATCGTCACGTGGGTGATGACCGGCTCGCTGGTGCACCAGGACTCGACGGGCCATTCGGGCGTCATCTACCCGGGCTGGCCCAGCGCATGAGCGCCGGCACGGGCATCCTGCACTCGGAGAAGAACGACTCCTGGCGGTTGAGCGGCGGCGACGCGCACACCGATCCGGTGCACTTCGTGCAGATGTGGGTGGTGCCCGACGAGGCCGGCATCACGCCCGGTTACGAGCAGCTCGAGATCGAAGGCGAGCTCCTCGCCGGCGGGCTCGTGCCGGTGGCGTCCGGAATGGATCGGCACGACGGCACCGCCGCCATCCGCATCAGGAACCGCTACGCGGCGCTGCACGCCGCCCGGCTGCGGCCCGGACAGACCGTCGAGCTGCCCGAGGCGCCGTTCCTGCACCTGTTCGTGCCGCGCGGCGCCGTCACGCTCGAGGACGCGGGGGAACTCGGCACCGGCGACGCGGTGCGCTTCACGGCGAGCGGCGGCCAGCGCGTCACCGCCACCGAGCCGGCCGAGGTGCTCGTCTGGGAGATGCACGCCACCCTGGCGGACTGAGCGGACTGAGCGCACCGAGCGGAGAGACGGCCCCTCTCCCCGCGACGATCACGTTCAAGGCACCAGCCGTACGAAATTAGTGCGTGTTGCGAAAATATGCGCGATACGCACTTTTTAGTTATGCTGCCACCGATGACAGTCGATAACGACCTGGGCGAAGCGGGCCGAACCGGGCTCCGGGCCCGCAAGAAGCTCGCCACGCGTGAGGCCCTCAGCAGGGCGGCCCTGCGGCTGGCGCTGGAGCGCGGGCTCGAGAACGTCCGGGTGGACGAAATCGCCGCCGCGGCGGGCGTGTCCCCTCGTACCTTCAACAACTACTTCTCCAGCCGGGAGGAGGCCATCTGCTTCCTCGGCGTCCAGCGGGCGCAGCGGATCGGCAGGGCTCTGCGCGCCCGGCCCGCCGACGAGCCGCTCGACGAGGCGATCGGCAACGCGATGGCGCAGGAGTACGCCGGCCACGCCGAGCCGGACAAGGTCGCGATGCGGATGCTCGTGTCCGAGCCCGGCCTGCGAGGCGAGTTCCTCAAGGGCATCGTGTCGCTGGAGGAGCCGCTCGCCGAAGCGATCGCCGCCCGCACCGGCACCGACGCCGAGCGGGATCTGTTCCCGCGGGTGCTGGCCGCCGCCGTGTCGAGCGCCGCGCGGACCGCCACAGGGCACTATCTGCGTACTGACACCACCGCGCCGTTCGCCACCGTGGTGCGCGAGGCGATCAGCGTGATCGCCCCCGCGGCGCGCGCCTATGGGGGCGGCCGGGAATGAGCCCGCTCGCCCATGCCCAACGCGCACCGGCCGGGCGGAAAATCCGGTGCGTCGGCGGACGCGCGCCCGTACCCTGACCCGCGCACCCGATCCGGCGTGATCTTGCAGAGGTTCGCGCCGATACCGGGGCACGGCCCGATGGCGGCCTCCGCAGTCTCATCCCTCCTCACCCCCCGAAAGAGCCCATGTGCTGATCCGACTTCTGCGCGACTTCGTCCGTCCCTACCGCGGGCCGATGGCCCTGATCGTGCTGCTGCAGCTGGTGCAGACCCTCGCCACCCTCTACCTGCCGACGCTCAACGCCGACATCATCGACCACGGCGTGGTCATGGGCGATATCGGCTACATCCTCCACACCGGCGGCGTGATGATCGGCGTGACGCTGGCGCAGATCCTCTGCTCGATCGGCGCCGTCTACTTCGGCGCCCGCACCGCGATGGCGGTCGGCCGTGACGTACGCGCGGCGATCTTCGACCGGGT
>NZ_JABVEB010000154.1 GCF_014323665.1 Actinomadura sp. HBU206391 | reverse complement strand
TTCCCAGCTGGCGGCCGAGGAGACCGCGGGAGCGTACGGCCAGTTT
The DNA here is from genome assembly GCF_014323665.1 of Actinomadura sp. HBU206391. Taxonomy (GTDB): domain Bacteria; phylum Actinomycetota; class Actinomycetes; order Streptosporangiales; family Streptosporangiaceae; genus Actinomadura_C. The sequence continues at coordinate 13,470 of NZ_JABVEB010000154.1, read as the reverse complement.
GTCGGCGATCGTCCGTAGTTCCTTGGCGGCCGGGGCATCCGGGTCGGTCAGCACCAGCGGCCGGCCGTTGTCGCCGCCCTCGCGCAGGCGCAGGTCGATCGGCACCTGACCGAGCACCTGCACCCGGGCGCCCAGCGTCTTGGTCAGAGCTTCGGCCACGTGCTCGCCACCGCCCGAGCCGAAGACCTCGGTGTGCTCGCCGCAGTGCGGGCAGGGCAGGTATGACATGTTCTCGATCACGCCGGCGACCTGCTGGTGGGTCTGCGCGGCGATCGCCCCGGCGCGCTCGGCGACCTCGGCGGCCGCCTGCTGCGGGGTCGTGACCACGAGGATCTCGGCGGACGGCAGCAACTGCGCCACGGAGATGGCGATGTCACCGGTGCCGGGCGGCAGGTCCATGAGCAGGACGTCGAGGTCGCCCCAGTAGACGTCGGCGAGGAACTGCTGCAGCGCGCGGTGCAGCATCGGGCCGCGCCACACGACCGGGGTGTTGCCCGGCGTGAACATGCCCACCGAGATGACCTTCACGTCATGCGCGGACGGCGGCATGATCATGTCTTCGACCTTGGTCGGGCTGCCGGTCACGCCCAGCATGCGCGGCACCGAGTGGCCGTAGATGTCGGCGTCCACGACCCCGACCTTGAGCCCGGAGGCGGCCATCGCGGCCGCCAGGTTGACGGTGATCGATGACTTGCCGACGCCGCCCTTGCCACTCGCCACGGCGTAGACCTTGGTCAGCGAGTTGGGCTTGGCGAACGGGATCTCCTTGGCGGCCTCGCCGCCACGGAGCTTCTGCTGCAGGCCCTTGCGTTGCTCGTCGCTCATCACGTCGAGCTCGACCCGGACCGCGCTGACCCCCGGTAGCCGGGACACAGCGGCCGTGACGTCCTTTGTGATCTTGTCGCGCAGAGGGCAGCCGGCGACCGTCAGGAAGATGCCGACGTGCACCGCGCCGTCGGCCGCGATGTCGACGCTCTTGACCATGTCGAGGTCGGTGATCGGGCGACGAATCTCCGGGTCATTGACCGTCGCGAGCGCGGAGGTCACCGTCTCGATGGTGAGTGAGGAGGCCATACGTCCATGGTATGGACTCCAGCGGGCACCCGACGAATCCTGGCCAGTGACCAGTGTCATGGCGGTTATCCCGCGTCGTGATCGCGTGAGTTGCCTCACGCCTCTACGATCTCCTCGTGACACAGAGGTTGGGACGGCACGCGCACCGGGCGACGGGAGAGCAGCACGGCGACGGGCCTCGGGCGGGCGATCCGCCGCCCGGCGTGATCTCCGCCGAGGAACCCGCGGTCTGGCGGACGCTGCTGCGCGCCCAGGTACGGATCTCCCGCCACCTGCAGACGGATCTGCTCGCCGAGCACGATCTCGCTCTCGCGTCATATGACGTGCTGCGGCACCTCGGTGAGGCTCCCGGCGGACGACTGCGGATGAACGACCTCGCCGACCGCGTGTTGTTGTCGCGGAGCGGGCTGACCCGCCTGGTCGACCGGCTGCACCGGGAGGGCCTGGTCGTCCGCGAGTCCTGCGACAGCGACGCTCGCGGCCTCTTCGCGGTGCTCACCCCCGAGGGGTTCGAGCGGCTGGCGCAGGCCACACCCACCTACCAGCGTGGCGTGCGCGACCATGTGCTGGACCGGCTCGACCGCGACGAACTGCACCGGCTCGGCAGCATCCTGGACAAGCTCATCGGGGACCCCGCCCACCACTCCGCGGCGTGATCTCGAGCCTCGGCCGGCCGGCGGAGCGGTCGCGCCGGATCAGGGCGGGTAGGCGCCGGTGGCCGTGCGGTCGCCGTCGAGTTCCTTGCGCAACTGCTGCAATTCCGAGCGCAGGAAGTCGCGGGTCGCGACCTCGCTCACGGTGTGCCGCAGCCCGGCGATCTCCCTGGTGAGGTACTCGGTGTCGGCGATGGTCCGCTCGTTCTGGGCCCGGTCCCGCTCGTACTGCACGCGGTCGCGGTCGCCCTGCCGGTTCTGTGCCAGCAGGATCAGCGGCGCGGCGTAGGAGGCCTGGAGCGACAGCATCAGCGTCAGGAAGATGAACGGGAAGGGGTCGAACCTCAGGTGGCCCGGCGCCAGGCTGTTCCAGCCCATCCAGACGATCACGAAGACCGTCATGTAGACGAGGAAGCGGGCGGTGCCGAGGAAACGCGCGATCCGCTCGGAGAGCCGGCCGAAGGACTCGGGGTCGTAGTGCGCCTGGGGCAGCATCGACCGGCGGACCTCGATCGGCTGATCCAGCCGTGCCTTCATGATTCGCTCCGTACGGCTTCCTCTTCCGGGTCGCCGGTCTCGTCGGCGCCCGTCTCCATCACGTTCTCGCGCCAGTCGTCAGGCAGTAGATGGTCGAGCACATCGTCCACGGTGACCGCCCCGATCAACTGCCCCTCCTCGTTGACGACCGCCACCGCGACCAGGTTGTACGTGGCCAGATAGCTCGCGACCGTCGCAAGCGGCAGCGTCGGCCGCAGCGGTGCCAGGTCGGTGTCCACGATCCCGCTGACCAGCGACGAGGGCCGTTCCCGCAGCAGCCGCTGGAAGTGCACCAGGCCGAGATAACGCCCCGTCGGGGTCTCCACCGGCGGGCGGCAGACGTACACCTGGGCGGCCAGCGCCGGGTTCAGGTCGGGGTTGCGGATCTGCGCGAGCGCCTCGGCCACCGTGGCGTCCGGCGGCACGGTCACCGGGTCGGTGGTCATCATCCCGCCGGCCGTGTCGTCGGGGTAGGACAGCAGCCGCCGGACGGGCGCCGCCTCCTTGGGCTCCATCAGGGTCAGCAGCCGCTCGCGCTGCTCGGCCGGCAGCTCGCCGAGCAGGTCGGCGGCGGCGTCCGGGTCCATCACGTCGAGGACGTCGGCCGCGCGGTCGGGATCGAACTCGCCGACGATCTCGACCTGATCGCTCCTGGGCAGTTCTTCCAGGACGTCAGCGAGCCGCTCGTCGTCCAGCGCCACGGCCACCTCGGAGCGCCGTTTCGCGGACAGCTCGTGGAGGATGCCGGCCAGGTCGGCCGGCTTGATCTTCTCGAAGACGGCGAGCAGGTTCTTGGCGCCCTGTCCCTCTTCGACGGTGGACAGGCCGCGCACGGCGGCCCAGTCGACGACGAAGGTCTCACCCCGGCGTCGCAGCCCCAGCCGCGCGCGGCGGCCGCCCGCCCCGCGGCCGTTGCGCTGTACGGCCACCTTGGTGATCAGCCAGTCGCGGGTACGGGCCTGTTCCATCGCCACGTCGACCACGGAGACGGCCTCCTCGTCCTCGGTGAGTTCGACCGTACGGTCGAGCATCTCGCCGAGTACCAGTGTCTCGGACGCACGCTGCTGGAACCGGCGTACGTTGAGGCGCCCGTCGAAGATGATCGCGTCGGCGTCGATCGTGGTCACGCGGGTGATGGGCAGGAACACCGACCTGCGCGGCTGTACATCCACGACCAGCCCGAGCACACGCGGCGGCTTGACGCCGTCGCGCAGCGCCACGACGACGTCGCGCACCCGCCCTACCTGATCGCCGGCCGGGTCGAAGACGGCGACTCCGGCGAGCCGGGCGATGAACACCCGCGCCGGGAATCCGGTCATGAAGTCGAGATTACCCATGATCGTGCACCCTGGCCGCACCGAAGGCCCCCGCCGACCGCCCGGAACCACCGATGTCACATCCTGCAGCGGCATCCCGTCGTACATGGGGAAAGGAGGATGACAATGGCGCGCATCCCGCTCGACCCCCCACGGACGCTGACATACCGGCTTGCCGCGTGGTTCACCAGGCGCAAGTACGGCACCACGCTCGACCCGCTGCGGGCGATGGGCCACAACATGCGGGTCTCCACCGGCTACGGCCTGCTGGAGGCGCAGGCGTCGCGGTGGAAGAGCGTCGATCGCCGGGTCCAGGATCTCGCCGTCATGGGCGCCGCGGTGGCGATCGGCTGCCAATGGTGTGTGGACTTCGGCTACTGGGAGAGCCACACGCATGGCATACCCATCAAGAAGATCGAAGCCATCTCGCACTGGCGCGACAGCGACCTGTTCACCCCGTTCGAACGGCTCGTGCTGCACTACGCGACCGCGATGACCGAGACGCCGCCCACCGTCACGGATGAGATGGTGGAGGCGCTCCACGGGCACCTGAGTGAAGCGCAGTTCGTCGAACTCACCATGCTGGTGGCGCTGGAGAACCTGCGGTCCAGGTTCAACTCGGCCGTCGGACTGACCGGGCAGGGCTTCAAGGACCGATGCGAGATCCCGTCTCGTACCGGACGAACCGGAACCGCGGAAGAGTGATGCACGTGAACGAGGTCTTCGAGGAGCACCGCAACCTGCTGTTCGCGGTGGCCTACCGGATGCTGGGCGCCGTGGCCGACGCGGAGGACGTGGTGCAGGACGCCTGGCTGAAGTGGTCGTCGGCCGATCGGTCCGACGTCGCAGCTCCGAAGAGCTACCTCGTCCGGATCGCCACCAACCTGGCCCTCGACCGGCTGCGGTCAGCGCGCGTTCAGCGGGAGTCCTACGTGGGGCCGTGGCTGCCCGAACCCCTGCTCACCACCCCTGATGTCGCCGAGGACGTGGAACTGGCCGAGTCGGTGTCGATGGCGATGCTGATCGTGCTGGAGACGCTGAGCCCCCTGGAGCGCGCCGTGTTCGTGCTGCGCGAGGTGTTCGGCTTCCCGCACGGTGAGATCGCCCAGGCGCTCGACCGGTCGGAGTCATCGGTACGGCAGCTCGGCCACCGGGCCCGCGAGCACGTTCAGGCCCGCCGGCCGCGCTTCGAGGCCGGCCGGGACGAGCGCCGGCAGATCACGGAGCGGTTCTTCGCCGCGGCCCTCGGCGGTGACCTCAACGAGCTCATGGAGGTGCTGGCGCCCGACGTCACGCTGTGGACCGACGGCGGCGGCAAGGTGCGCGCGGCGCTCCGTACCATCACGGGTGCCGAAAAGGTGGCCCGCTGGTTCGTGGCGGTCGCCGACGGCCGGCCGTACGCCGGCGTCGCCCTGATCGACATCCGGTTCGAGCCTGCGGAGATCAACGGAGTGCCGGGGATCGTGATCAAAGGGCCGGACGGGCCCATCGGGACGCTCACCGTGGACGTCGCCGCCGACGGCCGCGCGCAGGCCATCCACCTCGTCGCCAACCCCGACAAGCTGCGGCCCATCGCCGAAGGCCGGGAACTGCCCCTGTGACGGCGGGAACAACTGCATGATCACGGCGGGGGTCGGGTGTTCAGCGGTCGGCGCGGCGGCGTTTGCCGCCGACCATGAAGGGACCCTTGCCCGCCGTCGAGGCGGGGGTCGGCACGGGCCGCACCGCGGCGTAGTCGTTCCGCTGCCGCCCGGGTGCCTCGGAGACCTCCCCGGTGGGCGTGAGCCGGATGACGTAGGACTCGCGCGCCCAGCGCTCGGCCTGGCCCTCGTGGGACGCGGCATTGAGACGATCCTTGGCGAGACGGGGCACCACGGCCTCCCAGAGTTCGCCGCCGGCCTCCACTTCGCTGACCGCGGCGGTCCAGGACACGAGCCGGCCGCCCTTGTCCTTGCTACGGACGATCACGGTGACCTGTTCGGCCTCGGGCAGGCCGGGCAGTGGCTGCTCGCCCTCGCCGCCGGTGACGAGGTAGGCCGACCCCTCGTGCCAGATGTGCCAGGCGGCCCTCGGATGCGGCAGATCGGGCAGCGCGATCCACAGCAGCCCCGACTTCTTGGCGGCCTCCTCGATCAGGGGGGTGAGATCGCTCATAGGGGAAGCGTCTCATACCGGGTGCTCGAACCGGCTGGATAGCATCCCGTCCATGCGTCCTCGTCGTTCGACCCTGGCGGTGCCGGGCAGCAACCCTCGCTTCATCGAGAAGGCGCAGGGGCTGGCCGCCGACGAGATCTTTCTCGACCTCGAGGACGCGGTCGCGCCGGCGGCCAAGGAGGAGGCCCGAGGCAGCGTCGTCACGGCCCTCAACGAGGGCGACTGGTCGGGCAAGGTCCGGGTCGTCCGGGTCAACGATCTCAGCACCCGGTGGACCTACCGCGACGTGATCGAGGTGGTCGAGGGCGCGGGCGCCAATCTCGACTGCGTCATGCTGCCCAAGGTCCGCGATCCCGCCGACGTCCAGTGGCTGGACCGGCTGCTCACCCAGATCGAGCGGAACACGGGGCTCGAGGTCGGGCGGATCGGCATCGAGGCGCAGATCGAGGACGCGCGAGGGCTCACCCGCGTCGACGAGATCGCGGCCGCCTCTCCCCGGCTGGAGACGCTCGTCTTCGGGCCAGGGGACTTCATGGCGTCGATCAATATGAAGACGCTCGTCGTGGGGGAGCAGCCGCCCGGTTACACCGAGGGCGACGCCTACCACTACATCCTCATGCGCATCCTCATGGCGGCCCGCGCACATGACCTGCAGGCCATCGACGGGCCGTACTTCAACGTACGCGACGTGCCGGCCTTCACCCGGGTGGCCCGCCGTTCGGCCGCGCTCGGGTTCGACGGCAAATGGGTGCTGCATCCGAGCCAGATCGAGGCGGCCAACGACGTCTACTCCCCGGCGCAGGAGGACTACGACCACGCCGAGCTGATCCTCGACGCCTATGACTACTACACGACCGTCGAGAGACGCGGGGCGGCCATGCTGGGCGACGAGATGATCGACGAGGCATCGCGGAAGATGGCACTCGTGATTGCCGCCAAAGGCCGCATTGCGGGGCTAGTGCGGACGAAAACGTTCAATCCGCCCGTCTGACCTGTTACCGGGAGATTAGGCAAACTGCCATAAGCTCCCAAATATGAAGACGCCCGACCAACCGGGCGAGGGCTGGGCGCTGCCCGACCCTGGTCTGGCGCCATCGCCCCATGTCCCTCCGGTCAGTGCCGATACCGCCTACGAACCCGCGCCGTCTCCCTCGTCTCCGCCGTCGCCGTCGTCCTCGGAGCCCGGGCGGTCTCGGCCGTCCGCGTCCTCTCCGTCGTCCGCGCCGTACGGCACGGAGCCCGGTTCGCATGGGCAACCGGCCGGGCGGCCGCGGCCGAGCGTCGGGCCCATGCCGCACGAGAGGCACCCTCCGAACGGAGAGCGGCCTCCGTACCCGCCGTACGCGCCTGTCGACCGGTCCGGGCGGTACGGGCAGGCCGGGCGGTACGCGGAGCACGGCGCGGGGCCGGTGCCGATCACGCCGCCGCAGGCACAGCGGCCGTGGGTCGTCCGGGCGGCTCCGGGCACGCCCTTCCACCGGCTGGCCCGCACACCGGTGCATCGGTGGTGGCGCCCGCTGGTCGGCACCCTGTTCGCGGCCGCGCTCGGCCTCGTGGTGATGCTGGCCGTCACGATGGGGGCGTTGAGCGTCGCGACCCTTCTGGGCGATGACCCGCTGGCCGGCACGGGCGACCAGATCTTCAGCGACCCGACGGCGAACCTGGGGATCCAGCTCGGGTCGCTGGCGGCCCTCACGCCGGTGGTGCTGCTGGCGGCCTGGGTCGTGCAGCGCAGGCCGGTCGGATCGCTGTCCTCGGTCACCGGGCGCGTCCGGGTGCGGTGGCTGCTCATCTGCCTCGGGCTCGCCGTCCTCGCGTGCCTGGCGTCGTACGTCGTGTCGTGGATGGCGTTCGCCGTCACCGGCTCGGAGGACTCCGCCTCGACCGACTGGGCAGGCTGGGGAGCGTTCCTGCCCGCAGCACTGATGATCATGCTGCTGGTGCCGTTCCAGGCGGTCGCGGAGGAGTACATCTTCCGCGGCTGGCTTCTGCAGGCGATCGCCTCATGCACGCTCGAGACCCGTACCGGCCCGATCGGCCGGGCCGCGAGCGCCGTCTTCCGCACACCGTGGCCGGCCATCGTCATCAGCGCCATGGTGTTCACCGCGGGCCACGCCCATCGCAGCTGGGCGTTGCTCGACGTCTTCCTGTTCGGCCTCATGACGGGCTGGCTGGCGGTGCGCACGGGCGGGCTCGAGGCCCCCATCGCGCTGCACGTGCTGAACAACATCGTGGCGTTCCAGCTGACGGCGGCGACCGGCCGCCTGGACGACGCGCTCCGCGTCACGGACGCGCCCTGGCAGGGCATCGTGGGCACCGCCGCGCAGCTCGGCGTCTTCGCGCTGCTCGTGCTGGCCTCGTTCCGGCGTCGCGGGCTCGAAGCCGTCTCCCCGGAGCCCACTGCGCGGGGGTGGCACCGGCAAGGCCCGGAACTCCATCCCGGTCCGGGGGCCCGGCCGCTACCGCGGACGACGTGACGGCCGAGGCCATGCGCACGGCGGCCTGCGCCAGGTCGATACCGGCGACTCCGGATCGACCTTCGGACCTGTGACGCTCCCTTGAGCGTGCGCGCCCCCAGGGCGTCGAGCGGTTCCAGCCCGATCTGGGCGGCCCGCCGGGGCGAGAGCGGCCCGTTCTCGCACGCCACCTCGACGAGTGACCGCCCCCCGGGCGCGGGCGGCCGTCCTCTTCAGGACCCGATGCGGGGCGGGGCGGAGGCGGCGTTAGAGTCTGGTCGGATCTTGATGAAGGGAGCGCTTCGTGAGACGCCTCGCGCAGACGGACGGCCTGACCGACGTCCAGCTCGAGATGCTCGCCACGGTGCGGGATTTCGTGGACAAGGAGATCCTCCCCGTCGCGACCGCGCTCGAGCACGCCGACGCCTATCCGTCGCAGATCGTCGAGGGCATGCGGGAGATGGGGCTCTTCGGCCTCATGATCCCCGAGGAGTACGGCGGGCTCGGTGAATCGCTCCTGACCTACGCCCTCGTGGTCGAGGAGCTCTCGCGGGGGTGGATGAGCGTCTCGGGCATCATCAACACGCACTTCATCGTCGCCTGGATGATCAGGCAGCACGGCACTCCGCGGCAGAAGGCCCGCTACCTGCCCCGGATGGCGGAGGGGAGCATCCGCGGCGCCTTCTCCATGTCCGAGCCGGACTGCGGTTCCGACGTGTCGGCGATCAAGACGCGGGCGGTGGCGGACGGCGATTCCTACGTCATCGACGGTCAGAAGATGTGGCTGACCAACGGGGCGACGGCCAACCTCGTCGCGACCCTGGTGCGGACCGATCCCGAGGCGGGCCACCGCGGCATGACGACGTTCCTTGTGGACAAGGAGCCCGGCTTCGGCGAGGTGGAGCCGGGGCTCACCGTGCCCGGGAAGATCGATAAGATGGGTTACAAGGGCGTCGACACGACCGAGCTCATCTTCACCGGGCACCGGGTCGGAGCGGCGCAGATCCTCGGCGGCGAGCCCGGCCGCGGCTTCTACCAGATGATGGACGGCGTCGAGGTGGGCCGGGTCAACGTCGCCGCGCGCGGTTGCGGGGTGGCGCTGAGGGCCTTCGAGCTCGCCGTGTCGTACGCCCAGCGGCGCGAGACGTTCGGCAAGCGGATCGCCGACCACCAGGCTGTGCAGTTCCGGCTCGCCGAGATGGCGGCCAAGGTCGAGGCGGCGCACCAGATGACCGTCATGGCGGCTCGGCGCAAGGACACGGGAGAGCGCAACGACCTCGAGGCCGGCATGGCGAAATACCTGGCCGGCGAGTACTGCAAAGAGGTCGTCGAGGACGCCTTCCGCATTCACGGCGGCTACGGATATTCCAAGCAGTACGAGATCGAGCGGCTCTATCGTGAGGCGCCCATGTTGCTCATCGGTGAGGGAACGGCCGACATCCAGAAAATGATCATCGGCCGCCGGCTCCTCGAGGAGTACGCGGACCGATCGGCCTGACCGGCGGTTCGCGCATGGGCGGCCGACGAGGGCGCCACCGTACCGGCGTCCGGCGTTCGCCGGTCGTCAGGCACTCGGGCGGGTCCGCCACCGGGCGATGTGCGCCTCGGCGCCGCCCACGGCGATCCGGCCGCCGGAGGCCGCCCCGCCGCTCACGATGAACGGGCTGTTCAACACAACGCTGGCCTGCTCGCGGTAGGCGGTGTCGTCGACCTCGCACTGCTGCAGGTATTCGAGCACCGCCTCGTTGACGCGCCGCTCGATGAGGCTCGTGCACTTGTCCGCGTCGAGTTTCTGCATGAACGTACGAAAGCCCGGTTCGGCCGCCTCCTCGCGCACACTTATCCGCGCGCCGTAGTCGTAGGTGAGAAAGGCCCCCGGCGCCATGCCGGCGGATCGGAAGCGCTCGCGCACGATCCGCCGCGCCGCGCGGACGAGCCGGAACGGGCTGACAAGCCCGTCGCCCAGCGCGCGCGTGCCGCCCTCCCGCAGTGTCAGCAGGGCGGTCATGCCGGTGGTGAAGGCGGGGAGGTGGTCGACGATCCGGAACTCCCTGCGGATCGGCGGCAGCGCGTTCACCACGAACTGGACGTGGAGCATCCGACCTTCGACGGCGAAGTGCAGGAAGGCCGACAGCAGGATGTCCTGGTCCTCGGCGGGGGCGATCGGCCTGCCCATGCGGTCGCGGACCGCCTGACCCTGGGCCCCCACGGTCACGCGCTGATAGCAGCGGACGTTGGCCTGCGGATGCTGGATGATGGCCGAGATCGTGTCGCCGTCGGCCCAGGAGTACGGCACTGAGCGCTCTTTGTCGATCAGCGGGTGGCCATGGAAGTACGGGTCGGCTCCGCTCGTGTCGACGGGCCGGCCGGCTTGCGCGCACTCGCCCTGGGCCACCACGTGCCAGTCCACGAGCAGGCCGCTGACCCGCTCGTGCGGCGGGATCTCGTCGCGCATGGCGACGATCCGCTCGTGCACGTACTGATGGAGTCCGACCGGGTCGACGTTCTTCGGGACCGGGCCTCTCCTGAGCGCCGAGCCCGTCGCGCCCGCCACGCGGTCGAGTTCTAGGGTGATCGACCAAGCCCGGCTCCAAGGCGCGGTGACGTCACCGGAACCGAGGAAGGGGTTCTCTCCGGAGTACAGGATGACGTTGCCGCGCTGCGCCGCGGTCACCCGGTCGAGGGTCTGCCGTACCCGCCGCCGCACCGGTCGCGGCATCGTCATCCGCGCCCCGGGGCCGAGCCCCCGCAGCATGCGGTAGACCACGAATCGGTAGCCGAGCGGCACCAGCACCGCCGCGGCGACCACCAGAGTGGCGGCCAGCCAGAAGGCGAAGCCGGTGCCGTCGCCGGATCCCGCACCGCCCTCCCGGTAGACGAAGAGGTAGCGCTGGTCGCCTGGATCGAGGGCGTTCAGCACAGAGACCGGGTCGAGTCCGATGATCACCACAGCCGGCGGCACCGCGAGGACGGTTCCGAGGGCGACGCTGCCCAGCGGGCCGAGCCGCGACCACGGGATGAACGGGACCGCCGCGATCGGCGCGAGAGCGATCACCACGGTCAGGACGGCCGCCGCGTGCACCAGGAGCGCGAGGAGCAGCACCAGGGTGATGATCCCGTCTCGGATGAGCCGCATCCGCCGCGCCTGGAGGCTGTGCACGATCACCGGGGCGACGTCGAACCCGAACGACGGCACGACGCCCCGATGGTCCTCCTCCACGAACTCGCGGACGACCTTCCGGCAGAACGACTGGTCGAGATAGGCGGCGGCACACAGGAACCGGGTGGTGTTCTGCAGCGGCAAACCCTCGAACCGGGCCCCTTGCATGTGCGAGAAATGCGGGTCGGACGAAGCCGCCTGTGCCATCGCGCGAGTACTCCTCGGGGCGGTTTACTGGGCTTGCCTACTTAACTCCTTTCGCCGCGCGCCGCGCAATTGTTTCCGAAATCCGAATCATCTCGCCCGGCCGTGCCCGCGCGCCGCCGGCCGTGACCGTTCGCGCAGGCGGCCGCTTCTCGAGGTCCGGCCGGCGGTCACGGCGTGCGGAGTTCCCCGACGGCCGTGGCCTCGGTGTCGTTGCCGAGGCGCAGGAGCAGCGTGCGCGCCCGCCTGCCGGCGCGCTCGGCGGCTCCGTCCTGGCCGTTGGCGTACATGCTCTCGGCCATCACCTTGAGGGTCATGGCCTGCTCATGGGCGTTGTGCAGCCGGCGAAACGCGCGCTCGGCCCGGATCAGGTGCGAGACGGCCCGTGCCGGATGGCCGGCGGCGTGGTCCAACCGCCCGAGCAACCGGTGCGCCGCCCCCCGGCCGAACAGGACCGCGTGCTCATCGAACACCGCTAGGGCCGCTTCACCATGGGCGCGGGCGGGGGCGAGGTCCCCCGCACGGAGGCGGAGTTCGGCGAGCGACACCAGGAGATAGGCCTCCAGAAGGCGTTCACCTCGGCGACGGCAGAGCTCAAGGCCTTCGAGCACCCGGTCGGACGTCCCCGCCGACGCGGTGTGGTCCTGACCCGCGGCCGCCATCTCCCAGAGTGCGAGGACCCGGTCGTGGGCGGTGCCCGCGTCGGACGCCATGTCCAAGCATCGTTCGGCACAGCGGACGGCGTCCGCGTAGCGGCCCTGCTCGCGGTGGGCGACCGCCCGCAGGTACCAGAGGCGGCACTGGCCGAGTTCGTACCCGATGCGCTCGGCCTTGCCCATGGCCGCGTCCGCCAGCGCCAGGACATCGCCGGGCGAGCCGGTGCCCCGCAGGGAAAAGCCGAGCATGCCCAGCATGTCGACCTCGCCGTGCCGCCGGCCCGACTCGCGGAACGTCCGCAGGGCGGCCGCCAGGCGCACTGGGACCGTTCCATTGCCGACTTTGACCCCGGTCATGCGCAGGCAGCTGAGGTTGCGCACCATGACCGCCTCTCCGAGCCGATCGCCGGCCCGCAGGCAGGCCTTGAGCGCGAGGTCGTGCGTGTGCGACCAGTCCTCGTACAGTCCCCGGAACGCGTAGTAGCCGACCGAGCGCGCCGCCAGTTCCCATGCCAGGTCCGCGAACCCGGCCGCGCAGGCCTGCGCGACGCAGGCGGAGAGAGCCGCCCGCTCGCTGTCGAACCAGGCCAGGCAGCCGGCCGTCGAGATCGGCGCGATCGCAGCGGTGGGCCCCCGGCGGGGCGCCGGTCCGTCGATGTCGGCCGCGACGCGCTCGGGCAGGCCGCGGTCCGCTGTCTCGGCGAGCGCCAGCCACGCTCCGAGGGCGCGGCCGACCGCCGCCGCGCACTGCGGTGAGCCGTCCTCCTCCTCGGCGCGCTCGCGCGCGTACAGCCGGACCAGATCGTGGTAGCGGTAGCGGAAGTCGCCGCGGGCGTCGGTGCCGACGCACACCAGGAGCTGTGCGTCCATGAGCGCCTCGAGGCGGGCTTCGGCCTCGTCGGTGGCGATGCCGAGCAGCGCCGCGCAGGCCCAGGCGGGGAAGTCCGGTACATCGAGCAGGCCGAGCAGCCGGAACGCGCGGCCCGCGGGGCTCTGGAGCGTGCGGTAGCTCATGGCCAGGCTGGCCCGGACGGTGAGATCTCCGACGGACAGTTCGTCGAGGCGCCGCCGTTCGCGCCGCAGGCGGCCGGCGAGATGCGCGAGGCTCCACCGTTCACGCGCCGCCAGCCGTGCCCCGGCTATCCGTACGGCCAGCGGCAGGCCGCCGCAGAGCTCCACGATCTCCCTGGCCGCGTCTGGTTCGGCCAGCACGCGATCGACCCCGACGATCCGGCGGAGCAGCGCCAGCGCGGCGTCGAC
>NZ_JABVEB010000153.1 GCF_014323665.1 Actinomadura sp. HBU206391 | reverse complement strand
CATGCTGGGTCAGCTATCCGGAGATGGCACGGCTGGTGGGAGCCAGGCCGGTCTTCGCCGAGACCCGGCTGTCGGCCCCGCCCGGAGCGGGGTCGGAATCGGCCACCGGGGGATTCCAGATCACCGGGCGGGCGTTGCGGGCCGTCCTCACCGACCGGACCAAGGCCGTCCTGATCAATACCCCGGGCAACCCGACCGGTCATGCCCTCGACGCCGCAGAGGCCCGTGAGATCGCGGACTTCGCCGTCGAGCACAACCTGATCATCATCACCGACGAGATATACGAGATGATCCGCTACCGTCGCCCGCACCTCAGCATGGCAGCGCAGCCCGGCTGCGCCGAGCGGACGCTGACCGTGAACGGCCTGTCCAAGGCGCACGCCATGACCGGCTGGCGGCTCGGGTACCTGGCCGGCCCGACCGGACTGGTCGGCGAACTGGTCAAGGCACAGCAGCACACTGCCGGCTGTGCCGGGTCGTTCGTGCAGGCCGGCGGGGTGGCGGCGCTCACCGGGTCGGATGACCATGTCGCCGCCATGACGGCGGAGTACGCGGCGCGGGCCGCGCTCCTGGTGGACGGGCTGGACGCGCTGCCCGGCATGCGGTGCGCACACCCGGACGGAGCGTTCTATGCCTTCCCCGACATCTCAGGGACCGGCTTCGCCTCCTCGGCCGACTTCGCGGCCTGGCTGCTCCGGGCGGCGGGGGTCGCGGTCACGCCGGGGTCGGCGTTCGGGCCCGGCGGGGAGGGACATGTACGGCTGTCCTTCGCCACCTCACCGCAGATCCTGAAGGAGGCGCTGGACCGGATGGCCGCCGCACTCCGCACCCGTACGGGCCGTTACTGACCCTTGGCCACCGGTTCGGGGCCGGCCTCCGCCGGCGACCCGGGCCTGCTCTTCGGCTTCAGCGTGGCCAGCAATACGCCCGCACCGCCGACGACCAGACCGGTGACCACCAGCGCGCTCAGGTGCTGACCGATCAGCACCCAGGCCAGCATGGCGGTGACCCCGGGAGTCAGGAAGAACAGCGCGCTGACCTTGCTCGCCGCCGACCTTCGCAGCATCAGGTTGAGCAGCACGAAGGTCCCGATCGAGTTCACCAGCACGATCCAGGCTATCGACGCTCCGAACGAACTCCACGAGTGCACCCTCGGCTGCTCCAGTGCCAGCGTGAGCACCCCGATCGGCGCCACGCTCACCAAGAACTGCACGGCGGTACCAGAGCGCAGGTCCATGTTCGGGCAGAACCGCTTCTGGTAGACGGTACCGACGCTGAGGCCGAGCAGCCCGAGAATGCACAGCAGCAGCCCGCCGACGGAGAAGTTCACCCGGCCCGCCACCGCCAGCGCCACTCCGAGGCCACCGAGCGCGAAGCCGAGCCACTGCAGCGAGCCGAGCCGCTCGTCCAACACCACGGTCGCCAGCAGTGCCACCACGATCGGGTTGAGGCCTTGCATCAGCGCCACCACGGCCGCCGGAAGCCCGGTGTTCAACGCAACGTAGAACGCGCCGAACTGCACCGCCTGGATCAGCAGCCCGGTGACCATGATGTGCCCGAGCAGTCGGCCACGCGGCCACGGTGCCCGCGTCGCCAGGGCCACCAGGGCCAGCACCACCCCGGCAATGGAGAACCTGGCGAACACCAGCAGCAGCGGCGGTCCGGCGTCCACCCCGATCACCCCGGCGATGAACGCGCTGCTCCACATCAGCACGAACACCGACGGCATCGCCGAAATCCACCAGGAGCCCGCCGCGCTTCCAGCACCCGAGTCGGCCTGGGCGACGACCTTGGGCCGCTGCCGCTGCGTCATGTCTCCTCCGGAAGGTTCAGCAATGCGTTACGGACCGTCCCTTGTGGGGGCGTCCCGGTGCAGCTCTTCGCCTGCGAGGGGTGATGCAGGCGAGACACGTCCATGTAGAGAATTACGGATGCGGCCGAGAATGTAAAAGATCAAGCTATGACCGGACCTGGCCGCCGCGGGGTCTGGCGGAACGAGCCGGAATCTCGTCATCCAGCCCGTAACCGTCCGCCTGAAGAGCGAACAGCCGGGCGTACTCGCCATCCGCCGCGATCAGTTCGGCGTGCGTTCCCTGCTCCACGATGCGCCCGCCGGCGAGGACCACGATGAGGTCCACCTGACGGACGGTGCTGAGCCGATGGGAGATCAGCAGGCTGGTCCGCCCGGCACGGTGCCGTCGTAGATCCGCATGGAGCTCGTGCTCGGCCTCGGCGTCGAGCCCGGCGCTCGGCTCGTCGAGGATGACCAGGTCCCGGTCCTCCCGCAGGTAGGCCCGGGCGAGTGCCACCCGTTGCCACTGGCCGCCGGACAGCAGGACGCCTACCGCCGGATCATCTTCACCGTGGTCGAGGAAAGTGCGGCTCAGCATCGTGTCGTACCCGCGCGGGAGATTCGCGAGCGTGGCATCGATCCCGGCCAGTTCGGCGGCCCTGCGTATCCGTCCCTGCTTCGATCTCTGATCCGGTCCCTGATGCCGTCCCTGACCTGGTTCCTGATCGGTCAGCGCCGATATGTCACCGACGGCGATGTTCTCTGCGGCAGTGAAGTCGTAGGCGACGCAGTCCTGGAACACTGCGGCCATCCGTTCTCGCAGGCTGCCGGGATCGATCTCACGTATGTCCTTCTCATCCCACAGGACCGCTCCCCGCTGCGGGTCGTAGAACCGGCAGAGCAGTTTGACCAGCGTCGACTTACCGGAACCGTTGAGGCCGACCAACGCCACCGTGGCACCGTGCGGCAGCAGGAGATCGACTCCACGCAGGACCCACGGGTGGGCGTCGTCATAGCGGAACCACACGTCGCGCAGCTCGATGCCGTGCCGCAGAGGTGGGGCGGCCGACGGCGCGACCGGCAGGGGAAGGTCCGGCTCCGCGCTCACCACCTCGCGGTAGTGGCCGAAGAGCAGCAGTGCCTCGTAGATCCCGCCCAGGTGCCCGACGACCTGTGCAAGTCCCGTCTGCACACCGGCCACCGCGGCGATGAACACCGCCACGTCGCCGATCGAAAGGTGTCCCCCCGCGGTTCCGGTCACCACCCAGATCAGCCCCGCGCCCGCCGTCATCGCGCTGAGCGCGCTGAGCCACGTCTGCGCCTTGAGCTCGAGTACGTCGACCGCACGCTCGCTTTCGTTGGCGGCCCGTATATCGGTCGTCAGCCGGTTCCGGAGGAACTCGCCGAGTCCGAAGAGACGGACCTCCTTGGCCGTGTCCAGACTCGTGAGCATCCGCGTGTAAAAGATCTGTCGCCTGCCGAGAGGGCTGATCCGCCATGCGGTACCCGCCCGGAGCCGGCTCAGGATCAGTTCCGCGACTACCCCCGGCGCCGCGGAGATCAGCACCACCGCGGTCATGACCGGGTTCAGCACCGTGAGCGTGACGATGAATCCCGCGACCGTGATGACCGCCCGCAGCATCGAGAGCCCAGGCAGGATGATCTGAATGGCCGCCGTCTGTCCCGCCTGCTCGGCCAACCTCAGCCGATCGTGAAAGTGCGGATTCTCGAAGCGCGCCAGCCCGGTGAATCGGCTCACCGCGGCGAACAGTTCGGCACGGGCGAGCAGGTCGATCCGCCGGCGCAGTTGCACGTCGACATAGCGGTTGAGATGCGGCAGGGTCGCGGTCAGCAGCCCGGTGAAGGCCAGCCCGCCCGCGAGCGCGGACACGAATGTCGCGTCTCGTTCCTGGCCGCTCAGTTCATCGAGGATCAGCTTCGTGAACCACGCGGCCACGACGGGCCAGAGTCCCGACAGGACGGCGAGCACCGCCGAGGTGAGCACGTACCCCGGCCCGGCGCGCCACACCAGCGTCCACGCGGCACCCGTCCGTCGCCACAGCCCGCCGGCCGCCGAACCGGCCTCTCCGACGGAGTGGAGTCGCTCAGCCCGGTTCCGCGCCTGACCGATCACGCGCGGACCGACCGGTTCAATCCACCGATCGAGATGGAACCGCCCTGCACGACTCCGTCCGAGACGAGGTAGAAGACGGGGAACACCTGCGCGGAGAACGCCCGCCCGACCGGGCCGTCCCAGGGTTCGCGGATCACTCCCGCGACCGACCGCAGCTCATCGACCAGGTGCTGTGCCTGCGGGCCGTCATCGCCGATGACCACGACCGCGGCGGCGGATCGATCGATGCGCTGCGCGTGGATGAAGCGCACCAGCTCCGGCGACTCCTCCAGACATACCGAGCAGTCCGTGGACAGAAATGCGACGAGCTCATGCCCGCTCGTCTCACTATCGATCACTTCACCGTCGACCGATCGGACCTCGAAGGTGGGGAGCCGTGACCCCGCCGGCAGCAGCGACCGGCTCGGATCGCCACCGCCCCGCAGGTCCGCGAGCTGTTCCGTGTGCTCCCTCAGCCGGCGGATCACCGCCATCGTGAGCAAGAGGTCGACGGCGCACATCAACCCGACCAAGACCATGCCGGCGACTAGGAAGGGCACTCCGGACTCCTTGTCAGATCCGTGACGACCTCGAGGTCGGTGCGAACAGCGACGCGAGGTCGTCGGTGAACAGAACCCCGATGATGACCACCAGCGCACCGGTGACGGCGATCACCGCCCCGCCGGGGTGCAGAGCCACGTCGGCCGCGTCGGCATGGGCGATCGAACCGGCCACGGCGATCGCGAGAAGCACCGTGTTGCGCAGCACATGCGCACGGCTCACCGGCATGGCGGACCGCCCGAAGCAGTGGCAGGAGACCGGCACCCCCCGGCGCAGCACCGACCAGAGCGCGACGCTGAACGCGAGGAGCGTGCCGGCCGCCATGCCCAGACCCCAGCCGGCCGTGGCCGCCGGGACGACCAGGATCGCGACGGTGAACTCGACGGCGAGCACCACCAGACCGAGCCGCGCGAACCTCACGCCCGGCACGACCGCGGACACGGCCGAGTGGAATCCATCTCGTGATGAGCGGTCGCGCAGCTTGCCCACCGCGGCGATCAGAAAGACCGAGCCGATGACGCATCGGCCGGCCAGGGCCACGTACTCCATCTCATCCCTGTCGCATGGCCACCGAGGTCAGCAGCAGTCGTAACAGGTGATCTGGCATGGACCACCGTCGCATGACCGGTACCTCGCGGAGCGGTCACGCCACCGGTAGCAGTAGTACTCGCAGCTGCCGCCTCTGCCGATGTACGCGCCCGGGCAGATGTCGGCCGACGCGCTCGCACTCGGCAGAACGAGCCCGAGCATCCGGTCACCCAGTGCGTTCAGTCTTCCGATCATGTGTCTCCCATCGGATCGCCGGCCCCGCCCGGTCGGGCGAGGCGCCTGCGGCGGTGCCCCGCGGAACGGTCCATGGCGCACCGCCTCGCGTAGCGTCACAAGCGCCTCTACCGTGTCGCTACCGCCCGCCTACCGCGTCACTACCGTGGTCACCGAGACGTGGTGAGGCGCCGTACGACGACGCCGAGCAGGTTCTCGGCGGCCAGGTACCCCCAGGCCCGAGAGTCGTAGCTGTTGGGTGCGTCTCCGAGGACCACGAAGAGGCCGGCCGGCACCGGTGTCCCGGGCGCCTGGCCACAGGCCTTCGCGACGGATTCCGGAAGGGGATCGTCGGGCGTCGCCACGATCCGCTTGATGCTCCACTCCCCCCGCGTCGGGGGGTCATGTGGTGGCGACGCCTCGCGACCGGGCCCGGGCGGCTTTCGCAGAATCACGACGTCGTT
This sequence comes from Actinomadura sp. HBU206391, assembly GCF_014323665.1. GTDB lineage: Bacteria > Actinomycetota > Actinomycetes > Streptosporangiales > Streptosporangiaceae > Actinomadura_C. The sequence continues at coordinate 7,876 of NZ_JABVEB010000153.1, read as the reverse complement.
TCGCCGCGGCGTTCTCGTGGAGCCCCGGCGCACCAGCACCCGGTCGCCTTCGACGAGGGTCGGATGCATGCTGCGCCCCTTCACCGTGACGATGAGGTAAGAGCGCCGCATCATGGTGATGGCGACGGCCGTGCTCACGCCGATGCCCGCCAGGGCACCGGCCCACCAGTTCAACGTGCCACCATGAACGCCAGCTGAACCGCCGGCGCCCCGGACAGAACGGCCTGTTCGACGTCTCTCAGTTCCGAGCTCGGCTCGATGCCGAGCTCTTCGCGCAGCACCCTGCGGGTGTCGTGGTAGACCCGCAGCGCCTCCGCCCGCCGACCGCAGTTGCACAGAGCGACCATGTGCAGCATGCGCAGTCGCTCACGCAAGGGATGCGCGGTGATCAACTGTTCCAGCTCTGGCGCGACCTTCCCCTCTCTGCCGAGCTGCAACTCGGTGCGGATACAGTCCTCCAGCGCCGCAAGCCGTTGCTCCTCCAGATGGATCGCGTCGGCGGCGAGTCCGGGTACGCCGTCGAGCGCCTGCCCGAACCAGTGAGAGAGCGCGGCGCGGAAATGGGTGGCGGCCTCGGACATGCGACGGCGGGTGGCGGCGGACGAGGCCAGTCGAACCTCGTGCTTGAACACCTCGGCGTCTATCTCACCCGGCTCGGCGCGCAGCATGTATCCCGAATAGGCCGTGACGATCCGCTCATTCTCGTCCGCCGGATCGATCAATAGCCGGCGAAGCTCCGATACCACCTTTTGTATCTGCACTTGTGCGGTCGGTGGCGGCCGATCGCCCCACACCACATCGACCAGCCGATCAATGGACACGACCCGATTGGCACCCATCGCCAATGCGGCGTAAACCGCACGCTGCCGGTGCCCGCGAAACCATACCCGTCCGCATCGCCACCGTACCTCTGGCGGCCCGAGCAGGAGGAACTTTATGGACTCCTCGTGAGAGTTCGCGCGTACGCCCTCAACGGCAACCAGTGGGATCACCTCGACAATAGCCGTCACCGTAAAGATTGTCGGTATAGCGAGCATCTCATTATAGGGAGTTTTAAACAATACACCCCATCCGCTGGTTACACACATATCTCGTGATATAGAGTTATGGGTCGGTCAACCTCCAATCGACGATGCAGACCATGCGCGCGATTGAACGCGTCTCGAGCCCTAACAGCACGCCGAATCGCCTTGGAGGCGTCATTATGCCGAAGATCGCCGCGTCACCAGTCCCGGCCGGCGATATGGCCGGGGGCGTGGTCACGAACTCATGGACGCCGGGTGTGCCGGTACACCGGATCGGCTCTGTGCCTTGCCTGAGGCGCCGTCCTTCCTGGCGTTGCTTCACCGGGGCCTACCAAACCGAACCGCTCACCTCGCCGTGAGGGCCGGTCCCACCGCACCCCCATGTGCGGGCACGACCTCCGACCCGCGTCGGATGACGACGCCTGTCTGGTCGCGGACACGTCTGAAGGCTCAGTGTGCGTTGTGGCTCGTGGCCCAGGAGGCGATCTGCGCTCGTGAGGTGAAGCCCAGCTTTTCCAGGATGTGTTCGACGTGGCCTTCGGCGGTGCGTTGCGCGATGACCAGAGTGGCCGCGATGTCCTTGTTGGTCAGACCTTGGGCGACGAGTTCGGCGACCTGGTGTTCCCTGGGGGTGAGTGCCGTAGGGGTACGAGGCGCCTGCTCGGGTCGCGCGGAGACGGCGGTCTTCTCGTTCAGTGCGTAGGTGATGGCCTGGTCGAGGGTCAGGTCGGCGCCCTGCTCCAAGGCCGTGGTGAACGCCTCGTCACCGAGCATCCCACGTAGTCGACGTTCGCAGGGGGCGTGGAAATCCGCGAAGGGGGGAATGTCCGGCATCGAGCTTCCCAGCGATCGCCAGATCGTATGGGCTGCGCCGAGGAGCCGGGCCGACCGCTGATGCCGGCCGTCCGCTGCCGCGAGCCAGGCCAGCGATTCGATGCACTGAGCGGTGTTCCACAGGTCGTGGATGGATCGCTGGAGCCGCAGGCTCTCCTCGATGAGTGCAGCGGCTTGCGGCAGCTCGCCACGCCGGTACCGTTCGAAACCGAGCGCCCAAAGCGCGACAGGCCGGTACAGATCCGTACCGTGAAGCTCACATATTGTGAGGCACTCTTCGCCGAATGCGGCGGCGCGGTCGAGGTCCCCGGATGCCGCGGCCGCCAAAGACAAGAGGTAAAGGGTCACCTCTGCCCCCCACCCGCCGGGCGGTTCGCTGATCGCGCGGTAGCGATTCAATGCGTCTTCTTGCAGGGCGATCGCGCGGGAGTAATCTCCTTGGAGCAGCGCCGCCATGCCGAACAACTCCGTGGCATGCGCCTCGGCGGACGCGTCACCGAGCCGGTTCGCCAGGGCCGTGCATTCCCGCAGTAGCGCCAGGCCCCCGGCCAGGTCGCTCTGATGGAGGGCGAACCGACCGGCGACCCACATCGCCTTGGCCCGTTCGGCCGTCGGCGCCTGATCCTGCTCCAGCGCCAGGGTGAGCCAGCGGCGGCCCTCGCCCAAGATTCCGTAGAAGATCCAGTAAGGCCAGTTCGCGGTGACGATCCGCAGTACCGCCGGCACCCCGTTGGGCTCGGTCAGGCAAAAGTCCAAGGCGGCCCGCACGTTGGCATGTTCCAGATGTAGGAGCTCATAGTGCCGCAGCTGGTGCGGGCCGCATGATGCCTCTTCTGAGCGCATGACCATCTGCTGGTAGTGATCGCGATGCCGCCGGCGCAGCAGCTCCTCTTCACCGGACTCGGCCAGCAGCGTCCGGCCGTACTGGCGGATCGTCTCCAGCAGCCGGTATCGCACGCCACCACCGTGATCCTCCCGGACCACGATTGATTTATCGATCAAGCCGGCCACGAGGTCGTAGATGTCCTCGGGCGGGATCGCATCGCTGCTGCATACGTCCTCCGCGGCCTGCAGATCGAACCCTCCGGCGAAAATCGACAGCCGGCCCCACAGCGTCCGCTCGCCAGGCGAACAGAGGTCGTGGCTCCAATCGATCGCCGCCCGCAAGGTCTGCTGGCGTCGGGAAGCCGTGCGATCACCACCCGTCAGGAGCCGGAAGCGATCGTCGAGACGTTTGAGGATCTGCTCTGGCGACAACGATCGCAGCCGTACCGCCGCCAGTTCGATCGCCAGCGGAATCCCGTCCAGCCGCTGACAGAGCCGCATCACCGCCCGCCGGGCACCGTCGGTGACGACAAGCTCCGGCACGGCCTCCGCTGACCGTTCCATGAACAGCCGCGTCGCCTCGAACTCATCGAGGTTGTACGACGGCATCGGCTGGTCGGGCGCTGGAACGGACAGTGGCGCCACCTCGAAAACGATCTCTCCCCCGATGCCGAGCGGCTGCCGGCTGGTCGCCAGAATCCGCACCCCGTCCGCCGTCCCCAGCAACCTGCCCGCCAGCAACGCGCACGCATCCAGCAGGTGCTCACAGTTGTCCAAGACGATGAGCAACCGCTTGTCGGCGACGAAGTCCGCCAGGCAGTCCAACGCCGACCGCGCCGACCGGTCGGCGAGCCCCAACGTCGATGCGACCGTCTGGGGCAGCAGTTCCTCGTCCTGCAACGGGGCCAGCTCCACGAGCCAAACCCCGTCCTCGAACGTCCGTCGCGCGTCGCGGGCGACTCGCAGTGCCAGCCGTGTCTTACCGACCCCGCCCACCCCGGTGAACGTCAACAATCGCGTACGCCCCAGCAGGCGCCGCGCCTCCGACAACTCTCGCCGGCGGCCCACGAAGCTCGTCACCTCAACAGGCAGATTCCCCCGGAGCTGACGCGACACGGATACAGGCATCTCCCCCTCACACTACGCCTGACCTGCAGAGAGCCACGCTTCCTCATGAAGATCCACTACCCGTACGACGCGATCTTGAACGCGGGCGATAGGTACCTGTTCGGGTACTTCCCACGCGCCGCCTGGGCTCGTACTCGGCAAGGCTGCTCACCGGTAGGACTTCACCGCGCTCACCGAGGATCGAGGTACGAGCAATGTCTCCGCACCAGCCCAAGTGGCCGCCCGCGGTCGCCCCCGACCGGGTCGGGGCCCATCTCACGGCGCTCGGCTCGCAGCAGGGATGGATCAAGCCACCCGGCCAGGACAAGGACGCACATCTGGCCCGCACCATCGGCACCACGCTGGACCGGCTGGAGGAGGCCAAGGGGCAGCTGGAGAGGGTGGTCGATCAGCAGCGGCGGTTCGTTCGCGACGCCTCACACGAACTGCGCACCCCCATCGCCGGGCTGCGGCTGCGGATCGAGGAGGCCCAGCTGCATCCGGCGGAGACCGACCTGGACCACCTGCTCGAACAGGCACTGAACGACATCGACCGGCTGCAGGAGATCATCACCGGCCTGCTCATGCTGGCCCGCCCGGACACCGGCACCGGCGTACCCGAGGCACGGCGGACACTGGACCTGGCCGAACTGGTACGCGCCCAACTCTCCGCACGCCCCGACCAGCACACCATGCAGCCACGCCTCCAGCCAGGCGTCATGGTGAACGCCGTCCCCAACCAGGTCATCAACCTCCTGACCCACCTGCTCGACAACGCCCAACGCCACGCCAGAGAAACCGTACGCATCCGGGTGAGCCGAAGCGGCGACGATGCCGAGTTGACCGTCACCGATGACGGAGACGGAATCACCGAGGCCGACCACGAACGCATCTTCCAACCCTTCACCCGACTCGACCACGCCCGCAGCCGCGACCACGGGGGCGCCGGCCTCGGCCTGGCCATCGCCCGCCACATCGCCACCACCCACCACGGCACCCTCACCATCGACAACCCACCCACCGGCGGAGCACGGTTCACCCTCCGACTCCCCCGGCGCGACGCACGTTGAACCCGCCTGCCGGTGCCGGTGCCGGTCTGGTCGTCCTGGTGTCGGCACCGCGGCGCCGAGGCGAGGAGGAACGGTGAGGCCACCGTCTCGCCGCGCCATTCTGCGCTGGGCGGTCGGCTTGGTGACGTCGGTCCCGGTGGCGGGCTTCGGGGGCTGGCTGTACGCGGAGGCGGGAGCAGGCGGAAGGCCCCTTTCGCTCACGGAAGGGGCCTTCTTGAACCGCTGAGTCATGCCGTCTTCATTCTCTGCGCGAACGCTTCGGCGTCAACCCCGCGGCATGAGCACGGAGTCGATGATGTAGACGGTGCCGTTGGCGGTCGGCAGGTTGCCGCAGAGCATGTTGGCGTTCCCCACCCTGTACGAGTCTCCTGAGCGGGTCGTACGGATCGTGCCGCCCTGAAGCGTGTTGAAGGTGCCGGAGGACAGCGCCTCAGGTGTCAGCCGCTGGCCGACGATGTGGTAGTTCAGAATATCCGAGAGGGTCTTCTTATCCGCGAGGATCTTGTCTAGCTGTGCTTTCGGGATCTTGGCGAATGCGTCATTGGTCGGCGCGAAGATCGTGATGTCCTTCACCGTGTTGAGTTTGTCCGCCAGGCCGGCTTCCTTGATCGCACTGGCCAGGGTGGACAACGCTGGGTTGTTGGAGGCGGCGGTGACGAGGGGTTCGGTCGCCATGCTGGAGAAGCTCCCACTTCTCGGTATGGACGAGCAGGCCGGTCCGATCGGGTCGGCGGCAGCCGATGCTCCGGGCACGGCATTCGTCGCCGCCGCATCGGCGGATCCGGAGAAGGCGGCGGTGCCCAGGGCCAGGCATGCGACGACTGGTAGGACAACAGGTCTTCTCATAATTCCTCCCGTGTGATGTGGGTCCCGTGACGGTGACCGGTATCACGTGCCACGCCCCGTGACCCTGCCGGTGCGAGGGAGAAGCCTCGGTCTTGCGCCCACGCATTCCCGACAATTGGGGATCTGCCCGCTTTGACCTGCCCGGATGCGTGGGAGCCGTCGATACAGATGGGGTTTTTGGCCAACGGTGCGCTTCGCGTGGCCGGGCTTTGCCTGGTGTGCCCTGTCCTTGGCGAACCGGTTCACCCTCGAGGTGCGTGGAGGGACCCGGAGGGATGCCGACGGGCGTGTCCCAGGAACCGCTCGGCGGCACTCGCTCGACTCCCGAGCGCCGGCAGCCTTCGTCCGGACCGGACAACCAGTGCGGTGACCACGGCCGACTCGGCCACCGCGGCCGCCGGCCCCGCTGCCATGTGGCGCTCACCGCCTATCCCACCCGCCTATCCCCACCCGTGTCCAGATCGGCACCATTAATGACGCATCGAGCCGCGATTCAGGCCCTTCACGTACGGAAGGCACCGATAGATGAAAGAATTGAATGACCGCGGCAAGTAACAACAGCCAGACCGCGCGAATTCTAATAGTCATCAAACGGCGAAGCCGACCGCCGATGACGAGCGAATTCTTTCCCATCCGGCGTGAGGATCCAAGGAACCCGCCCTGAGCGACTCGGCTGAAGACCAGAAACGGTCATGGGGCTATGCGGCTTGGTCCCAGGGGATCTCCGGAGTGCGGTAGAAGTCCACGCCCATGGCCGTCCAGCGTGGGCCCTGGGCGGCGAGGCGCGTCCTATATTCGTCCCATGACCGGCCCTGTCGTGGCGACCAGCCGATCTCTGCTATCCCGGGGAGCCGCGGGAAGGCCATGTACTCGACCTCGTCGATGTCGGTGAGGGTCTCGCTCCAGATCGGCGCCTCGACACCGCGGATGTCGCCTTCGGCCACGCCGGTGAACAGCGTGGCGGGATCCCACTGGTAGGACTTCTGGACATTGACGTACCCAGCCCAGCTCAGGCCGTACGGCGTGTCCTTGTCGTACTTCATGTCCAGGTAGGCATGGTTGGCCGGCGAGGTGACGAGCCTGACCCCTTTCTGCACGGCGGCGGTCGCCAACGGATCGTTCTCCGGTGTGGTCCCGTCGGCGATGCTCCAGTTCTGGGCCAGGGTGGCGGGGCTCGGCTGCACGTTCGCCTGCGCGATCTCGTTCCAGCCGATCATCTGCTTACCGTGCGCCTTTACGATGGGCTGCACGCGGTCGATGAACGAGACGTAGTCGGTGAGCGGAGTGTTGTGCGCCTCGTCACCGCCTATGTGGATGTACGGGCCGGGCGTCAGCCTCGCCAGCTCCCCGATCACGTCGTCGACGAACCTGTAGGTGATGTCCTTGTCCACGCACAGCGAGCTGAAGCCGACCTCGGTGCCGGTGTAGAGCGGCGGTGCCTTCCCGTCACAGTTCAATTCCGCGTACGAGGCGAGCGCGGCGTTCGTATGCCCCGGCATGTCGATCTCCGGAACAACGGTGATGAAACGCTTCGCGGCGTAGGCGATGATCTGCTTGTACTGCTCCTGGGTGTAGTACCCGCCCGGGCCGCCACCGACCTCGGTGCTGCCGCCGTACGTCGCGAGCCTCGGCCAGCCGTTGATGGCGATGCGCCAGCCCTGGTCGTCGCTGAGATGCAGATGCAGAACGTTGATCTTGTACATCGAGATCTCGTCGATGTACCGCATCGTCTCCCCGACCGTGAAGAAATGCCGGGACACGTCGAGCATCGCGCCACGCCAGCCGAACCGAGGCTGGTCGGCGATCCGCACAGAGGGAACCGTCCACGGGCCGGGCCGGACGCTACTGCTCTCGACCTTGTAAGGCAGGAGCTGCCGTAGCGTCTGGACGCCGTAGAACAGACCCGCCGCGGTCGGAGCCTGAATCCGTACGCCGCGGTGCGTCACATCGAGCCGGTAACCCTCGGCGCCGAAGCCTGGAAGCGCGGCCAGGCGCAGGGAGATCGCATGTGGCGAGCCGGCCGGTCCCGACACGACCGGTAGCCGATACCCGGTCGAGGGACGGACCATCCCGGCCAGGGATGCCGCCACGCCGTCGACCTCGCGGGAGCGCGATGCGACCACGATCTTGGTGTCCCGGGTCAGGCTGAACGGTTCACCGGGAACCGTC
>NZ_JABVEB010000152.1 GCF_014323665.1 Actinomadura sp. HBU206391 | reverse complement strand
GGCGCCGAACTTCAGCGCCTGCCTGCGGGCTCGCTCGGTCAGCTGCGCCCCCGACACCCCGTCGGGGAAGCCGAGGTAGTTCTCGATCCGGCTGCTCTGGCCGGCCTGGCCACCGGTGGCCCGCTGCTCGACGAGGACGGTGCGCAGCCCCTCCGAAGCGCCGTAGACGGCCGCGCCCAGCCCGGCCGGGCCCGCGCCGACCACGACCAGGTCGTAGAAGTCGCCCGTGGGCGTGGTGGTCAGCCCCACGTGGGCGGCGACCTCGGCCTCGGTGGGCGTCACGAGCGTCTCGCCATCGGTGGTGATCACCACGGGCAGGTCGGCCGCGTCCACGCCGGCGGCGGTCAGCAGGCGCTCACCCTCGGGCTCGTCGGCCGGCAGCCACCGGTACGGCACGAGATTGCGGGCGAGGAAGTCGCGCACCTCGAAGGACGGGGCCGACCATCGGTGCCCGATCACCCGGGTCTCGACGATCTCCTCGTCCGGGGTGGCCAGCCACGCGTCCAGCAGGGCGTCGATAACCGGGTAGAGCTGCTCCTCCGGCGGATTCCACGGTTTGAGCAGGTAGTGGTCGAGGTCGACCAGATTGATCGCGTCGATGGCCGCCTCGGTATCGGCGTACGCGGTCAGCAGAACCCTGCGGGCCAGCGGGAACAGGTCCATCGCCGCCTCGAGGAACTGGATCCCGTTCATCTCCGGCATCCGGTAGTCGGCGAGCAGGACGGCCACCCGTTCGCCGCGTAGCTTGATCTCGCGCAGCGCCCCCAGCGCGTCGGGTCCGGATCCGGCCCGCACCACGCGGTAGCGGTCGCCATAGCGGCGGCGGACGTCCCGGGCGACCGCCCGGGACACGACCGGATCGTCATCAACCGTTACGATCACCGGTTTTGTCATAGGTCCGATCAGAGCAGACAACGGGCGGCCGCTCAACACGGACCCCCTGGTTAACCTGCACGTTACGCGAGAGAGCTCGCCTCCCCCACCGTCGCCGGGACCGGCAGGCCTACCGGCCCGGGGTGATCCGCTCGCTCATGTTCTGGGACACCAGCCCGAGCCGGGCGAAGAAGATGCTGCCCGCCAGCAGTGTCGCCCCTGACAGCACGCCGCTGACGAGGGGCACCCATTCGACGGCGGAGGTCGACGCCATGATCAGCCCGGCGACACCGTACAGGGTGAGGACCACCCCGGGCACGAGAATGCCGGGCTGCTTCCAGACCGGCGCCAGCGCGACGAAATGGATGCCGACGACGAACGCGACCCAGGCGACGTTGGCCTGCTCGGGCTGGTCCAGGGCTCGAAGCACCGCGATCCCGCCGAAGAGCAGGACGACCTCGGCGGCGACGACCGCCCAGTAGCCAGGACTGAACATGTTCGTCGACGGTCCCGGAATGGCGGCCGGTTCCACCCCACCGATCTTCGCCCGCCGGACGGCGAGGACCCACATGCCGATGACGCCGGCGAGACCCAGAACGGCGACGACCCGGAGAAGGGTGCCGATCGCCGCGTTTAACGGGCTGTGCGCGTTGACGATCACGAAGATCGTTCCAAATACCGCACCGATCAACATACCGGTCATACGTTGCATGACCGAAAACTTTACCGGGTCTCGATCACCCGGCTGTGGCAGGCGGCCCTCGTCCGCCTCAGGTGACGACGGCCTCCCAGGCCGCCCGCCACGTGGCGGGCCCGACGATGCCGTCGACTCCGAGCTTCTTCTCCGCCTGGAACTGCCGGCAGATCTTCGCCGAGGCCGCCCCGTAGTAGCCGTCCGCCGCGATGCTCCACCCGCGCTTGCGCATCTGGGCCTGCCAGGTGCGCACGTCCTTGCCGTGCATCATCGGCTTGGCGACCTTGAGGTAGCGGCCCGGCCACTTGGGCGCCTTGCCGGCGGGTTTCGACGAGGACGAGCCCGATGAACCGGGCTTGCCATAGGCCGGATAGCCGTATCCGACGATGTTGGCGCGGCGCCGCACCCGCGCCACCCGGTCCTGGTAGTTGCCCTCGATGGCGGTGATGGAGCCGTCCTTGTTCACCGACTCGACGATGCCGACGTGCTCGACCGGGTCGCCGGAGGACCCGAAGTCGTAGAACACGATCGCGCCGACGCGCGGCTTCTTGCCCCAGCGGCGCGCTTTCTTGAAGGCGTTGACGTGGTAAACGGTGTAGGCGTACTTCCCGACCCCGCTCACCTTGGCCTGGGCCGCGCACCACGAGACGAAGATGTCGCACCACGGCGCGTTGTTCATGCCGTACCAGCGGCCGAACTTGTTGTTGTTGTTCTTTCCCTCGCGATAGCCCAGCTGTCCGCGGGCCGCCTCGAGCATGTCCTGGGCGCCGGCCACGGCTAGCTCCCCTTCCCCTCGTCGTCCTTGATCTCCGACTCCACGATCGAGCCGGCCTCCTGCGGAAGATCGTCTTGCGGCCCGTCGTCGGGCGTGGTGGTCACGTCCACGGTCGGCGGCACCGGCTCGTCCACCGGGGCGTCGCCGACGTCATCGCCGGCGAGGAGCGTGGCCTGCGGGGCCGGCCCCGCGGTCAGCGGGCCGAAGAGGTGGCGCAGGTCCTGGACCTCGTCGCTCTGGGTGACCCACGCGAGCGGGGCGTAGTGGTCCCGGATGCCTTCCGGTGGCCTGAGCAGGGCCCGGCCGGTGGCGTCGCGCGGCCATTCGACCTCGCCCGTCAGCGTGCGGGCGGCGATGAGCCAGTGGTCACCGGCGCGGTACTCTCCGCCCTGCCGAAGCCATATCTGGACGCCGTCCTCCAGGTCGACCCAGTCGCCCTCGCTGATCGTGACGGCACCCTGGTCGAGGTCCGGCGCATCGCGCCCGGACGCACGGCGGTGATCCCAGCGCCGCAGTAGGGGATGACGAGCCGCGATCCGGCCCCGGTCGTCGGCGGGCTCGTCCGACAGCCTTACCCGCCGGCCGGACACGTCGACCTCCTCCACTTCCAGCAGCGGGGCGGGCTCGTCGGCCATCGCCGACGCGTCGTCTCCGACCTCGACCCAGTCGCCGACGTGCAGGTCCAGCTTGTCGTCGCGGCCGAAGGCCGCCAGGGTGACCCAGGCCCCGTCGACCGAGTCGATCGCGTACGCCACCGAGCCGTTCTCCCGCGACCACTTGAAGGTCGCGCCCTTCCGCGAGGAGCGGCTACCACCAGGCCGGCGAACAGAGCCACCGCGATGCACCTCAACGCGGTAGAGCTGGTTCTCCGGGCCGCGGTATCGGACGTCCGGCGGCAGGACGCAGGGATCGTCCTCGACCCGGGCCGGCCGCTCGCTGCGCGCGGCGAGGAAGGCCTGTTCGGCGGTCTGTTCGGCCACCCAGTCGTCGAACGCGGTGACGGGGTCCTCGGTGGACTTCAGCCGCAGAGGGAGCACCTGCCAGGTCACCTTGGCCCGGGCCGCGGTGTCGGGCATGGCCGCGCCGAGCGCACTCTCCCGGATCTCCGGGTCCTGCAGCGCCGTGACGAGCCGCTCCCTCACTTTCAGGTAGACGAGGAACGGGAACCGGCCGGGCAGCCTGTGGCCGTCCCGCTCGGCGTCGCGGTAGGCGTCCGGCTGGTCCCAGTAGGTCCAGGTCCATTCGCCCTCCGGTGGTTCCGGCTCCGCGTCGTCGTCATCGCCGCGCGACGGCACCACCTCGAGCGGTGTCGGGCGGGTGGCGTCCACGAGGATGCCGTCGACGTAGTAGCGTCCGTCGCCGATTCTCAGGTCCGCGGGCTCTTGGTCTCTGGGGTTCACGTACTCGATCTCGAACCCGGCGGCTCCCTGCGGGCCGCCGTGCGCTCCGATGACGTCCGCGGCCAGGGTGCGGGCCAGGTGCAGCTGGATGGCCGCCTGTTCGTTGGCGTCGGCGTCCAACTGGACGCGGCCCTGCTGGGCGAGGACCGCGGAGTAGCGCTTGTCCGGCCGGAACGTGGAGCGCGAGAAGTCGCCTTCCATCGATCCTCTCCTTGATTAGATGACATAGCCGATGACTGGATGACGGGCCGTGCCTCGATGGCGCGGACGGTGACTAGGTGAATGACTAGGTGACATGGACGATTCCGGCGTCGGTGCCGGCTGGTGAGAACTCGGCGAGTCGTGCGCGGAGGTTGTCCTCGCGTTGCGGTTGGAACAGGTCGTGCCAGGCGCCCATCTCCGACCCGTCCTCCGCGCCGCGGGTGATCTCGGCCGCCGTCCCGGTCGCGAGCTGCACGTAGGCGGGGGTTCCGTAGTTGCGGGATGTGAAGCGCGGCTCCACCCTCCGGGCCTCCAGGTCGCGCAGACGTGGCAGGTCGGCCAGGTCGAGGTCGTCGGCCTCCGCGCGCTCGCGCAGTGACGCCCATGCCAGGTCGGGCTGGCAGTGGTAGCGGCGTGGGGTACGCGAGCCCGGTGGCACCCAGCAGAACCGCAGGCAACCGACGCCGCGCCGGGCGACGTGCACCCGGCCGTCGAAGACGGTGTCCTCGCCGATCTCTATGGCGTGGGTGTGCACCTCGCCGATGACCGTCGTGCGGTGGACGTGCAGCACGGCGTGCGCGTGGCGGCAATCGGGTGCCGACAGCGCCGCCCGCTCCGGGCCGGTGGCGTCCAGGACGCTGTCGGCGATGTGGATGGGCAGCGGATCCGTCCGCACCTCGTCGCCCAGCACCACGATCGTGCCGAGGACGCTCCGCTCGATCTCGACGCAGGCCGACGTGTCCTCGAGCACCAGGCTGGGCTCCTCGGGGCGGGTAGGGGCGCAGTCGGGCTCCAGCGTCCAGCCCGGCACCAGAGTGCTGTGGCGGATGGCGAGGGACCCGAGCGGGCCGGTGACACTCACCCCTCGGCCCGTGATCACCACCCCGTCGAGCACGACCCGCGCCGGGGGCAGCGCGTCGTCATGCTCGCCGTCGTGGCGCGGTGTCTCGTCCGATGCGCGGATGTGCAAGGAGTCGGGGCGGTTGCTGTTCCAGTCGAGCAGGCGCAGCACCGGGCGAGCACCGTCGGCGGCGCGCAGCTCCAGCCGGTCGCCGGGATCGACGACGAACTCCAGCTGTTCCTGGTACGAGCCGCTGTGGGTGATCTCGATGATCCCCGGGGGCCGCGCGCCGGGCTCGCCGTCCTCGCGCCAGCGCTCGTAGGCATGCTCGATGCGCTCGAAGTCCTCCCCCGGCCCGACCCGATACGTACGCGTCGCGCTGGAGGCGCCGCTGAGCGGGCGCGGATACTCGCCGCCGCCCATGTCGTCGCTGAAGGCATGGTGGTAGGTGACCCAGACGCCTCCCTTGGGCGCCGAACGGGCGCCGAACGCGATGCGGCCGAGCACCGGATCGATCACGACCTGGCCACGGCGCGGGCGGTAGGCCCAGCCGGAGAGGTCCGCGACGACGAGGTCGGCCAGCGGCACCGGGCGGACGCGGTGGCCGCCGTGATGCCCGCCGTGATCGTCGCCGTCGCCGTCGCCGTCGTCGCCGTCGCGGCGCCAGATCGTCAGGCTCTTGCCAGGACCGTAGAAGTCGGCGAGGTGGTCGCGCAGGGCCCGCCGCCGGATGAACCCCGGGACGTTCTCGGCCGTGGCGATGTGGGTGGGCGACGGCTCAGGCACCGGTCTGGTGACCAGCGGGGTGTCGTTGCCGAGGACCGAGAAGGTGAACAGGTTGCGGGCGCGGTCGATGCAGAACGCCGGTGCCCGCGTGACCGAGTACGGCTTCAGCCGCCAGACGAACACGCCCACCGCGGGTGGGCCGTACCGTCCCTGGCGGCGGGCGGGCGCGGCGGTGATCCTCGACGGCTGCGCGCCGTGTCCGAACGGGTCGAAGGGACCGTCCAGCAGGTCCAGATCGGCCCCGCGCCGTACGTCGGCGTAGCCGAGCGGACCGGCCGCCGTGGCGCGGTTCCGTACGGCGGTCGCGTCGCCGCCGTACAGCCGGACCGGCTGTGTGCGGGCCAGCAGCCGGTGGAACTCCACCGCCCGCGCAGGCCATTCGGCGACGGTGGCGGCGATCTCCTCCAGCAGCGCGAGCGTGCCCTTGCGGCGGCGTGAGGCGACGGTGTCGGCCACGTCGCGGCGCGGGGCGAGGCGGGCGGCCAGCGAGCCGGCCGCGGCGGCCCCGCCGGGCGTCCGCGCGGACAGCGCCTCCTCGTACCCGCTCAGCATCCGGTAGCCGACCAGATCGCCGATGTACGGCACCGCCCAGTCGTCGCAGGTCTCGATGAACCAGTTGTCGTAGAGCCGCTGGACGTCGGCCTCGACCAGATCCGCCTGTTCGGCGATGACGGCGAGCAGCGCCCGCAGCGGTTCGCCGGCCTCGATGTCGCGCTTGCGCAGGTACGCCGGGAGCAGCTCGATCAGACGGTCCGGGTCTCGGGTGGTCATCGTGCCTCCGTGAGGATCAGCGTGTCCGGCACCGCCGGGGACGCCATGACGAGCTGCGCCGGTCGTACGCCGCGGAACACGACCACCGTCCGGCCGGCCGGCAGCCGCGTGACGTCGGTGATGTCGGGGTTCAGCCGCAGCAGTTCGGCGACGGTGATCCCGTGCGCGGCGGCGACGGCCGTGAGGGTCTCGCCGTCTGTGGCGGTCACGGTGTAGCGGGCCACGTCGTAGACCGCGAGCCGCGCCGGGACCACCGGCGCAGGTTCGGTCAGCGTCCCGGCGAGGTGACCGAGCCCGGCCGGGGTGATGCTCGCCGGTACACCGCCGAAGACGTCGACGTCCACGTGGTCGACGCCTGGCACCGCCTGGACGGCGGCGATGACCTCCGACAGGTACGCGGGCTGCCCGAGCTCACGGCGGGCGAAGCCGAGCCGGTCGAGCAGCGCCGCGCGCACCCTCGGCTCCACGAGCTCGTAGGAGTGGTCGGGATGGACGCGAATGCGCGCGGCGACGACCAGCAGCACGAGCTCGCGGACGGCGACGGTGACGGGGAGCTGCGGGTCGCCGTGCTCGGCGAACGCCGACCTGAGGGTGCGGACGATGTCGGAGTCGTCGGCGAGCGGGATGTCGCCCACTCCGGCGACCGTGACATGGACGCCCTCCCTGCGGCCATCGTACAGCCGGGTGGCGCTCGCCCGGCCGATGCCGGCCCGGGCCCGCGCGAAGTCCTCGTAGTCGGGCACCGAGACGAGCCGGTCGAGCGCCGTGACCGAGAGCGGGATGCCGCGCCGCGCCTGCGCCGCGTCGTCGGGCGCGGCCCCACCGGTCGCGGGGAGGGGGTTGTCGACCCCCGAGACCCACAGCGGCCGGGTGAGCAACTGAGTGATCTTGCCGGCGGCGACGTTGCCGGCCGGGCCGATGCCGACGCGATAGACGGCCCGGATGTTCTCGTGCCCGGTCGGCAGCCGCGCGCCGTGCACGCCGTCGCCGAACGTCACCGAAGTCCGCCCGTCGGTCTCGACCCGCGTGACGTACACCCGCTCGTCCGGCCCGCGGCCGGCCAGGCTGTCCACCTCGCGCCAGAGCACCCCGCCGACCCGGACCTCGAGCGTGCTCTGCGCGCCGAGCGGGTTGTCGGCGGCGAGCCAGGTCAGCGGCCCCTGGAAGAGCCGGAAGGTCTGGCCGCCGACGCTCGCGTCACCGCTGCCGATGGGCTCGTCGCGGGTGGCCCCCTGCGTCGCCCGGCCGACGTTGGCGTACACGTGCACGGTCTCGCGCCGATAGCGGTAGGCCAGCTCAGACGCCAGCGTGATGGTGGTGTGGACGGCCTCGCCCGGCCGGGACGGGTCGACGACCTGCCGCACCGCCGCGATCATGGCGAGTTCGGTGCCGGTCAGGCCGCCCGTGCCGGGCACGTCGGTCCGCTCACCGGTGACGATGATCCACCGGCCCGGGCTCAGCCCCTCGTAAAGCTCGGCCAGCTCGATGGACCCGCCCTCCACGTCGTCGTCGATGGGTTCGGTGGCCGGCGCGACCGACTCGCCGCGCACGTACACCGTCGTGTCGCGGATGTGGGAGAGCATCGTGTCGCGCGCGTCGAGCCAGTCATCGTCGAGCGTCAGCTCGGTGACCTTGCCGGTGATGCCGAAGTCGGCTCGCGACACCACCCGCGCCGCCCTGACCCGGGTCACGACCTCGTCCAGGGGGCCGTCGCCGGGGTCACCCTCACCGGAGTCCTTGCGCGGTCGCTGGACGACCACCCAGGTGCCCTGCCCGATGCCGTCGTACACCGCGTCGAGTGCCAGCACGTTGCGCGAGCTGAGCGCGAGCGACGCCGCGAACGACACCTCCACCGACGCGTTCGCGCCGTCGCGCTCGGGGGTCCGCCGCAGCGTCACCTGCTGCGCACCGTTGGCGATCACCTGGGTGTCGTCGGGCCAGAGCTCCGGTGACAGCGGTTCGGGAATCTCGCCGGGGTCGTCGCCCTCGATCGTGACCAGGACCCGCCCGCTCTCGTTCGGCCGGGCCACGAAGACGGACCGGTGCGGCAGGTTCTCCGAGAACGTCACCGTGACACCGACCTTTTGCTGCGGATCATCCGGGTCGGGTGGCGGATCATCCGGGTCCGGCGGGGCGGGTGCCGGATGGATCTCAATGCCGACATGTCCCGGGCCGAACTCGAACTCGGTGTCCTCGTCCAGATTCGCCTCGGTCCGCGCGGTTCCCGACGACTCGGCCCAGGTGAACACCGCCCGCTCCGGCACCTGGCCGTCCTCGTCGTACACGATGCGAAGGTCGAGGACCTGGTTGCCGCGCAGCGGCCAGTCGGTGTACCCGAGCAGCCGTCCCTGCTCGTCGTAGTCCGGCTTCAACGGGGCGGTCGCGCCGAAGGGCGTCGCGACGATGCGCATGGCCTGGACGTCGGCGAGCGCGAGCGGCGCGGTCAGGTCGACCCGCCGCCACGCGGCATAGAGCCCGTCCCGCAGGCGCGGGTCGAGTGCGGCGAGCAGTTGGGCGCCGAGATCCGACCCGGGCGCGTAGATCTCGCTTGGATCGCGGATCAGGTCGCGCGGGCTCAGCGGCGGCCGCGTGGGCGGCAGCCGCAGCGATCCGAGCAGCGCACCGAGGCCGGCCACCGCAGGGCTCGGCGGCGCGGTCGGCGGCGCGGCGCCGTTACCGTCACCGTCGCCCTCCTCACCCTCATCTGTATCGGAGTCGGAGCCGGGGGCCGGCTTCCCGACCACCCGGTCCAGGCTGAGCGCGGTGTAGAGCGACTGCGGGCGCCCGTCCGGCCGCTCGGTCTCAGGCCCGGGACCGGTCTCGTTCTCGGGTTGCGGCGGCTCCAGCATCGCCGCCGCGTCACGCAGCGCGCCCACCTTGGGCAGCAGGTAGGTAAGGAACCAGCCGTGGACGTTCTTGTACGGCTGCGCGAGGGCCATGGCCTCGACGAGCCGGGCGATGACTTCGTCCAGGGCGCGCAGGAGCCCCGCCGGGGTGGTCGGCACTGGATCCGTCGCCTGAGCCTTCAGGACATCATCGACGAACCGCGCGACGATGCGGCTGCGGCCGTACATCTTGTCGCGGCGGGCGGCGTCGACCAGATCGGCCAGCCTGGCGATCAGCGCGTCGAAGTCCGGCAGCGCTGGCCCCGGCAGGGTGACCACGGTGAGGTCGTTGTCCTGGTCGATCCGTACCTGCTGGACCACATCGAGCGCCTGCCGGTCCTGCCCGGTGCCGAACACGAACAGCAGCGGGTCACCGGGCTTCAGGTTGTTCCCCGCACCGGCGAAGTGCACAGTGCGCCGGTCGACCGTCCTGTCGGGCGCCAGCGCCACCTGGTACGGCCTGCGCACCCGGACCTTGAGGTCGTTCCACGTCCAGCGCGCCGGCAGTTCTTCCAAGAGCTCGAACGGCTGAGGCTCCTCCCCTGGGCCGGGAACGCTCTGTGCCCGTGCGCCGCGCGGGATCGTCACCGCCGTGTCAGCGCCGCCACGCGGATCGCGATCGAGGGCGTAGGCGAGGTAGGTGCCGGCGGCCACGCCGGGCCTCGGCACATGGCCGACGAGCCGGCCGAGCAAGGCCAGCGAGCCGTCCTCGGTCACCGTCCGCAGGTAGCCCTCGTTCGCGATCCGCTCGGTGTAGAACGACAGCAGATCGGCCACGACCGCCCAGGCGTCGAGCAGGGCGATGGCCGGATCGTCGGTCGAGCGTACGGTGAGCCCGGCGAGCTCCGGATAGGCCGGGCTGGACAGCCGGGCCAGCAGAGACGACAGGAACCCGCCGTGCGTGCCCGTTCGGAAGGCGATCTCGGGGAGGCCCGGCGGGTTGACCACCGCCACGGGCGTCTCCACCCCGATCCCGCCGCCACATCCCCCGCCGCATCCGCTCCCGCCGCAACGTCCAGTGCCGCAGGTCATCGGCCACCTCCGAGCCGGATCGTGAGCCGGCCGTTCTCGGGCCGGTCGGCGTCGTCATCGAGCTGCGCGATCTCCAGTGGCCCGATCCGGAGCAGCCCTTCGGCGAGTTCGCCGAAGTCCTGGCGGAACAGCCGGCGCAGCCGGGTCACCTGGACGCTGAGCACCCCGGGGACCGCCGCGGCGACGGCCACGATCCGGCTCACCCGGATCGGCTCGCCGAACGTCAGCGCGTCGGGATGGAAGAAGCCAAGGCCGCCGGGCGACCGCCCACTGCCGAGTACCCGGCGCAGCGCGTCGAGGACGTGGCCGCGCTGGTATCCGGCCGCGACGCAGACGGCCAGTTCGAGATCGAGCGGCACGCGCAGCGCGGGGCCGACGACCAGGTCGTGACCGATCCGCCGGTACGGCTCCAGCGCCTGGTGCACCGCCGCGACGAGCGCGGCCTCGGCGGCGGCGCCTGCGGCGACCGACCGGCGCGGGCCTCGGACCTGCCGCTCCAGTGCGTCGACGACGACATGGACCTCCTCGCCGGACCCGGTCCAGCGGACCTCGGCGGCGGCGCGCTGCACCCCCGGCACCCGGCCCGCGAACTCGGCGTAGTCCGCCGCCGTCACCGCGCGTGTACGGGTTCGGCGCAGGGCCAGCGGAGCCAGCCGGCGCACCTGGTCGATGGGCTCGGGGTCGAGTCCGCCGACGGCCGGCAGCGGATTGCGCACCGCGAGGACCGCGTCGGTCTCCAGGCCTCCTCCGTCGGAGCCGCCGGCTGCATCGGAGCCGCCAGGGCCACGGCGGCAGAGGACCAGATGGCCGATCGCCTCCGCGCCCACGTTGCCGGCGATCCCGTTGCCGACCCGATAACGCACCTTGAGCAGGCCCCCGGCCGGCAGAGGTGCGCCACGGCGGCCGTCGCCGAACCGCAGGGCGAGCCGTCCGTCGTCACCGAGTTCGCCGACGAAGTGCCGGTCCCGCGCCCCGCTCGCGAGCAGATCGCGCCGCGGTCGCCACACGCCCACTCGGTCGTCGCCGCTGAAGGCGCTCACGG
The DNA here is from genome assembly GCF_014323665.1 of Actinomadura sp. HBU206391. Lineage (GTDB taxonomy): Bacteria > Actinomycetota > Actinomycetes > Streptosporangiales > Streptosporangiaceae > Actinomadura_C. Next base: position 2,474 of record NZ_JABVEB010000152.1, on the reverse strand, counting down.
TGACGGCCGGCAGCGCTCCCCGTACGTCCTGCGCGAGCGCCGCGCCCGCCGGCCCGGCCAGCCGGGGGTCGCCGGGGTCGAGCCCGTCGGCATAGCCGGCCCCCAGCGACTGTTCGACCTCCCAGCCGATGCCGGTGCCGAGCACCTCGCCCTCCCGGGCCCGGTCGCGCAGGGAGCGCAGCCGGGCGAGCTTGCCGGCCAGCAGCTCGTCGAAGCGCGCGATCATCTCGCGCAGCGCCCAGGCCGGATGCTCCTCGACGCGCAGCTCGTCGAGCACCGCCTGGCCGACGAGCACGCGCAGTTCGTCGATCTCGCGGTCCGACAGCCGGCCGCGGTCGCCTCGCCGCCGGTCGTGGCGGTGTCCGCGCACCTTGCGGGCAAGCTCCTCCAGCCGGGCGAGGATCCGGCCGGGGATCGCGTCGAGCAGCGCGGCCTGGCCCGCCGCGATCCGCTCCGGCTCGGGGTGAACGGTGCGCTGAGTGACCGGTGTGCCGGTCAGCACCGGGCTGAACGGCCGTTCGTACGGCGGATAGGTGACCTGGGCCAGCAGTGCCTCCAGCGCGGCGGCCTGCCGCGCGGCCGGGGTGTCACCGGTGAGGCGGGCCCGGTCCAGCGCCGCTGTGCCGACGAACGGCCGCAGCACCGCGACCTCGTCGACGGTGAGCGGGCGGCCGGCCCTGGCCATGGCGAGCAGCCGATGGATCTCGGCGACCGCCGCATCCGGCTGCGACCGGTCGCCGCAGCCGAACGCGGGCGGCGCGCAGGACGGCGCGGTCACCGCGCCGGGCGGCACCGCGATGAGCTCGCGCGGGCCACCGCAGAAAGCGAGGTCGCGTCCGTGGTCGACGAGCACGACGTTGCCCCGTACGACGCTCACGTCGGAGAGCCGCGCGCAGTCGGGACCACCGCGGGTGGACACGCACACCGCGAACTCCAGCGCGTCCTCGTCGGCCCAGGTCACCTCGGCGACCGGCTGACCGTACAGTTCGTCCGCGCCCGGCGTGACCGACATGAGCCGCACCGCCTGCCGGTGGGCGGGGTCGGCGTCGGCCGGCGCTCCGGTGCGGGGCCCGATGACCTCCTCGATGAGGATCACGTCGCCGGGCCGCAGCCGCAGGGCGCGGCGGCGCCACCGGCCCGGCCTGTGGCCGGTCGCCGAGGCGCTCTGGTCACCGGCGGGCTCATCCCCTTCGCCCGCGGCGTCGCGCGTGCCGTCCTCGGCCGGGACCCGCTCCGCTCCCTCGGCGTCCTCGGCGCACGACTCCCAGGCGTCGCGCAGGGTCGCCGACGTCGCGCCCCTGGGCAGGACGCATTCCTGCTCGCCCCACGCCCAGAGTGTGATCCGGTTGTGCGCTGGGTACAGATTGAACGGGCCTGATCCGACCGGCTCGAATACCTCCGAGGTCGTGCCGGCCGGCAGGCCCACCAAGTCGGCGTCGGACATCACCGCGCCGAGGTCCACCCGGTCCCGTGGGTCCACCCTGCTCACGTCGATCGCGGCGAACCGGAACTCCCCCGCCTCGAGCTCCAGCGGACGTCCGGTGCGCACGGTGACGAAGGCCCTGGCGTTGCACCCGTCGTGCATCGCGTAGTCCACCAGCCGCACGTGCCTGCGTACCGACACCCGGCGCCGCGCCGTGTCGAGGTAGGCCTCCGCCGCGACCGCGTCCTGGTGGTAAGACGCCTGGTCGCCGAGGTGGGCGAGCAGTTCGACGAGCGTGACCCCGAGATCCGGGACGTGCCGCTCGGTCCAGTTCGGCACGGTCAGCGTCATCCGGTCCAGCAGCAGCCGGCGCAGGGTCGCGTAGTCGCGGGCGGTGTAGTCGATCACCGGCTCGGGGTGCGCCGCGGGCGGGCACGGCTCCGTGGCCACGCAGTCGTGGTCGGCCGGGCAGCCCGGGTGGAAGACGAAGTCCGCACCGGCGTACCTCGGATCGAACCCCTCGTACGCGGCGGTGCCCGGCCGGCCGTGCGCGTCGGGTTCGACCACCGACAGCGTGTACGGCGAGGTGTCGCCGGTGCGGTCCACCGTGACGACCATGTGGTCGTCGAGGTCGGGATCGTCCTCGGCCTGGATCTCCACGTCGACGGCCTCGATGCCGGTGACGCGGCGACCGCCGTCGATCCGGATGTTCTCGGGGCCGATGTCGGCGGGGGCCTTGCCGAGGAAGGTGACGGTCAGCGTCACCCCGTCGTCGGCCACCTCGACCCCGTCCACGCCGTTCAGCTCCGCTCGGCGGACGTCGGCCCGCCTGCGCTCCGTGCTCACGCTCGTGCTCATGGGGCATCAGCCTCGAAGACGTCGGTGCGCTCCGTACCGGTCGCGCGGACGGTGTAGGCGAGGTAGACCCTGAGCACGTTCTCGGTGCTCTCCACCTCCAGCGCCTGGATGTCGATGACGTCACCGAGCCAGCGCTGCAGCGACGCCTGCAGCGACAACTGCAGGGCGGCGGCGAGCTCGGGGCTGTTCGGCT
>NZ_JABVEB010000151.1 GCF_014323665.1 Actinomadura sp. HBU206391 | reverse complement strand
GTCCTCACGCCTTCTCCGGCCAAGGCGGCGTCGCCGAGCGTCCTTGTCCGCGGCACGGCAGACGGGTACGGAAACCCGGTCCTCAACCGGAGGCGGATCGGGGCTGCCGGGCGGCGATCAGTGGTCCGAGGACACGAGTGCCCGGGCCGACCCGGCCGCCGGGGCCGGGAAGCTGGGTGGTGTTGTCGATGGTGAGGGGCTCGCCGCAATGCGCACAGGCGGGCACCGCACTGGTGTCCTGGCCGCAGTCGAGATGGTGGACCCGGGCGGGCGGACCCGCTGGACCGGAGCACCACCGGTCGCCCCAGTTCATCAGGGCGAGCAGCACCGGGAAGAGGTCCTTGCCCTTCTCGGTCGCGCGGTAATGCTCACGGGCGGGCCGCTCCTGGGCACGGGTGCTCAAGCCCGGCGGCGTCCTCATGTACGACACCGTGAACCGCACACCGCTGTCCCGCCTGGTCTATCTCGGTGCCTTCCAGGGCATCCCCATGACTCGCATCATGCCGCCCGGCCGCCACGCGGCGAAACGCCTCCGGCCTCCGGCCGAACTGATCGAGATCATGGCTCGCCACGGGCTGCGCAACGAGGACGTCTGCGGCTTCAAGCCCAAGGATCCGCGCCGCCTCCTCACGGCCGCCCGCGCTCGCCGCCGCGGGGAGATCACCGATGAGGAGATCACGTCGATGGTCGACTTCGTCCTCACGCCGGACGGCCGTCCGCTGGTCACCTATCTCGGGTACGCCCGCAAATGCTGAGCGTCGAGTTACCGCCGCGAGCGAGGCCAAGGATTCGGCATCGCGCCCGCCGTGCTGACGCGGCTGAGGAGAGAGACGACCGGCCGATCGCTCAGGGCGCGGAACCGGCGATGGAGGCCATGTTGACCATCGCCTTCCTCAGCCCTGGGCGCCGAGGGCGTCGAGTTCCTGGACGCGAACCGCAGGCGTCGGATTCGGCCTCGCCTAGCGCGCCGGCATCTCAGAACGCCCGGTGGTACTGGTCCGGCAGGCGGGGCGTGGCGCCGAGTTCGCGGGCGGCGCGGTTGGGCCAGTACGGGTCGCGCAGCAGTTCGCGTGCGAGCAGGACGGCGTCGGCCCGCCCCGAGGCCACGATCTCCTCCGCCTGCCGGGGCTCGGTGATCTCCCCGACGGCGGCGGTGGGCAGATCGGTCTCGGCCTTGACCATGGCCGCGAACGGCACCTGGTAGCCGGGGCCGGTGGTGATCCGCGCCTTGGACGCGTTGCCGCCGGACGAGGTGTCCAGCAGGTCGACGCCGTGCGCCAGCAGTTCCTTGGCCAGCCGTACGGTGTCGTCCGGGGTCCAGCCCTCGCGCTCGTCCTCGGGGTTCTCGGTCAGCCAGTCGGTGGCGGAGACGCGGAAGAAGACCGGCAGATCGTCAGGCCACACCGCCCGTACGGCGTCGACGACCTCCAGCGCGAACCGGATGCGGTTCTCGAACGAGCCGCCGTAGGAGTCGGTACGGCGGTTGGTGTACGGCGACATGAACTGGTTGATGAGGTAACCGTGCGCGCCGTGGATCTCGACCACCTGGAACCCGGCGGCGAGCGCCCGCCGCGCGGCGGCCACGAAGTCCTCGACCAGCCGGTGGATCTCGTCCACGCTCAGCTCGGCCGGGGTGGTGTGGTCGCCGGTGAACGCGAGCGCGCTCGGTGCGACGGGCCGCCAGCCGAGTTCCTCATCGGGGGCGATCGGCCCGCCGCCGCGCCATGTCCGGTCGGTCGAGGCCTTGCGGCCGGCGTGGGCGAGCTGGATGCCGGGCACCGCGCCGTGGTCCCGCAGGAAGCGGGTGATCCGGGTGAAGGCCTGCTGCTGCCTGTCGTTCCAGAGGCCGAGGTCGGCGGCGCTGATCCGTCCCTCCGGCGTCACCGCGGTGGCCTCCACCAGGATCAGGCCGGCCCCGCCGATCGCCCGAGCGCCCAGGTGAGTGAGATGCCAGTCGGTCGGCACGCCCACGTCCGGCCCCGCGTCCGCCGCGGAGTACTGACACATCGGAGCCATCCAGACCCGGTTGGGGATGGTCAGGCCCCTCAACGTCAAAGGCTCGAACAAGGCACTCACAGCCGGGCTCCTTCGGGACGGCAGGTCGGTGTGCTCACGCACCCCTCATCACGCTAGTACGATAGTCGCCGTACTACGGGGAATGTCAAACTACGGCGACAATCGTACAATCGTGGAACCTGCTCCGAGGGGGACATCGCGTGCCGACCGCAACCACCAGGCCTCTGGACCATCCAGCGCTCGAGGAGATCCGGCTGGAGTCGGTGCTGCACGCGCTGGCCGACCCGATGCGCCTTCAGGTGGTGCGGTTCCTCGCCACGATGGGCGAGGGCGAGGGAGCCGCGTGCTCGGCCATCGACCTGGCGGTCAGCAAGTCGACCGTGACCCACCACTTCCGGGTGCTCCGCGAGGCCGGCGTGGTCAGCCAGGTCTATCAGGGCACGGCGAAGATGAACGCCCTGCGCCGCCGGGACCTCGAAGCGCTCTTCCCGGGCCTGCTCGACACCGTGCTCGCCGCCGACGCGGCCGAACGCCGACGCGTCGGCTGAAACCCGCGAAGCCCGAAGCCCCTTCACTGAGACACGTTCCCCGAGGCACGTCCGCTGAGGGACGTCGCCGAGCGTGGCCGGTTCCGGCTGGGGTTCCAGATCGTTATCCGCACGTCGCTAACCGTTTGATCGATTATGCAATGGTTTGATCCGTCCGCCATTACTGCCGGCGTGCGCCGCGGCTTCAGGAGGCCTGGTGTCATCTGCGAGCGAAACCCCCGCGTCCTCTGTGCGATCCCGGCCGGTGGGCCGCCGGGCGGTGCTCCTCGGCGGCGCCGCGGTCGCGGGCGCCGGCCTGCTGGACGTCCGCGCCGCCCACGGAGACTCCGTACGGCAGGATCCGTTCGGGATCGGCGTCGCCAGCGGTGATCCGTTGCCGGACGGGGTGGTGCTGTGGACACGCCTGGTCGCCGATCCCTTCGACGCGGCCTCGATGGGCGCCCGGCCGGTTCCGGTCGCGTGGGAGGTCTCGAGCGACCCGCGCTTCGCCAGGCCGGTGCGGCGCGGTACGGCGGTGTCGCGCCCCGAGTTCGCCCATTCCGTGCACGTCGACGTCCGCGGGCTGAAGCCCGACCGCGAGTACTGGTACCGGTTCCGTACCGGCCGGCACGTGAGCCCCGCCGGTCGTACGCGCACCGCTCCGGCCGCCTCCTCCCGCCCCCGTGGCCTGCGGATGGGAGTGGTCAACTGCCAGGACTGGCAGAACGGCTACTGGCCGGCGTACTCGGGCCTCGCCGAGGAGGACCTCGACGTGGTCCTGCACCTCGGGGACTACATCTACGAGTACGACCCGAGCGGCGTCTACCCGGACCGGTTGCACACCACCCCGCAGACCCTGGGCCTCGACCAGCTGAGCACCCTCGCCGACTACCGGGCACGGCATGCGCAGTACAAGACCGACCCGGCGCTCCAGCAGGCGCACGCCGCGTTCCCCTGGATCGTCACCTGGGACGACCACGAGGTGGAGAACAACTACGCGGGCCTCGTCGACGAGATCGACGACACCGGAGCGCGGCATCAGGACGCGCGGCGGTTCGCCCGCCAACGGGCGGCGGCCTACCAGGCCTACTACGAGCACATGCCGTTGCGACGGACTCCGGTGCGCGGCTCGGCGAGCTACCGGCTCTTCCGCCGGTTCGACTTCGGCGACCTGCTGCGCCTCAACGTGCTCGACACCCGGCAGTACCGCACCGACCAGCCGGGCGGGCACTCACAGGACTTCGGCCCGATCCAGGACGGCCTCGACAACGCCGAGGGCACGCTCACGGGCGCCGTGCAGGACAGGTGGCTGACCAAGGGGCTGGCCTCCTCCCGCGCGCGCTGGAACGTCATCGCCCAGCAGGTGATGATGAGCCAGATCAGGTTCCCGAACTTCCTCGACCCGGCTCACCCGCTGCCGCCGATCGCCAACCTCGACCAGTGGGACGGGTACGACCCGGCGCGGGCCCGGCGGCTTCGCTTCCTGCGCGACGCGTCGATCTCCAACCCGGTCGTGCTGGCGGGCGACATCCACTCGTCCTGGTTCAGTGACCTGCGCATCGACCGGGACGATCTGAGCAGCGCGCCGGTCGCCGTCGAGTTCACCGCCACCAGCGTCAGCTCCGACTTCCCGATCGCCTTCGACGCGCCGCTCAAGGCCCTCAACCCCACCCTGAACCCGCATGTCCGCTACTTCGACGGCTCGCGCCGCGGCTATCTGCGGATGAACATCGACCGGCAGCGGTGGCTCGCCGAGGCCCGCACCGTCGACACCATCGCCACACGCACCAGCCCGGTCCGCACCACCGCCTCATGGGCGACCGTGAGCGGCCGGCCGGGCCTGGTCCCCGCCTGACCCGGGTGGCCCGGCCTCGGCTCGACAGGGCTCGGGGCCGGGCGCCTCCCGGGGGCCGGGACCTCGTTCACACCCAGACCATGTACCAGGCCTTCGGGCCGCTCGAGAAGCCCGCGGGAAGGCCGTCGGGACTCGGGTCGTTGCTCTCGGCATAGAGCTCGGCCAGCGCGCCGGCACCACGCGGGGGCCAGCCGATGTTCTCGTCGATCGCGCCGATGAAGTGGAAGATCCCGCCGTACGCGGCCACGTTGAGCGTGTGGCCGGCCTCGTGCCCGAGTACGTCTCCGCGATCCAGGGACGCGGTCCGGTTGATGTAGATGAAGTTGCCGAGGTTGTAGCCGTCCGACCCGATCGGCTCGGTCAGCCCTCCCTGTGTGACGATCGCGCCGGTGGGCCAGTCGACGCGAACGGCGCTGATCTGCGCCTTCTGCCAGTCGCCCCCCCTCCCCCCGGGAACGATGCGGCTGTACCCGGCGGCCATGGCGTTGAAGAGGAAGAAGGACAGCCCGACGCCGGTCGCGATCCAGGACATCGGCGCGAACCAGCTCGACCAGCCGAGAACGGGCCTCATGAAGGAGAGGTTGAACTCCTCGCCCTCGAACGCGAACATGAGGCCGATCATGGCCGGCACACCCGCGCCGAGCGCCAGGTTCAGCCCGCCGTTCAGCCCGATCAGGAACCCGCGCGCGAACTCGCCGAGCGGGGTGCCGCCCGCGGAGCTCGCGACGACGTAGGCGACCGTGACCATCCCGATCCCCAGTGCCATGCCCGCCAGCAGCCCGAACCCGAACGTGTAGGCGACCACGACCCCGGCCGCGATGACACCGGCGATGGCGCCCACGACACTCCAGAACGACAGGCCCGTCGGGTCGGCGTTGTTCATCGGGTCGTTGCCAACGTAGGCGTACGGGTGGAACGCGCGCGGCGTCGTCAGGTACCGCTCGGGGCGCAGGACCGCGATGGGGTCGGGCTGAAGGAAGCGCGCCGTGACGGGGTCGTAGTGGCGGCGCTGCATGTAGTACAGGCCCGATTCGGCGTCGAACGCGTGCGAGCCGAAGCAGCGCTGGTCGATCTCCCCCACGCTCGCGGCGACGTTGCCGAACGGGAGGTAGGCGATCGCCGCCACCTTGGCGCCCGCCTCATCGGTGAAGAACGCGGTGGTGCCCAGGGGGTCGGGGTGTACGTAGCGAGTGCCGTCCGGCTGAAGGACGGCGACGCGCAACTGCCCGACCCGCGCGAAGAGTGTCGGCGTGCCGTCACGGATCTCGGCGTGCTCGCCCACGAAGAAGGTACGTGTGACCGTTCCCCGGCCGTCGTCGACCACCTTGGAAACGCGGGCGCCGAACGGGTCGTAACCGTACTCCGCCACGAGCCCGGCGCCGTCCTCGAAGCGCTGAAGCGCCTGCTTGTAGTCGTAGGTGAAGCGCTGGGCACCGCGGCTCGTGACGTTCCCGTTCAGGTCGTGGGCGACGGCCTCTAGTGCTCCGCCGGCCTGCGTCACGCCGGTCAGGCGGTAGGCGTGGCCCGGGTCGTCGTGGTGCAGCGCGGCGCCGGTGTCGCCGTACGCGGTGAGGTTGTAGTGGCGGTCATAGGCGTAGGCGAGTGCGGGGGCGCTGCCCTCCTTGACCTCACGCAGCTGCTGCAACGCGTCGTAGGAGTATTCGCGCACACCGGCGCCTCCCGGTGTGGCGTCGTCGCTACGGGTCAGCAGGCCGCGGTCGTCGCGGTCGTAGGTCACGTCGTGCAGGGCCTGGCCCGCCGGCCCGTTCGTGCGCTGGCCCTCGACCCGGCCGGGCCCGGGCCCGTAGCCGACCTCGGTCACGACGCCGTTGGCGTAGCGAAGCGCGGTCGGCAGCCCGCGGGGGTCGTAGGAGATCTCGTCGAGGATCCCCGGGATCGCGCGCACCCAGCCGTTGGACGTCAGCTCGCGCGCGATCCGGCGACCGTCGGTGTGCGTCACGGCGAGCTCACGGCCGAGGCCGTCGTACTCGAAGGAGAGTCTCTCGGTGCGAGCGCCGTCGAACCCGTACTCGTGCCGCTCTATGCGGCCGGCGGCATCGTAGGTGAAGTCCTGGCGGCCGCCGGGGTAGGTCACCGAGGCGATCCGGCCGAACGCGTTGCGCGCCGGGTCGTCGTAGGTGAACTCCTCCACGACCGAGCCGGCCAGGGTGAGCCGCACGAGGCGGCCCTGGGCGTCGATCTCCGCCCGCAGGTCGTTGCCGTTCGCGTCGGAACTGCCGACGCCGGCGCCGCGTGCGTCGTAGTACACACGGCGGCGGCCGCCCTCCCGGTGGTCGGCCACGAGCCGCCGGCCCATGCGGTCGTAGGTGTACGTGCCCAGCGTGCCGGAGTCGTCGTGGACGGCCAGCAGGTCGCCGGCGGGGCCGACCTCGAAGCTCGTGCGCGTGACCGCCCCGTCGCCGAGCTCCTGCACGACGCGGGTGCGGTCGCGGAGCACGTCGAACTCCTCGCGGCGCGGCGTGTCCGCCCGGCCCGCGTCACGGAGCACGACCTCGAAGGGCCGGTACTCCACGCGCGAGGCCCCTGCGCCGAAGTCGGCGGTCCGCACGACCCGCCCGCGGGCGTCGTAGCGCATCGCGCGGTGGGGGCGTCCGCTCGTGTCGGGCCGCGTGAAGCCGAGCGAGGTCGCCTCCCTGGGCTCGTACTCGCGGCGAACGTCGCCCCAGGGGTTGCGCAGGCCCAGCGCCGACACCAGGACGCGACCGGGCTCGGCCTCGACCCGCTGCTGGAACTCCCTGCCGTGGCCGTCGAAGTAGGTCACGGTGACACAGGCGTCGTGAGCGGCGGCCGAGGCCCGGAACGTGGCCGTGCGCGCGTTGGGCAGTGATCGGTCGTCGTAGGCGTACGTGCGCGGCGGAGCGGCGGGATCGTCGCCCGGACGCAGGCTGGTGGTGACGCGGCCCTGGGCGTCGTAGGTGAAGCCGGCCACCTTGCCGTCCGGGTACTCGATCGATGTCGGCTGCCCGAGGGCCCGGTCATAGACGTAGCGCGTCTCGCCCAGGCCGTCGCGCGCCAGCGTCGGGAACAGCCCGTCAGGGTCGTACTCGTAGGTCTCCTCGTGGCCTAGGGCGTCGCGGCGGGCGACCTTCACCCCCCGCGCGTCGTAGGCGCAGCGTTCACTGTTCGTGAGCACGGACGGCGTGCCGTCGGCGTCCGTGCCGGTGTGGTAGCCGAGTTCTTCAACGTCCATCCCCTCGTAATGGAGGGTGAACTCGCTGTCGGAGAGCACGAGCTGCTCCTCGCGTACGAGCAGCCCGCGGTCGGCCTCGCCCAGCGGCAGGCCGGCGAAGTCCGGCGCGTCGTAGTAGCGGCGCCGCTCGCGCACGATCGCCCCGGCACCGTCGCGCTCGACGATGCGAGCCGGCAGTCCGATCAGATGGCGCACGGCGCTGGTCGCGTACTCGACCTCCGTCACGAGCACCCGCTCAGGCTGCTCGACACCGTCGCGCACACCGTAACCGCGGGTCGTCTCGCGGGTCACGTTGCCGTGGGCGTCGTACTCGTAGGTCCGCTCTTCACCGCGCACGTCGTCGGTGCGCTCGCGGTCCTCGGTGCGGTGGGCGGTGACGATCACGAACGCGCGTGGCCGGGCCGCGCGCCGCGCCACCGGCAGCGATTCCAGCTCGTAGTCGGACTCCTCGACGCGATAGGGCCGGTTCTCGTCCGGGGTGCCGTCGAGCGCGAAGACCTCGCTGCGCTCCAGCATCCCGTTGAGTTCGACGTGCTCGCGGCCGTGGCCGGGCGCTCGCTCCTGGTCCATCAGGAAGTGGGAGACGGTCAGGGTGTCAGGCCTGCTCTCGTCGCCGCGCTCGACCCGCTCGGTGCGCCGGAACCCCTGGAATTGCCGCGTGGACGGCGCGAAATGGCCCTCGTGGTAGCTGTACTCGACGACGGTCTCCTGGCCGGAGACCGCGTCCACCTCGCGGGTGGAGGCGACGACGGCCAGCGGGAACGGGAGGTTGGTCGCCCAGAGGACGCCCTGGTCGGCGTCGCGCAGGTAGTCCTCGACCGCCGAGCGGTAGGTCAGCTCGGAGCGCAGGCCGCTGCCGTTGTCGACCGAGATGAGCACGTAGGGCGGCGCGTCGGGCGCGAACTCGAGCTGGACGTAGGCCGGGCGGCCGAACCGCAGGCTGCACCAGAGCAGCCCGGCGCCCGCGCGGCCCTTCATGTTCGCGGGACACAGCGTCCCCGGCAGCACACCGGGGACCGGTGCGATCCGCGCGGGCTCGGAGAATTCGCGACCGTTCCGGTTGATCGCCACGTCGACCGCGTTCCCGGCCACGCGTACCAGGTCGGTGCACCCGTCGCCGTTGGCGTCGACGAGTACGACGCTCCCCGGGTCGGAGGTGAGGCCGCGCAGGCGTGGGCTGGAGGCCATCTCCACGCGCGCCCCGAAGCGACCGTCACCGAGCCCCGGCCAGTACTCGACGCGGCCTGAGGCGATGCGCACGATGTCGAGAAGGCCGTCGCCGTTCATGTCGGCGAGACGGACGAGCGGGTCGGCGAAGTCGACCCCCACCGGGCCGTCCGCGTGCTCGACCGGCCGGTGGAGCGGCTCGGACCAGCCGTCCGGGCCGCCGTTACGCCATACGGTGAAGCCCGTCGTGTCGCTGGCGATCGCGTCGACGCGACCGTCGCCGTCGACGTCCATCAACCGCACCGTCCCGGAGCTCCACGGTGGTGCCGCGGCGTGTCCGCGCGGATAGGCGACGAACCGGGCCCAGCCGTCGTCGCCACCGTTCTCGTAGTAGCCGTGCACCGGCTGGACGCCGGCCACCAGCATGTCCGCCGTGCCGGAGCCGTCGGCATCGGCGAACAGCACGCCGCTTTCGCCGAACGAGCCGATGGTCGGGGTCTCGGCCACCGGGCGCGCCCGGCCCCAGCGCCCGTCGCCGCGGTTGGGCCAGTACCACTGCTGCCCGCCCGTGACCTGCAGCACGCCCGGAAGCGGCGCCCGATCGAGCGTGACGAGTGCCGTGTCAACGGCGTCCAGCGTGGGCGGTGCGGCGGCGGCGGCCGGTGGCTCGATGAAGCTCACCCGCGCCGCTCGCTGGTCGAACGGCGCGTAGCCGAGGCGGACGGGCGCGCGCGTGACGTCCTGTGAGCCGTCGGCCGCGCCGCCGTGCGAGGTCAGTGTGATGGCCACGAGCAGCGACACGCCGCAGACCGGGTCCTGCTCGTACGACAGGCTCCACGTCCGGGTGCACCGCTCCGACTCCGTCCCCGGGTCCACGAACAGCTCGATGCGATGGCAGCGCCGGGCCAGCGTGCGCAGGAAACCGGCCCGGGCGTCCTGACGTACGTCGGGACGCTCCTCGTAGACGAAGCGCAGCTCGTAGGCCGCCCAGCGGATCGTCGCCGGGTAGGCGAGGCCGCCATCGCGTTCGTACTCGTGCTCGATGGTGTTGCCACAAGCGTCGATCGAGCGCTCGACCAGCCATTCCTGCACGCGGCCCGGATGGTCCGGATCGGCGACGCGGCCCGCCTCTGTGAGGCCGCACTCGTGCACGACTCCGGTGCGCTCTTCGACCAGCCAGCCGGCGGCCGACCGCCGGTAGCGCGTGAACGCGCTCTCTCGGGCGGCCGCGTACGAGCCGTCGGGGGTCTCGACCAGTTCCTGGCCGCCGTCCAGGAACCGCTCGGCGACCTGTGTCCCGGGCAGGCCGAAGTCCAGGCGGCGCGCGATCGAGCGCGGTGCGAGGCGCCACCCGAGCCCGAACAGGCCGAGGCCGTTGCCGTGTGCGTACTCGAGCGCGACCTTCGCGCCGTGCCCTGCCCGGCCCTCCGGGAGCGGAAGTTTGTACGAGTAGACGCCCTGACCGGTGTTGAGGTTGATCGAGAATGCCTCACCGAGGCCGGTCGCCGCGCCGTTTCCCGATGGCGGGGCCGTGACGCCTGTGCGCGTCTCTGGAGTGGACATCGAGCCCCTCTTATCGGTAGTCGAACGTGTACTCGACGAAGATCAGGAAGTCGCGGAGCCCGGCCAGGTCGAGCCGGCCCCCCCGCACGAGTCGCGGGTTGTCCTCCGCGGTGATGCGCACCGTCCAGCGATCGAGCAGCGGCTCGTCGTACAGGGGCGCGATGCCCTCCACCTCGCCGCCGGCGCTGGTGGTGAGCACGAGCTCCTCGCCGTGCTCCGCGGAGGCGAGGCGCAGCGTGAGACCGCCCACCATCGCCGCGTCACCCGTCAGCTTGAGCACGACCTCGGTGCGGCGGCGGCGCTGCTGATTGGACGGGAACATCGCGCCCGTGAAAGCGATCTCCGCGTTTCCGTTGCTCTTCAGGTAGAACAGCTCGTCCGGCAGTTCCATCGCCAGTGAGATCGACCGCGCGGACGCGCCCGTGGTCGGGAGCGACGCCTTGACGCCGGCTTCGAGCGCCGGGCTGAAGTAGCCGTCGTAGTAGATGACGAGCTGTGCGTCCAGCAGGTCACCGATGTCGAAACGGTTGGCTCCCGGCGGCAGTTCGAGCTGCCACAGCGTGTCGATGCCATTCAGCTCGAACGCCTTGAGGTCGTTGGGGTTGAAGCGGAACAGCAGCGCGTCGCCGCGGATGCTGTACTGCGAGAGCGGCATCACGTCGGCCGGATAGGTGCGCGCGACGATCGAGCCGTCCGCGCGGCGGAACTTCGACACCCCGACGTTGCGCAGCGAGCCGGCGACGATCGCGGAGCCGGTGATGCCGACCAGCGCGAGCTCCACGTTGCGCAACTTGCACAGGTACATGCCCGGGTGCTCACGGTCGAAGCTCGCGAACTCGGTGGGGAACCTGCATACTCCGCGCGTACGCAGCTGCTGGAACGCCATCGGGTACGCGTCAGCGATGCTGATCACCTTCTTGACCGGCAGCTTCTTCGAGGTGACCGTCGTGATGTGGTCGGCGGTGAACGCGTCGATGTCGGCCAGCAGCCGGTCCGCGCCCAGGAGCCCGCCCACGCCGGCGTCGGTGTAGTCGTAGCGGATGAGCTGGAGCCCGCGTTCGGTCTCCGCGTTGTATGCGCGCTCCACCAGCAACGCGATCTCGATCGCCAGGTCGAGGTAACGGCGGGTCAGCGCGCCCGCCTGCGCCGCGAGGTCGAACCACAACCGGGCGCTGAACTCACGCATGTCGAGGTGGTCGCGGTTCTCCTCGGCATAGGTCTGCTGGAGCCCGGCGATCGCGATCCGCTGCTCGGCCACCGTGACCCGCGCCTGAGCCTGCGCCAGCTGCGCCGCGGCGATGTCCATGGCGGCCTCGGCCTCGGCCACCACCCGGTCGAGCCGCGCGGCCTCCATCTCCTGGGAGATGAGCGTGCGCTGGGTGAGGAGAAAAACCATGATCAGGTCCACCCCGATGGGGTAGGCGGCCCATGCCTCCGCCTGGGCCAGCTGGAGGAGCGCCCAGCGGACGTCGTCGAAGTCGTCCGCTGCCTGGATCGCACCGGCGAGCTGGACCTCGGCGTAGTCCAGGCCGGCCTGCGCCACGTCGACGCCCGCCTGCGCCTCGGCGAGGCCGCGCTGCTCGAGCACGACCGCCTCCGCCGCGACGTCGGCCTGCTGGTCGAGCTGCGTGCGCTGCAGCTCCTGGTTCTCGGCCGTGCTCTTGAACAGGATGTAGCGCTGCTCGATCTGCGAGGCGCTCTGTGCGAAGTACCGTGCGGTGCTCTGCAGGTACTCCCAGCCGAACGGCGCGAGGTAGCCGGGCGCGAGACCGAAGAAGTTCAGTCCGGCGGCGATCTGGTCGAGCTTGGCCTTCGCGCCGAGCACGCGGGTGGCGAGCTCCGGATCCTCCTCGACCTTGGCCGCGTCGGTGGCGAGGAGGGCCTCGACCCGGCCTTTGACGCCGGTGAAGCTTGCGTCGGCGTAGAGCGGGGACTTGGCGTCGAGTGTGCCGTCGGTGCGTACGACCCTCTCGTAGTGCGCCTTCGCACCGGCGAACGCGGTGGTCGTGTCGCGGGCCGCACGGTAGGCGGCGTCTCCCATCGCGACGTAGACGCCGGCCAGCTTCGTCCACAGCTCCACGGCCTCGTAGACCAGGTTGAGGTAGGGATAGGAGAGGATGCCGAGGTAGGTCCGCTCGGCCTCCTCGAGGTTTCCGAGGCCCGCCAGGCAGTCGCCGATCGCCATCGGGACGACGAAGAAGTACATGTGCGGCAGGTAGGCGACCATCTGGGTCGGTGTGGCGGCGAACCCCGTCACCACGGCCAGGTCGCTGGTCGCCGCGACCAGTTCGAGCAGCCGCCGCATGCCGGTGCCGTCGAGTTCGAGCTCGACCCGGTCGTGCACGTTCTGTACGACATAGGACTTGGTGGGCTCCGCCGCGGCCACATACCGGGCTGCGACGAGCATCGCGTCGTCGCTCGACGCCGAGGAGATCTGCGCGGCGCCGCTGCGAGCCGATCCGCGGCCCGGCGTCGCGCCCGCCGGGCCGCGGCCTGGGTGACGTTCCGGGCCGGGCGTCCGGGTGACCGGCGTCCAGGCGATGCCCGCGCCGGTGCTCGTGCGCGCGACGACGATCGGGGCGAGGTTGTGCGTCGCGCGCAGGTGATCGGCCTTCTCGGCGCTCTGCCCGGCCAGCTCCGCCTCCCCGCCGCGCCGGTAGACGCCGGCCATGGTGTCCAGTGCGCGCACTTGGG
Source organism: Actinomadura sp. HBU206391 (assembly GCF_014323665.1). Taxonomy (GTDB): domain Bacteria; phylum Actinomycetota; class Actinomycetes; order Streptosporangiales; family Streptosporangiaceae; genus Actinomadura_C. Next base: position 744 of record NZ_JABVEB010000151.1, on the reverse strand, counting down.
CTTCGACGCTGCCGCCGCGTTCCAGCAGTTCGAGGCTGTCGGTGCCGAGCGCGACGGCCCGGTCGTGGTCGTCGGCCTTGTCGGCCAGCACGGCCATGTCGTGCAGCAGCACCCCCCGAACCAGGGGCTCGTCCTGCGGCGCGCTCTTCAGCGCCGTCTCGTAGTGCTGAAGAGCGGCGTCCCAGCGTTCAGCCGTGGCCTCGACGCCGGCCAGTCCGAGCCTGGTGAGGATGGCGTCGTGGAACGAGGTGACGATCAGCCCGCTTCGGGTGACCGGTTCGAGCCTGCGCCGCATACCGGCCGGCAGTTTCGAGCTGTCGGCGATCAACGACGGCGGGAACGCGTAGTCGCGAGGGGTCGTCGCCTGCAACATCGCGCCCGCCTGCTCGGCGAGGATGTCGACCAGCTCGAGGTCGTGCGGCAGGCCGAGGCCGACCACGTTCGGGTCAACCGGCAGCTCCGGATGGGCCGTGTTCAGGATCAGCAGCTGAAGTTCCTCGAAGGCGCCGAGCGCGAGCCCGTACTCCTCGTGATGCAGGTGTTCCTCGCCCTTGAGGAAGAGGTCGTAGACGTCCTGCTCGAAGCCGGACTCCGGGGTCTCGACCTCGTAGACGGCACTGGCAGGTGGGCTGTGGGGGGCGATGCGGCAGGAGTACCGGCGCTCGGCCATGTAACCGGGAACGGCCATGTGATAGGTCCTTGCTCGGAAGGCAGGGGCCGAGCGTAGGTACGGCCCGGGCGCCG
>NZ_JABVEB010000150.1 GCF_014323665.1 Actinomadura sp. HBU206391 | reverse complement strand
AGTGGGTCAGCCTGGGGCCTGGTCGGCGGCGGTCACGGGGAGTGGGGCCGGCACTGGTTCCCCCTTCTTGCCGTCCCTCGCGGTGGCGAGCACGGAGCCGCAGAGGATCAGCGCGAACGAGACGACGATGACGAGGGTCAGCGGTTCCCCGAGCACGAGTACGCCGGCGGTGACGGCGACGGCGGGGTTGACATAGGTGAAGACCATCGCCCGGGACGGCCCCACCTCCTTGATGAGTTCGAAGAACACCATGAACGCGATGGCCGTGCAGACGACGCCCAGCCCGGCGATGGCGGCGAGGACCCGCCCGGACGGCCAGGCCTGCGGCCAGGTCCAGATCGCCGCCGGCGTGTAGAGCACGGCGGCCATGGTCAGGCAGGTGGCGGTCATGGTCAGGCTGGGCACGTCCGCGAGTTTGCGCGCGACGATGAGCGGTGCGATCGCGTACCCCAGCGCGGTGAGCATCACCTCGGTCAGCGACCAGGCGTCCCCGCCGCGCAGATGGGGTGCGGCCAGCACGGCGACACCGCAGAGCCCGAGCGTGAGCCCGGCCCACCGCTTGACGCCCAGCCGCTCGGCCGACCCGAGCAACCGGGCCAGCACGATGCCGATGATCGGTACGGCGGCGATGAGCAGGCCGGCCATCGAGCTGGACAGGTGGCGCTCGGCGTCGGAGATGAGCCACCACGGTCCGATGATCTCGGACGCGGCGAACGCGATGAGCGCGGGCCAGTGGCCGCGCACCGAGCCCATCCGGCCGCTCCGCACGGCGAGCGGCAGCAGGATCGCCGCCCCGAGCGCGGTACGCGCGAAGACCAGGAAGGGTGTCGAGACCCCTTCGACCGCGACCTTGATCATCAGGTACGGAATGCCCCAGAGAACGCTCATCAGGCAGAACAGAACCCAGCCGCGACGCGTCACATGACCTCCCACATCATTGCCGTGCCGTCGGTCGAGACGGCGGTCACAGGGCGTTGTCGCCCAGGGGGTACGACGCCGGTCCTGTGTGGCTACTACGACCGCATCGGCCAGAGCGTGAGATCTCCGAAGCATCGACCCTAAACGTTGATCTATCCAACCATTCGCCCCAGACAGCGCAGACGTCGCAGCGGCCACGAGAGGGAACCGGCGTCAGCCGGCAGATGTCCAAGTTACGCAGGCCGAACCACATCGGGGGACGCGGGAAAGGTCACGTGGGTGGTTCGCACACCGGCGCGCGGCGCGAACTCCGCGGTCGTGTCCCGTCACGGTGTGCGCCGAACAGGTGTCGAAATGTGTCCGAGCAGATGACATTGAATGGGCGCCAGGTGGATGTCTGACTTGAGCTGTAAGCCTTCGAGCAGAAAGACACATTGCTTTCTGATCGCCTCTTAACATCCAGGTGGCAGACAGGCATGATGGGTGGTACGTGGAGGAGTGACGGCCGTGGTGATCGATCCGAGGACACCAGTGCATCCCCGTCTGTGGCACGTGATGTCCGCACCGCGTGAGATTCGTACTTCTCATGGACGACGTACATGGATGTACGGAGGGGGCACATAAGTGGAGGGCAACGGCCAGTTCGGCTATCGCCTCCTGTGGGCGGTGGATGTCGAGAAGTACAGCCGCCGGGACGCTCGCGCGCAGTTGCTGGCCCAGACGGAGTTGAACGGAGTCCTGACCGACGCGGCGGCGGCCGCCGGGCTGGACCGGGGGGACTGGAAGACCGAGTCGCGCGGGGACGGCGAACTCGCGGTCCTGCCGCCGCACGTCGACGTGGCACACGCCGTCGGGGCGTTCACCCGGCAGATGGAGGTGGCGCTGGCCGACCTCAACGACGGTCGGCCGGTGCTGGAGCGGCTGAGGCTCCGGCTCGCCATGCACTACGGCACCCTCACTCCGGGACCGTTCGGCTACGCCGGCCAGGCGCCGATCGTGACGAGCCGGCTGCTGGACGGCCGGCCGCTGCGACAGCGCCTTGCTCAGGACCCGGACCAGGATCTCGCCCTGGCGGTCTCGGCCTCCCTGTACAACGACGTGATCATGGGTGGTTTCTGCCCGCTCGATCCGGCCTGCTTCACCTCGTTCCGCATCGCCGCCAAGGGGACGATCTACCAGGGGTACCTCTATCAGGCGGCCGAGCGGGCGCAGGCCGAGTCCACGCCGGCCAGGGACGAGCGGCCGGTCGGTATGGCGCGGGATACGCCGAGAGATGAGATCGCGGACGTGTCCGATGCCGAGGATCAGGGGGCGGTGGTGCTGTTCCTCAACCGCGCGGCACGATGACGTGCATCACAACCGGGATTGAGTCCGCCGCTACGGGCCCGGTTAAGGAGCGCCTGCCAACTGGAAAGGGGGAAAACCATGATCGGCCCGTCGGGGTTCTTGGAGTCCCGAAGCAACACAGTTCCGTCGGCGACGGCCACCTCGATGCAATCCTGGGTGGGGTTGCTGCGTCGGCTTTTCCGCCAGACCACCTGCTCAGCCTTGAACTCGGGCATGCCCGTCTCCTCTCGGCGGCCTGCGGGAATCCTCTGTCGACGAGATTTCAAACAACCGACGCGAATACCTGCGAAGGTGAACGCCTAATCCGGGACCACTGTGAGGCCCTCCACCTGCCGACCGCCAATGACGGTGTGTTCGCTCGCACGCCGACTGTCACCTCACCCGAAAGGCCAGGGCCGAGCACTGCTGTGCAGGAATCTGTCAAAGGGCAGTGTAAACGGGCGAACCCGAGCAGGCTATGTCCGGGATCGAGACATGATGTCCGTGCAGGTGGCGGGCGCGGACGGAGCGCTCCCCGCCGTTCCATCGGAGCGTGGCCGCTGCCGGCGCGTAGTCCAGGCCGCCGTTAGACCCTGACCGTACGCCGGTCACGTGCGATTCAGCCGCCGTTCAGCATGCTCGTGAGCAGGGCGGCCGATCCCTGTGGCTTCAGTGACATCCCCCGGAGCCGTTCGAACGACTCGCGGTAGAAGACGACGTCCTCACGGACATCGCGGCTGATCAGGCTTCCGCGCTCGTTCTCGAGGTAGACGACATCGTCGTCCTCCGGATCGGGGAACTCGAGCACCACGATGGGGCCGTTCATGCCGGGGTGCGCCCCGGCGGTGAAGGGCACGATCTCGACGGTCACGTTGGGACGTGCGGCCATCGCCGTGATGTGGCGAAGTTGCTGTTTCATGACGACGGGGCCGCCGACCTGCCGCGTGACGGCGGCCTCGTCGATGACGAAATAGCAGCGTGGCGCGTTGTCCCGGTCGAGCAGCTCCTGTCGGCGCACCCGGACGTCGGCGGCGGCGCTCACCTCGGCGCGCTTGTTCGGGTCGGCGACGCCGAGTGCGAGCGCGTCCGCGTAGTCGGTGGTCTGGAGCAGGCCCGGGATGATGAGGGCGTTGAAGACGCGCACGGTCGAGGCGGCGGCCTCATAGCCGACGTAGTCCAGATACTGCGGCGACAGGACCTTCGTGTAGTCGCTCCACCAGGCCCGCTCGCGCGCCGCCCGCGCCAGATCGACGAGTTCGGCTATCCGGTCGTTCGGGATCTCGTAGTGCTGAAGCAGAGCGCGCACGTCAGTGATCGAGATGCGCACCGCACCGGCCTCGATCCGGATGACCTTGGAAAGGGACCATTCCAGCGTGGACGCGACCTGCTCCTGGGTCAACCCGGCCGCGTCTCGGGCCTTGCGCAGTTCCACCCGAAGCCTGCGCTGGTGCACGGTCGGGCTCTGAGCCTCGGGCATCTAGGTCGTCCTTATCCATGGCGACGCCCTGCTGTGCGGTGCAGCCAGGAAGCGTTCTGCCATATAGCTGGTCGCTAGGTCGCCGATCCTAGTCCGATGGTGTGAGGCTTTCAAGCCGCACTTGGATGTGCGCTGCACTTGGATGTACGCGCTTACGCAGGGAAGATCACCGTTCGTACCGGTTGGCGTAATTGGTGCACGTGACCCTTTTGTCGATTTGGATCGGCATGGCGGAAGCCGGACCGGGACAACGTGATCATCTCATGTTCGCCGTGCGGAGCGGGGCGGTCGCGAGGAAAGTGCCACGCCATTAATTCCGTCATTCGATGACTCCGGCCCCGTCCTGCCGTCAGGGCGCCCGCCTGCAGCGATTTCGGGGACACGAGTATCGATGGTGGTTGCCGAATATCGGCGGACAGGCGGCAAGAGACATCACCAGAGAGGTCATCGAAGGCATTAATCGGTGATCGCGCTTGTCTCCGTCCTGTGATGTGGTATTGCTCCGTCCGAACTGAAGGCGTGCGGCCGTGGCCTGGGCTGAAACGGTTCGCGATGCGCAGCTCCGCTCCGCCATGCTGGACACCATGCTGATCCGAGACGCGACAACCGACGACTGGCCGGCGATGTGGCCGTTCATGCGCCGCATCGTCGCCGCGGGCGAGACCTTCTCCTGGGATCGCGACGTCGGTGAGGAGCAGGCCCGCGAGATGTGGTTCCCCGCCCCACCCGGCCGTACGGTCGTCGCCGTCGACTCGGGCGGGACGGTCCTCGGCACCGCCAACAGCGTCCGCAACCACGGCGGGCCGGCAGGGCACATCGCCAGCGCGAGCTTCATGGTGGACCCCGACCACCAGGGGCGCGGCGTCGGGCGGGCGCTGGGCGAGCACATCGTGGACCGGGCTCGCGCTGACGGGTTCCGCGCGATGCAGTTCAACGCGGTCGTGCAGTCCAACACCCGGGCGGTCGCGCTGTGGCGTTCGCTCGGGTTCGAGGTGCTCGCGACCCTGCCGGAGGGCTTCCGCCACCCGGTGGACGGGTACGTCGGGCTGCACATCATGTACCGCCGGCTCTGACCAGGCTCCGGCACGCCCGGGGGGACAAGCCACCTGCGGGGGAACGCCGGTCCCCGATTCGGGGGACGACACCGCTAGGCCCCGACCGTACGCTGAGACCGTTTCCGGGCGAGCGGAGGTCGGGCACATGAGGTGGCACGGCTGATGCGGGTGCGCGGGCGCGTCCTGCGGGCACGGCTGATGCGCCGGCCCGGCCTGCGGGCTCGCATGGCGGTGTCGTACATGCTCGTCACCGCGGCCGCCGTGGTCGTCGTCGAGGTGATCCTGCTCGGCGTGCTGCTGCCGCAGATGCTGACCGGGTCCGGCGCGATCGATCGCGCGCGCTCCCAGGCGGATCGGGACGCCAAAGCACTGAGCCTCACGGCCTCGCAGCTCAGCGAGACCGGGGTCTCCGGTGACGTCAAGGGTTCGGCGCCGCTCGACCTGCTCACGCTGACGGCGAAGTACGGTGCCCAGCAGACGGCGCTGGGCGGCGCGTCCGGCGGCGACCAAGGGTTGAGCATTCCGGTCAACGGAGACCCCGACGCCGTGGGGTTCGAGGCGCTGGTCACGCCGGACGGAGCCGTCGTGCGGAGCACGGCCAAGAACGTACCCGGCGACGGTACCCGGCTCGCGATCGAACTCCCGCGGTCGCTGAGCGGGGGCGCCATCGCCACCATCGACGGCCGCAGGGTGGTGTGGGCCGTGAGCCCCGTGCTCACGGTCGGTTCGGAGGAGCGGATCCGCAAGCTCAAGGCCGCCGCCGATCACGTGCGGATCAACGAGCTCAAGGCCGCCGGTCAGACGATGCCATCGGAACAGCCCTTCCTCCTCGGCGCGGTCTACGTGCAGGTGCCCGTCGCGGTGGCGTCGCCGGTATCTGGGGAGATCTTGAGTCCGTTCCTGATCGCGGGCGGGGTCGTACTCCTCCTCGTCGTCCCGGTCGGCATGGTGTTCGGCCTGCTGAGCACGGGCCGGCTGATCCGGCGGGTCTCCCGTCTCGCGGACGTCACCGCGGCCGTCGCGGACGGTGACTTCAAGACGCGGGTGGACGCCTCTGGAGACGACGAGGTCGGCAGGCTCGAAAGCAGTGTCAACCGGATGACCGAGCAACTGGACGCCGCGCTGGCGACCGAGCGTCGGCTCGCCGGAGCGGGAGCCAGGCGCTCCGAGCGCGCCCGGATCGCCCGCGAACTGCACGACTCGATCTCCCAGGATCTGTTCTCGCTCAGAATGCTCGCCAGCGGCATGTGCGGGACGGAGGATTCCGCCCTCCGGGCCCAGGCGGAGAAGATGGAGCGTACGGTAGGCCGGACGATGCGGGAGATGCAGGCGCTGCTCCTGGAACTGCGCCCGGTCGCCCTCGAGGACCTGGGTCTGGTGCCCGCCCTCGAGGAGCTGTGCAGGGCGTACGAGATCCGCCTCGGCATCCGGGTGGTGGCCAGCCTGGCCGACGTGCGGCTGGATCCCGCCGCTGAGCACGCGGTCCTTCGCGTGGTTCAGGAGTCGCTCGGCAACGCGGTCAAGCACGCCCGTCCGCAGACGATCCAGGTGCGCCTCGCGGAGGCGGACGGCCGGCTCAGCGTCGAGGTACGCGACGACGGCCGAGGTTTCGAGGTCGACGAGGCGGGCGAACGGTACGGGATGGGACTCGATCTGATGCGCGAGCGGGTGGCCGAGCTCGACATGGACGGCACGTTCGAGGTCGTCAGCAGCCCGGGTGAGGGGACGACGGTACGGGTGCTATTGCCGAGCGGCTCTCAGGCGGTGGGGAGGACCTCGTGATCGGAGTGCTGATCGTCGATGACCACGAGGTCGTGCGGGAGGGGCTGCGCTCCGTCCTCGAGAACGAGCGTGACATCGAGGTCGTCGGCGAGTGCTCGAACGGGCGGCGGGCCATCACGGCGATCCGCGCGCTGCGGCCCGATGTGGTGCTGCTCGACCTGGTCATGCCCGAGCTCGACGGCCTGGCCGTGCTGGCGGCCGTACGGGACGAGCCGTCCGCCGTGGTCGTCCTGACCTCCTTCCAGGAGGAGGAACGCGTCGTAGAGGCCGTACGCGCCGGGGCGCTGTCCTATCTGCCCAAGACGACCACCGCCAAGCGGGTCATCGAGGCGGTACGGGCCGCCGCGTCGGGCGGTAGCGTGCTGGAGCCCGGGATCGCGGCACTGCTGGTCCGGCAGGTCCGCGAGGGGGAACGTCCCCAGGCGCTCGACGTCCTGTCGCCACGCGAGCGCGAGGTGCTGGCCGACCTCGCCCGCGGCCGGACCAACCGGCAGATCGCCCGCAGGCTCTCCATCACTGAGGAGACGGTGAAGTCGCACGTGTCGAGAATCCTGGCCAAGCTCCGGTTGGTCGACCGCACGCAGGCGGCCATCTTCGGACTCCAGCAGGGCCTCGTGCCGCTCGAAACCGCCCTGGGCGGCGGCCCGGATCCGGCGGCCGAGAGCCTAGACGGTCCTGAGAGCATCGGTCGGCGACAGCCGGGCGGCTCGTGACGCCGGGTACAGGCCCGCGAGCCCGCCGACCACGATCGCGATGCCGAGCCCGCTCCACACCGCCGCACCGGGGATGAGCACCGACCAGTCCCGAGCGTACGAGAGCGCGGTGGTCACCGCCGACCCGATGAGAACACCGGCGATGCCCCCGCAGGCCGCGAGCACCAGCGACTCGGTGAGGAACTGCGCCGCCACGTGCGTGCGGGTGGCGCCGAGAGCCCGGCGCAGCCCGATCTCCGAGCGCCGTTCCAGCACCGAGATCACCATGACGTTGGCGATGCCGATGCCGCCGACGAGCAGGGCGATGCCGCCGAGCATGAGGAACAGCGCCGCCGACGACTCCGCCACTGCCGTCCGGGCGGTGAGCGCGTCGGACGGACGGCCGACGTCGACCCGTTCCGGATACGCGGGGTCGGCCGTGACGTGCAGCAGGTTCGCGACGTCGGTGACCCGGTCCTGTGCCGCTCGGACGTAGATGCGGCTCGGGTGGCCGTCGTACCCGAGCAGCCGTTCGGCGACCGGAAAGCCCACGAGCGCGGACCGGTCGACCTCTGGTGCGAGTGGCAGCGGGCTCAGCACACCGGCGACCGTGAACCAATGCCCGCCGAGCCACACGCGGGTGCCCGGATCGGGCCGGGAGATGCCGAGCGTGCGTGCGGCCTCGGCGCCCAGCACCGTGACGGGGTGGCGGGTGGTGGCCGCGTTGAGGAACCGGCCCGCGGTCATCGACCCGTCGAGCGCCGCGACGAGGGAGTCGTCACAGGCCCGTACGGTCAGGCCGCCGGCCTGACCGGGTGGTACGTGGTCGTTGCGGTAGACCTTGACGGTGCTCAGCTGGGCCGTGGGCGCGGCGTGGAGCACGCCCTCGATCCGGCGGATCATGGGTGCGGCGGTGATCGGCAGGCTCGCCTCCTGGCCGCCGAGGTCCCTGCCGTTGACCACGGTGAGCAGATTGGTGCCCAGCTGGTCGATCTGCGCCAGGAGCTGCGACTGGCTGGAGCGGGTGATGCCGAGCACGCCCACGACCGAGGCGATGCCGATCGCGATGCCGAGGGCGGACAGCATGGCCCGCAGACGGCGGGTGCGCAGCCCGAGCGTGCCCACCGGGAGCAGATCTCCTGGCCGGAGCACGCTACGGGTCGACTGGCCTGTCATCTCTCCACCACCTGACCGTCGCGCATCTCGATCGAGCGGGAACACGCCCCGGCGACCTCCGCCTCATGGGTGACGATCACCAACGTCGTGCCCTGCGCGTTCAGGTCGCGCAGCAATGCCAGGATCTCCGCGCCGGTCGCCGAGTCGAGGTTGCCGGTCGGCTCGTCGGCGAGCACGACGGCAGGCCGTCCGACGATCGCGCGCGCGATGGCCACCCGCTGCCGCTCGCCGCCGGACATCCTGCCCGCTCGCTGGCGCACGCGGTGGCCGAGGCCGACCCGGCGCAGCGCCTCGGCCGCCCGGCGCCGCCGCTCGGCGGCCGGCACGCCGCGGTAGAGCAAACCCTGCGCCACGTTGTCCTGCGCGCTGAGGTGCTCCAGCAGGAAGAACCGCTGGAACACGACACCCACCCGGTGCGCGCGCAGCCCGGACAGCCGCCGGTCGGACATCCCCGTGACGGTGCTCCCCGCCACCCGCACCTCTCCCGACGTCGGCCGGTCGAGCGCGGCCATCAGGTGCAGCAGCGTGGACTTGCCCGACCCGGAGGGGCCGCGTACGGCCACCATCTCGCCGTCGCGCACGACCAGGCTCACCCCGCGTACGGACTCGACCGGGGGGTCGCCCGGGTAGACCTTGCGCACGTCGCGCAGTTCGAGTGCGTTGCCCGTCACGACGCCGGCACCTCCACGTGCTGTCCCTCGGTGAGGCCCTGTGCCGTCACCTCGACGACGCCCTCGTTCTCGTCGAACAGACCGGTCCGCACCGGCACCCGCCGCCGCGCGCCCGCGTCCACCACGATCACCTCGTAGCCGCCGCCCGGCCGGGCGAGCAGCGCCGTGATCGGGACCGCGAGCACATCCCGGTGCAGCTCGGAGGTGATGTCGACCCGGACCTGGGCCTGGTCCAGGTGGCCGCGCCCGCCACGGGTGAGCGAGATCGTGATGGGGATGAGCTGCTCGGTCGGCGCACCGTCGCCCTGGTCGTCGCCGGTCACCGCGACCCGGCTGACGTCGGTGACCCGGCCCGCGGCGTCGTCGCCGTCCGGCATCGTCACCCGCACCCGGTCGCCTCTGCGAACCCCGGGGGACACGGCGGGATCGAGATCGACCTCGATGGTACGGGTGGCGCTCGTCCCGTGCTCGACGGCGGCACCAGCGCGGACCGGTGTTCCGGGCTTCGCGTCGTGTGCGGTGACCCGTAGCGCACCGGGGAGGAAGACCACCTGCCCGAGCGGCACGTCTCCGGTCACCGGCAGGCCGCGGGCGCGCTGCCAGCGGCGTACGGCCCAGTACGTCGCGCTGGAGAAGCGCCGGTCGACGGTCAGCCCGGCGCCGTGCCCCAGGGCGGCCAGATTGCGTTCGAGCTGCCGTACGTCCGGGCCGTCGGTCATGCCGAGTGCGAACGGCCGCCAGGCAGGGCGCTCGCCGAACAGCAGCGGTACGGGGTCGCCGTTCACCTCATAGGCGGTGTGGCCGCGCCCGACGACCGAGCCGATGGCGGGCAGCCGGGTGATGACGCCACGCCCGCCGGACGCCGTCACGCTGAAGTCGCCGGCATGGCTCAGCGCGCCGGTGACCTGCTGGCTCTGGGTGACGTCGGTGCGCACGACAGGTGCGCTCGTCGCAGCGGCCGGGGCCGCGGTGGCGGGCCGATCGGCCCGTCCGGTGCCGAGTGAGGCGTAAGCCACGGCACCGACCGCGACGAGCGCCACGGCGCCGCTCACGATCGCTGCCGTACGGCGCTTACTTCCCATTCTGACCTTTTCTCATGTCGTCCTGGGGCACCTTGACCTGGATGCCGCGAGTGCCGGCGGGCTGGAGGTGCTTGCAGGCCTGGAGCTCCCGGACGAAGCCTCTCTTGCCCTGTCGCAGGAGCCGTTCGGGCAGCGGGAAGGCCCCCTCGTCGTTCGGGTCGGGCCAGTCACGCAGGCCCTGCTCACGCATGCACGCGGAGAACCGCCGCAGCTTCGCCAGGTCCGCGGCGGTCACGGGACGCCGCTGCTTGCCGTACCCCTTGGGGATCTGCTCGGCGATCGACTGGCAGGCGAGGAACGCTTGCTTCGGTGGGTCCTCGGTGCCCCGCGGCGGCTCCCAGCCGCCGGTCTCGGGGTCCTGCACGAGGTCGGGGAAGGTGGGCGCTCCGTTGTCGCGGATGCACTGGGAGAGCCGCCGGTAGAGCGCGGCCACCTGCTGTGCGTTCGGCGAGTTCGAGGCCGTGGGGGTCGCGGCGGCACCGCCGCCGGAGGAACAGGCGGTGAGCCCGCCGAGCGCCATCGCGGCGCTGAGCGCGAGCGTCGTCATACGGGGAAAGGGCACTGATGCCTCCAAATCGGTGGGGCTGCCCTCTCAGACTCGGTCTCCTGGTCCGGTGGCACATCCCGCCGCGGTGGTGGCCGCCCTGCCCCTTTCGAGCGAACGCTGCTGCCCGCGTTGTGGGCTCATGACGGTCGTACGGGCCGATGGGCGGTCCTGCCGGATGCAGCGCCGGAATCAGCTGAAACTGCTGGTCCGAATCGCGCCGGACCTGAGCCCGACACCCGCCATAGCTTTGCTCCAGTGAAGAAGCCCCCCTGACCGGGTGGGTCGCGACGATGAAGAGGACATTTATGGATCTGCAGCTTTCCGGCCGGGTCGCGGTCGTGACCGGCGCCTCCAAGGGCATCGGCCTGGCCGTCACCCGCACGCTGCTCGCCGAGGGCTCCCGCGTATTGGCCGCCTCGCGTAAGAGCACTCCGGAGCTCGACGCGCTCAGCGGCACCGGGCTCCTGCACGTGGCGGCCGACCTGATGGATCCCGAGGCGCCCGGCCAGATCGTGGCGCGTGCCGTCGAGGAGTTCGGCGGGCTCGACATCCTGGTGAACAACGCCGGCGGCCCGCCGCCGGGCGTGGCCCTGCCGCGCTTTTCGTTCCTCGCCCCCACCGACGACGACTGGCGGGCGATGTTCGAGTTCAACCTGTTCTCGGTCGTGCGCGCCGTCCGCGCCGCCATCCCGCCGATGCTCCAGCGGGGCGGCGGCGCGATCGTCAACGTCTCCTCGGGGAGCGCCCGGCTGCCCGCCGCCATGAACGTCGACTACAACGCGGCCAAGGCGGGGCTGAACAACCTGACCAAGGCGCTGTCGGAGGAATTCGCGCCCCAGGGCATCCGGGTGAACACCGTCTCGCCGGGCCCCGTCCGGACGGCGTGGTGGACCGAGGAGGGCGGCGCCGCCGACATCCTCGCGGCCCAGGTGGGCACCGACCGGGACAGTGTGATGGACAGGGTCGCACCGGAGATGATGAAGCTGTCCACCGGCCGTCTCGCCGAGCCGCAGGAGGTCGCCGATGTGATCGCCCTGCTCGCCTCACCACGCTCGGCGAGCACCACGGGCGCCGACTTCGCCGTCGACTCCGGGTTCCTCAAGGAGATCTGACCGCCGGTGCCAGGTACGGGTGGGGCCTCCGCGTCCCTGCCCGATCCGGCCCCGTTCCGCCATCAGGCAAAGTCATTTGTCGGATTCCTTGTGATCGGATTCCGGCGTGGTCGCCGATCTGTTTGTGGCGACCCTCTTGAAGATGGGTGAGGGCTCGGGGAGCCGTCCGTCCACGGCTGCGCATTGCCGCGTGATGCGGGCCGTGACGTCGGGCAGGAATGATGCCAGGTGCTCGGCGATTGTCCGGCATGCGCGGATGAGCGTGGCCAGGACCGCGTCCAGTTGGTGCCCGGCGTGCTCGTCGCCATCGCGTTCGATCTTGGCCAGTTCCCAGGGGCGGATGTGGTTGATGTAGCGGTTGGCCTCGTCGACGATGCCCCAGACTGCGGAGGTGGCTTTGCGGAAGTCGAATTCAGCGAGCGCGGTGTCGATGAGGCGGGGTGCTCGCCGGACTGCCTCTTGGAGGCCTTCCCCGCCAGAGGCCGGCGCTTCGCCGGTGGGGATCTGTCCTTCGCGGTAGCGGTGGGTCATGGCGACGACCCGGTTGACGAGGTTGCCGAATCCGTTGGCGAGTTCGTCGTTGGCGCGGGCGACGAGCCGGTCGAGGGTGAAGTCAGCGTCTCCGACGCGGGGTACTTCGCGCAGCAGCCACCAGCGGACGGCGTCAGTGCCGTACTTCTCGGCGAGTGCGGCCGGGTCGACGGTGACGCCATTGGACTTGCTGATCTTGCGGCCGTCGACGGTGAGGTAGTCGTGCACCAGGATGTCGGTCGGGAGCGACTGTCCGGCGGACAGCAGCATGGCCGGCCAATAGACGGCGTGGAAGCGAAGCACGCCTTTGCCGACCAGGTGGATTCGGTGTTCGGCTCCGGTCCACCATCGCTGGTGGTCGTTGCCTCCGGTTCCGTAGTCCAGGGCGGTGAGGTAGTTGCCCAGTGCGTCCCACCACACGTAGATGACCTGGCTGGGATCGCCGGGCACGGGGATGCCCCAGCCGTGTGCGCGGGCCGTCGATCGGGAGATGGAGAAGTCCTCCAGCCCACCGGCGATGAAGGCGAGGACCTCGTTGCGGCGCTCAGCGGGCTCGATGCGCAGAGCACCGGTGGAGATGAGATCGTGCAACCGGCCGGTGTAGCGGGAGAGGCGGAAGAACCAGTTCTCCTCGGCGACCTGCTGCGGCTTGGTGCCATGCTCGGCGCAGTGACCGTCATTCAGCTCGGCTGGGGTGTAGAACTGCTCGCAGCCGACGCAGTACAGGCCCTCGTAGTGTTTGCGGTAGAGGTCACCGGTGTCGGCGCAGGCCCGCCAGAACCGCTCGACCCCGCCTCGGTGCCGCGGGTCGCGGCTGGTGCGGATGACATCGTCGACCGACAGCGACAACGGTTCGGCCAGCGCGGTGAACGCGGCGGCGTTGCCGTCGACGAACTCCTGGACGCCGATGCCGGCGGCTTCTGCGGCCAGCACGTTCTTCAGCGAGTTGTCGTCGGTGCCGGTCTGGAACCTGACGTGGTCGCCGCGCCTGCGGTGATGGCGGGCGAGCACGTCTGCTTGCACGAGCTCCAACGCGAATCCCAGATGTGGGCGGGCGTTGACATAGGGGATCGTGGTGGTGATGTAGGTGTGCGCTGTGGTCATTGGAACCTCCAGGAGATCCGGGGCTCCGACCGCAGACATGAATCGAGGCCCCGTAACAGGGCCTCGGAAACGATCGTCCGTGCAGCGTCAGCGGCCCCGTGAGCGGGGCATCATCACCTGACATGCGGACGTGTTCATGGCCGCATAGTAGCAACCGGGGTAGCCGCGTCGCGACTCAGTTTGGTCATGGCCAAAATGCGCAACGCACGGCGGACCTCCCTTGGGCCGCAGCATGTTCCCGGGGTTGGTTCCCTGCGTCCGGTCAGGGGTCGGGGCCGTTGAGGTACCAGTGGCCGGTGGGTGTGATCCACAGC